>JBFRWF010000355.1:0-4454 GCA_051439465.1 Xenococcaceae cyanobacterium | reverse complement strand
CTAAAATAGACATTGACCTTGAATTAGACCCCTCAAGATTCAAAGGAGATTCCCTACCAGTAGAATGCGTAAGTTGGTATGAGGCAGTGGAATTCTGTAAAAGGTTGTCAAAAGCCACAGAAAGAGAATATAGACTGCCATCAGAAGCCGAATGGGAATACGCTTGTCGAGCTGGAACTTCCACCCCCTTCTACTTTGGGGAAACCATAACAGGAGAGTTAGCTAACTATCCTGCCTCAGATACCTATGCTAATGAACCTTCAGGGGAAGATAGAGAAGAAACCACCCCCGTAGGTCAATTCCCCCCCAATAGCTTTGGTTTGTACGATCTGCACGGGAATGTGTGGGAGTGGTGTGGCGATGAGTGGCATGAGAATTACCAAGGTGCGCCTACGGATGGCAGTGTTTGGCTTGATGGGGAGAAGAATCGTTCTCCAATGCGGGGCGGTTCCTGGCGCACCTATCCTCAAAACTGCCGTTCCGCGTCCCGCGGCAACTCCTCTTTCGGCGCGACGTCCGCAGCAACGGTTTCGGTTTTCGTGTAGTCTGCGGTTCCGGGAGAACTCAATAACCCTTTTTCCTTTTCCCCTCTTACCCTTTACACTTTTTTTACTTTTCCCTTTTTTCCGCCGTCAGGCGGATCGAATTATGAGAGCGAAAATGTCAAGGTTTGTTGACTTAATTCAAAGGACTTATGATCTAATCAAGTATTTTTTCGCGATAAATACAAATGTCAGAAACCCGCAAGTTTACAATTCGGCGGCTAACTCCAGAGACTCCAGAAGGAGAACCTCAATCAAAACAAACCGCATCTTCAAAAAAACACCAACAAATCCCTCAAAAATCTGTATCAGAAACACCAAGATCCGAGAAACCAACTTCTTCGCCTTCATTAGATCCATCTGTGGGTGGACGTTTTCGCAGTGCTAACAGTGCTCTGGCATTTCTAGGGTCAGTTTTCGGAACAAGATTATCAGATGCAGCAGTGGTGCGCCGAACGCCACAGAAAACTTGGTGGGTTGAAGTTGCCATTTCCCATGAGCGTAATGAGCGTATCGCTCCACTAATTTGGACAGCAGGGGGTCGCCCTTTTGCTCGTCAGAATCAGCAATGGGTAGCCTTGTCCCTATCAGGAGATTTGCCTACTCAGAATGAACAAAGGGAAACCTTGGATGTTAGTGCTTGGTCAATTGTAGAACTGGCAGAATTATTAGCAGAAGCAAATTTACCTTCCAGTCGTTATCGAGAAACCTCTGTCTTAGACGTTGTAACCCCTGGCTCTCTTGGGCAATGGATTTTGCGTCGTGCTACCGCTTTAGGACTAGAAGTAACAATTACACCCGCCTTACAACAGCCCCTTAACAATAACAATAATAATAATCGGGAAACATCTGGGGTTTTATTGATGCGACTAAAGTCAAAAAGAGAGCGAACCATTCCGGCGGCTCTAGTCCATCGTTTAACCAGCTTACCCTATACCACTGTGGCAGCCCCCTTAGTAGAGACTGAAAGAGAAAGAATATTGGTAGATGTACGTCATCGCCTGCCCTTAGCTTCTAGTTTAATTGAGCCAATGATTCCCCAAGACGAAATTTGGCTACTGGGAACTCGTGATGTCAGCAACTGGCGACTGCGTCTTACTGGAAATAAGGTGGACGGATCGCTGCTTTTGGATACTCCCCAACTTCCCAAAGCTGAAGCACCACCTCTGTCTTCTGCTCAAGTACCAGAACCCATTACTGTACAGCTTGTCCCTCGTCCTAGAGTAACTCAGCAAGTGGATGCAGTGCTGCTAGATGATACAGAACTATCTTGGTTGCGTTGCCTTCTTATGGGACGACCAATAGGAGAGATGACCTTTCTCCTGCCAGGAGCAGGATATCATTTATTAACCGCTCCAGGGGGCTTACCCACACAAATTCCCTTGGGCATTCCTTTAGTTTGGATAGGTCCTAACGCCCTTTATTTAGAGCTAGGCATGGACTTTTATCCCTCCTTACCTAAAGATGCCCGTCAGCAGAGATTTAACCTCAATTCCCAGATTGCAGTTGCAGTCGCTCGGCATCAAACCTATCACTTCGATACGGCTCAAATGACCCCTGCTTGGACACTCTGGGTAGGGAAAATCCCAACAGTAAAAAAAGGACTTTCAAGACAAAGCAAACAGTTACTCAATCGTATTTCTCAACAGTTGCGACAGAGTGAAGCTAAGCAAACAAAACCTAGCATTATCAAACCAAAGCAGGTTAAAAGTGCTGAGGGAGTTGGACTTTTGGCACAGGCACAACAAGCAGAATTGACTGGTGATTTAGTAAAAGCAGCAGCCTTGTTAGAGGAGGCGGGTTATTCCGGTCAGGCAGGGCGTTTGTATGAGAGGATAGCTAAAATGAACAGTTAGGGATTAGGAAGTGAGCGATTTTGATTTTGCGATCGCACTTGTAACCTCGCATGCTGAAACTTCAACTGAGCGATGAATAAAGACTTGAAATTCTCAGTGTGACTAAGAAAGAAAAATTATTAGAAAAAGCCCAGCGCAATCCCAAAGGACTACGCTTTAGTGAATTCGAGACTCTGTTACGTCTGTCTGGTTGGATTTTGGAAGATGATGAAATCTGAAACGAACAATTTTAACAGGTTTACAATTAATCTCTTTCAAGATGAAGATGGAGATTGGTTAGCCCATTTTATAGAGATGCCCAATGTATCTGCCTTTGCCGATAATCCTAATGCTGCCTTGGAAGAATTACAAATAGCTTGGGAAGGAGTAAAAGAAAGCTACCGCAAGCATGGAGAAGCAATTCCCTCCCCTTCCTCACAAAAAGACTATAGCGGTCAATTCAATATCAGAATTGAGAAGCGGATTCATCGTTTACTGGCGATGGAAGCAGCAGAAGCAGGAATTTCTCTCAATGCGATCGTCTCTCAAAAACTAGCCCGTGATTATCACGACATACTTGCTATTGAAAAATCCTAACAGAGAAAGTTATGCAGAATAGCAATAAAAAGATTGTCATGAAGGAAACACTAAACACCTACCTCGCTCGTCAAGCAGCAACCGTAGGAATACAAGGATTGTCAGTAGCTTCGCAAACAACTCAACTCTTACCCAGTCACCTTCGCTTACTCCCCACAGCATTAGCACAACTACACCGACTGGACATTTATCCCCCCCTTTCCTTAGTCCAAGACCTCCTCGACCTCACTGGCGGTCATCCCGTCCATAATTCCCTAGCTCAACTCACTAAGGATACTAACACCGGAATCCCTGGATTAATTGTCCTGCGTTGGTCTGCACCTGCTCGCATTGGATTGGTTGCCCTGTTGCTACATAAACTCCCTTTTCCTAACTGGGAACCCCCTCCTGGCATCTCTTCCACAGAAATCTGCGAAGCCCTAAAAGCTGGCTTAGAAGGAGAACCCATCGAACCAGAAGCCCCACCGCCCCCTATTTCTCTCTTGCAGGAGTCAGCCAAACGCATCGATGAACGTCTCTTATCTTTACTCGCTATCCTAGGTTCGCAAGTAGTAGAAGCAGAACCAGCTTTACCCCTACGTTTGTTGTCCCGCGTTAAAGAATTGCCCGTCTTAAATTCCATTCAACGTCAGTTATTAGGTGTGCGAATCTGCTTCGGAGAGCATTCAGGACGTGCCATTGGCAATGCTCCAGGGGCTGAACGAGGTCAAGTGAGTGGGGTGGAGACATCTAGCAATACGGATTGGATTTCCTTACTCCCTAGCCAATTAGCTTTGCCTCAAGAAATTCTCACCTACCGTTACTTTCGGGGAGAATTGTTGTTCCGCACCCACGAACTAGCTGAACCGCCTCGTCTACGTCCGACAGTCTTACTCCTAGATGTCTCCCCTCCTGTTTTCGGTCCAGTTGAAGCCATAACCCGTGTAGCAGCATTTGCCATTACACGCTCTTTATATCATGCAAGAATACCTGTTGTTTTGATCGTCACTGGAGAAGAGCAAGAGATAGTCCTACCAATGGATAATCCAGCCGATTGGGTAGAAATTTGGACACAGCGTACTCTAGCACCAGCTAATGAATTACGAAGCTTAAAGCTAGCTAATGCTATACGAACTAACTTACAGGATGAAAGCGGATTAGAACCAATGATTTTATTACTGACTCAGCCTTGGTTTGGCGCAGAGGAGAAAATACCACCTATTAAAGGTCTGCGGGGACTATTTGTGCAGTATCCCTCCTCAAAGGTTCGTCCAGCTCTTGCTAGTGTGTGCGAGCGATGGGAGAGTCTAGCTGCTGGACAAACCAAGGAATTGGGTCAAATTTTGGGGTATCTCATGGGTTGATATCTATGTTTTTATCAGATGAGGGGGTTTGGGGGAGCTATAATACCCCAGCTACAATCTTCGATTTAGCTGGGGATACATGGACGACCCCAAAGTTTGTTTTGAATGTATTTTAACATTTAAAGGGCTTGCGTTTT
>JBFRWF010000354.1:0-5479 GCA_051439465.1 Xenococcaceae cyanobacterium | reverse complement strand
CCCTTAATCCTATCAATCTCTTTGTTGACCTTGGATTATCTTTAATATAGCTGAGAATTGGAATCATTTTTTTCATATAAGGGGTTGTCAAATTTCATTATAGCAGAAAAAATTGAAAATTTTTTCTTTTTTGGAGATGTCTAATAGACACCGATACTGAGCCGAAAGAAGCTCTATTAATTATTTCTAAAAAACTGAATATAGAGGTGACGTCAGATAAGCATTTACTGGGTCAAGGAGTATTAATAGGTGCGATCAAAGAAAGTACTCTAGCTCGATCGCAGATTGAAGAGGAATTTGGCTTTCGACCTACTATAGACGTGCGGTTTCGGATTAATCCTAAAGAAGAGTATCAGATAGGAAAGCGGACTGTATTACGAGCAACAATAGAGTTGTTAAGCAAAATAACAGGAGATGCAGTTTTACTTCACAATGGAGAAAATCTAGTGCTTAAAAGAATTAAGGAAAAATTGATTCTTAATAAAGAGTGGGGTAATTGGAATCCAATGGACTTGGCTGAGTTATCACAGAATGCGGGCTAACTGTTGCGCAATAGTTTTCCCACATTCCGCACCCTCTCGCCCCCTCACCTCCTTCACCCATACTCTGGTTTAGGATACGGAATGAGAGTTCAGATTACCTCTAGCGCCCCATCGTTAATTTTTACGCCCGCCGCGCATTTAATTGCCAGCCCTGCATTGGATTGAAGGCTACAGCTTGCATTAGCTTTGATATCGCAATTCTGTTGCGCTTTAATTTCCAGGTTTTTACATTCGATCGCCAGATCGCCACCGCTAGTTTTAATGCTAATTTTGCCCTTCGCCTCGACGATCAAGTCTTTTTCGACTGCAAGCGTCATGGTGTTATTTTTGGAGTCGATCTCGATTTGATTCTTCTGCGTCTTATCGCTGATAACAATCTTTTCTCTATCTTTGGTATCGTCAAGCACGATGGTGTGACCACTGCGCGACTTCAGCATTCGCTGGTTATTTTCGCCATTATCATTCGACAAGGGCGGTTTATCTTTACCGTTCCACAGTCCTCCTAAAATGTAGGGAAATTCGATATCCCCTTGCTCGAAGACGACCAAAACCTCGTCATCTACTTCTGGTAAAAAGTAAATTCCCCGTTCTTTCCCCGCCATTGGGGTAACTATTCTCGCCCAGTAGCTTTCATCTTGTTCCGATAGCCAGGGAAATTTAACTTTGACTCGTCCTAAACCTTCAGGATCCTTAATATTGGTCACGACACCAACGGCGACGCCGTAGAAACGACCTTGTCGATCGGGTTGCGCGATTAAATTAACCAATCCGTCCATTCCCATCATGTGGCATTTCTCCTCACTGTAAATGCGGTGCGATAGCCTCGGTGCGGGTAATAGCTATGGGTAACAGTAGTTAGATAGTAAACCCCGCTAAATCGCTTACCTACGCCTTCAATATTGACGGTCATGCCAGCGTGCAAATCGGTGCGACCAATACAGGTTCCTTCGCCACTGATATAACACAGAGCCATTTCGTCAAATTGTCCTTTAGCGATTTGTCTGGCTTGCGCCCGGTTAGCAACTGGACGCAATAAACGATCTGTGGTTTTATATCCAAATCCGCGATCGCTCGCCTGGGGTCCGGAGTCACGATCGCTGCTTCTGGCGCGTTCTACAAATGATTTTTTTTCTTTCGGGTTCCATCCGCTAACCTCTACTTGTCCTACTTGGGTTAAACTGGTTAACCGACAAGAGAAACTTAATAAATCCTTACTTTGAGAGAGAGTTAAGGTTGGTTGTTCTGTACTTTGAGGTGGCTGAAAATATAGCGTTTTTTCTTTAACGGACACTTCATATCCGATTCTTTGGGCGCGATCGCCCAAGAATTCCCAATCGGTTTGGTTATGCTGGAGAACGTAATCTAGCGTTATCCCTGTATTGTGTCCTCTGTAGCTCAATCCGTAGGCGCGGGCAATTTCCCTTGCAATATCGCTATCCTTCTTTTGGGTAAACGTTCGGGTTTTATTTCCTCTCAGTAACCGATGACTGTAATCGTAACCTCGAATTGTTAATCGAGGGACTTCTCCGCGAGCAAATTCTGGCTCTAGCCCCGTAATTTCTCCGATTATCAGTTTTTTGGTGCTATTGCGATAGCCCAGAAAAATCTCCACTTCATCCCCAAGTTCGAGGCGATCGCTATCTACCCATTCCTGTTTTTGCTCGTTCCAAGTTGCTAGCGCGATCTCGAACATATTTGGTGCCGTCAAGTCTTCATCGATCAAGACGGCGATCGCCTCTGATAGCTGCCTTCCTTGAATATTAACTCTCAACTGAGGCGCTTGGCTGTCACCTTGGTTAGTTGTTGGTAGGGGAATAGACGTAAACAGGATCGATCACCTCCTCGGTTTATTATTGATGCAATACTGGAATGATAAGAACCTGACCGGGTTGCAAACTCCGGGGGTTATCAATCCGATTTGCTCGCGCAATTTCTCGCCACAAACTGGGGTCGCTATACTCTTGATAAGCAATGCTGCTGAGGGTTTCGCCTCGTCGGACAATCCTCACGGGGTCGTCATCACGCGCTTTAGTCCCTGATTTAGTTTCTGTTTGCGGATCGTCCTGTTCAAATGTGCAAGTTAAGGTCGCCCGAACTGGGGTGCCATCAGGTAAGAATAAAGTAAAAAGTTCGGTGAGTTCTTTGAGATACCCAACAATAATCGTTCCAAATTGTCCCCAGGAAAGTTTACAGCGGGGCGGACGTTTTAAATCGGGGTCAATCTCCATCAATTCCCGAACTTTATCAGTATATTGCCTAACGCTGACTGGGGGTTCAAAGAATGCGAACAAGGAACTAGGAGTTGCGTAATCTTTGAGAGTTCTCAACCCCGCTTGCTTGATTTTACCCCCAATTGATGACGGCGCACTCGACAAATCTTCGTAGGTATTGAAAAAGAGGTCAATTGTATAGTTTGCTGGTTCGCCCCCTGCAAATTGCAGTTCGCCAGTGTTGCTGCTATTCTGGAGCGCTCGATTCCATCGAGTCTTCTTAGTTAGATGGATTTGATTGGGATTGAACAATACATCAGGAGCATCTTCAAATAGATTTTTATAGTCAGTTCCCCAGGTAGCGACTCCCGATACTTCGTGAGCGCCTTCACCCAGTTCGCGCTCAATCGTTATTTTTGCGAGTTCGGCCCCAAAAATAGCACTCTTAAGTCCGCTTTTGATACTTTTACGGGTGATATTTAAATCCATCGCCTCAATCCCCTACGCTCGGTTTCAATGGTCAGGCGTTGCATGAGCCGCCGCTGCACTCTATCTACTAAATCCTCGACATCAACTTCATTACTCGTATCGGTACTCTCAGCATCTCCTCCCCCACGATTTTGCTCAATTACAGGAGTTGGCGGGACTGGGGGAGACGATGTTAATTCACTGTCTGGAGAGGACATTCGTTGAATGACACCATTATTACTGGTATGGTTGTTGACAGGCAAGATGCCTGTCCTATCCAATCCGTTACTAGCAGGTGGAACTTTACTAGTTGAGGGTGAAGCAAACACGAGAGGAACGGGCGATCGCCCCTCATCCGTTCTTGAATTTTCCCGCACGACAGGTCGTTCTAATTTCGGTTGCACCACCCCCAAGGTTTTTCCGGTTGAGTTAGCTCCCAGACGCTCTGAAGAGGGATTTGTGTTATTTTTTGCCTGAACTATAGGTTTTTGTCCTGTAGCACTTTGAGCCACTGACGCCGTTGGTGCAGATCGAGCGAGCAATCTAGATCCTTTGCTATTTTCCCTCACTACAGGTAATGTTTTTACCACATTTTGCACGGGTTGAATAGCAGACTTTGCCTGTATCAACGGCAATTTCCACATCTCCGAAGCGCGAGAGTCTCCCTCGCTCTGGGTGTCGATCGTGGATCCGGAGAAATCATTTGGCGACCTCTCCTGCGGACGGGCAAATTTTGCCTGAATGACAAGTGGGAGTTGCTTCTTTGGAGACAGCTTTGCAGACTGCTGTGCAGACGGTTGTAAGTCAGTAGCACTGACAGATTGACCGCGATTATTACTCGCAGTCCGAGCATAGACGATTGGTACGGCGTCTGCCGAGCGCTGCGGAACCCAATACTGACGTTGGAGCAATCTTTTGGCGAGGGGCGATCGCTCGGTCATTGCTTGCATCCGTAACAGAATTGACTCAACCAATTGCGTGCTGGCAACTCCAGGCTGGGCGATCGGTCGCAGAAGTCGCCGCGTCAACTTGGGATCTAAACTCTCCTGCCAGCTTTGATAGTTGTAGCGGTTTTTATTAGATTGGCTTGATTTTACTCTTGACTGAATACTCATAAGGGTTTACACTCATTATGGGGAAGTGGTGCTTTTGTTCTTATGCTAATTTCGCCCCTGCTCGAACCAGCGATCCAGCCTGACTCAGGATCGGTTTGGTAATACCTTTATGAACTAACTCAATAGTTTCAAACACCACTCGATCGCTGCTAGCATCCAATTCTGGACCCGTCCACTTCACGGGTAAAGCCTGCTTAAAATTCCAATACATAGCAGGAATGTGCTGGTGGTCTAACAGCATGATGGTTCCGTTTTTGCGCCAAATTATACCTTGACTCGTAGCACTATACCAGTTCCACAAACTGTCAATATCTGTCAGACCATGTTTGAGAATTAAGCGCGATGGGTAACGGGTGGGACCGGGTAGTTGATGAATGTACTGATTTTCTCCACCTTCGCGGTGTTGCTCAACTTCAATTTCACTTTCGAGACCCCTAACTTCACTAAATCCCCCTGTCACTAGCCCCTCAATCTCAATGAGAAAATTGAACCCCTGATAGGGATCCAGACGCCTGCCCAACTTCCCAGTTGTGCCAACATAAGCTGCGTTCGCCCCTAGAGGTAAAAAGGATGATAAAGTTGCCATCGATCGCTCCTTTACTGATTTAGCCGCTCGTTAATCTTGGCCACCTCTGCAACCCAGCGCTGTCTTTCTCGATGATCGAGACTGACAATCTGGTCGTAGGGCCAATGCAAGTGGTACGCAATATAGGCTACCTCCTCAAACAGTTGGTCTGAAGGGTAGCAAACTACTCCCCCACCTGGGCTGTTTCCACCTCAAATTCGCCTTGGCAGTGAGGGCAGGAGACCAACAGACGACTGTGACCATTTTGGTTAATCCGCTGGTAAAAGTCTTGTAGGTAAGCTAGATCAGCGGAGAATAATCCTTCGATGGTTGCGGGATTGATATACTCCAAAGATCCCAGACGCACGATGACTCGCGATAGTAGGATAATCACTAAGTAGCCCGGATTGGTCTGAACTCTGGGATCTTTAAGGGGCATAATCTCGTCATAGGCGAATGCCATGAAGTTAAGGGCGATCGCTAAGAAGACCAAACTTCTGAAAGCCTGGTAGAACAACGATTAGAAAAATGGTTTGACCGAAATTTATCCCATTTATCAAGCTCTCTTTCAATTAGCTC
>JBFRWF010000353.1:0-21983 GCA_051439465.1 Xenococcaceae cyanobacterium | reverse complement strand
CCAGTGACCAGTTACCAGTTACCAGTTACCAATTATCAGTACTTAACTGGTAACTGGTCACTGCTCACTGGTAACTGTTGATTGCCTGTTGCCTTGTCCTCACAGTTAACTTTAATTGTGTCCAACTCCTTAGCCGTTTTGTCAGTCAACCAGCCCGAGGAGTTTCTCAATTGCTTCAACTAGCTGCTCAATCTCAGCAGGAAGCGTAAAATAGTGAACGCAAGCACGAATACAAGCTGGATCGGCAATAGTCCTTAATAAAAAGCCTTGCTGTTCCAGAGATTGCACCAGTTTTTCAGGGGATTTGTTCCCCTTGACTCGGAAAGAAACTAAACCAGCTTCTGGCGGAGAAGTTCTCAAACAATTAATTCCCTCAACTTGAGATAAACCTTGCCAGAGATATTTACTAAGCTGACAGATCTGCTGGTAACGTTTCTCAGGAGTTCCCCATTGTTGGTGAGTAGCGATCGCCCCTCGCAACCCCTCATACAGAGGATAAGGGGAAGTCGCTACTTCAAAGCGAGCTCCATCCACTTTCCAACCTGTTGGTTTATCCTTTTCATTCGTCTTCACGCTGCGCCAGCCAATAAATGTGGGATTGAGGCTTTCTAAAACTTCGGGACGCACATAAAGTCCCCCAACCCCCGCAGGACCACATAACCATTTATGGCCCGTAAAAGCATAAAAATCTGCCTCCAATTCGGTAAGATTCAAAGGCAGAGAACCCACAGACTGGGCAGCATCTACCAGCACTTGCACCGATTTGGCACTCTGGGAATAATTGTGGCAAACCTTGACAATTTCAGCTAGAGGCAATAACTGACCTGTATTCCACAGCAAATGACTCAACACCACCAAACGCGTATTTGGTTGTAGATGCTGGGCAATCATTTCTACTGGATCTCCCTGATTCAGGGTTGCGATAATCGGATAGGTAGAGACTTCCACCTGAAAGCGCCGTGCAATTTCCCCAACAATGGCAATCACACCGGGATGTTCGCAATCTGTCATCAGTATGTGGTCCCCTGCTTGCCAATCAATTCCCCACAGGGCAATATTGCAGCCAGCAGTGACATTCTCAGTGAGGGTAATGGTTTCAGGTGGGGCACCAAGTTCATCAGCGATCGCCTTTCTCGTTAAAGCAATCTTTTGCTTAATCCAAGCATTTACCCGTAGAGAAAAGGGTCCTTGTTGCTGGATATATTCATAGGCATCGATTATCGCTTCCAATGCCGCACGGGGCAAAGTTCCTTGCCCCCCAAAATTAAAATAAACTTTATTAGCCAGTCCAGGAAACTGCTGTCGATGCTGTTCTAAGTTGCTATTTGCTCTAAGAGTGTAGTTCATTCTGTGAAGGGCTAAAAACAGATTTAGGTCAGAATGTTGTTATAACATCGCCTACTCTTTCCAATGCTGCTGACTGACGATCTGCTACTGGATTACAAACGCTGCCAGCGCCGTGCCTTTTTAAATGTTTACGGAGATTCCATTGAGGAAGATCCAGAACGAGACTTTTTGCTTAAACTGCGACAAGAAAGCCAAAACCATATTGCTAATGTTATTGACGAGTTTTACCCAGTTTACCACCAACCTCAGGCACCTGACGAAGACTGGGAAGCTAGGGCAAAAGAGACTGAAGCATTAATGCAGCAGGGAGTCGAGTGCATTTATCAGGGGGTGCTCCTACAGGAAGATTTTACTATTGAAAGGGGTGGCGTCACCCTAGTAAGTAATCCTAGTTTATTAGTTAAACAGCCAGGAATGTCGCACTTTGGCGATTGGATGTATTTGCCGATCGGCATTCGGTTTGGTCGCCGTCCAAAACCAGAATACAAAATCGTCGCCGCTTTTCACGCATACCTACTAGCAGGT
Organism: Xenococcaceae cyanobacterium; assembly: GCA_051439465.1. Lineage (GTDB taxonomy): Bacteria > Cyanobacteriota > Cyanobacteriia > Cyanobacteriales > JBFRWF01 > JBFRWF01. Next base: position 20,111 of record JBFRWF010000353.1, on the reverse strand, counting down.
ATCCAGGGAGTTTTGCCAGAAACCTCCCAGATTATTTTGCGTCGGCAAAACAGTTATGCAGTGAATCTGGAAAACTGGATCCCTCGGATGCAGGATGTCCTCTCTGAATGCGTGCAAATGCTATTGGTGCACGAGAAACCGGAAGTATTTATTTCTCGCCAACGCTGTAGTCTTTGCCATTGGCACAGTCATTGTTACGCCATCGCCCAATCTCAAAAACACCTCTCTCTTGTCCCTGGTGTTACTCCCAACCGCTACGAACATTTACAAGCACTGGGAGTAGAAACAGTAGAATCTCTCGCTGCTGCTTGTCCTATCAATATGGGTGAGGCGATCGGGGTTGAAATAGCCTCTGGGTTAAAGCAGCAAGCCCAATCTATTTTACAGAATCGGGCAATGCTCAAACCAGATCGGGTTTCAGGTCGTCATAGAGCAATCCCGACAGCCTCTATAGAGTTATATTTTGATATTGAAGCTGAACCTGAGCGCAATCTTGATTATTTGCTTGGAGTTTTGGTGGTTGAGCGGCAAGCCAACACTGAGCAATTTTACCCATTTCTCGCGGAAAATCCTGAAGATGAGGGTTCAATTTGGGAGCAATTTTTAGCTTTAGTCAGGGTTTATCATGATGCTCCCATTTTTCATTTTTCTGAATACGAAGTGGAAACTATTAAGCGCTTAGCAAAACTATACAATACTCCCAGGAAACAGATAAAACCCTTGTTATCCCGTTTTGTGGATCTGCATCAGTGGGTGATTACATCTGTCACCCTACCCGTAGAAAACTATTCCCTCAAATCCCTTGCCCACTGGCTGGGGTTTCAATGGCGCGATCGCGGGGTGAGTGGAGCCCAATCTGTCTGCTGGTACGATCGGTGGTTGAAGACAGGCGATCGCGCTTTGCTGTCGGCGATTTTGCGCTACAACGAGGATGATTGCCGTGCTACCCGTCATCTGAAAGACTGGCTAGTGGAGTTTCTGCTAGAGGGCTATCCACTTAAGCCGGGACAGTAATCAAAAGGCAACAGGCAACAGGGAACGGGGAACAGGGAATGGGGAACGTGACTACTATAGCAGTGCTATAAAGGATTGTGAATTAAAACGCTATTCAAAAGGGAACTTCGGATCAGGGGACAGGGGGTAAGGGTTCTGATCGTTTTATATTCGCGCCTTCGCTTCGCTTAGAACGAATTATGTTTTGATTGGCCACGACTCATAATGGACTGTTATATTCCCTATTCCTCATTTCCCCATTACCTATTCCCTATTTCCTATTCCCTATTTCCTATTCCCTGTTGCCTGTTGCCTGTTGCCTGTTGCCTGTTGCCTATTCCCTGTTCCCTGTTCCCTGTTCCCTCTAAAGTTTTGCAAAGATTTATAACAATATCTAGGTTCGGTTATCTATTTTACCATTTAACCTCTGAAGGTAGTGCTAAAGTTGAAGGACAAAGCGTTAAGTATTGCTCAAGCCAGGCTAAGCACTTTAAACGCTCCACCATACCAACCGACCAAAAGGTGATTGATATGATGGTTCCAATGTTCCCCGTCTTATTATTTTTTACCGCCCTAGGGAGTGTTCTCTTGTATCAGCGCACTTCTCATGACATTTTTGCTGTTCTTGCTGCAGGCACTGCCATTGTCTGTATAATTTGGGGATTAGCCATCGCCCATTGGTCAGTTCATTTGCTCAGCTTGATTGTCCTGCTCAAATTTAAGTCGCCAATTATGAGAATGGTTCAAGCTATAAAATAGCTGGCGAATTTTTGACGGAAAATTGGGATTGCTTAGTGGGAACTTAGGTTCTAGTCGATTAAGCGTCGCTTCAAAATCTCTGGACTCAAAAGATTGTATCGTTCGCGCAAAAAGGTATCTTTTGCTGAATCGGGAGTCTAGCCCAATAGCATTTGGCTATGTGACAAGCTATGATTTTATTAGACCTCTTGCATAAATACCTGCTTGGAAGTCTGGAAGTAGGGCAGTTATGTAGCAAAAGGCTACCAACCCCTATCCGGGACAATTGCAAGAAGTCTATTTCAATCAGACAGTAATCGTGAGGATGGGACGTGGCTTATTTAATCTATGCTCCCGAAACTGCTAACGAAAAAATTTATCAGTTGACTTTTGGGACCAACACCATCGGACGCTCTCGGACTAATAGTATTAGATTGATGGACGATAGTTTGTCCCGTCACCATGTAGAGATTGCGATCTCTGAAGATTCCTTTACCATCAAGGATCTGAAAAGCCTCAATCACACATTTGTCAACGAGGTTCAAATTGACCAATGCGAACTCAAGGATGGAGACTTAATTCGTTGTGGAAACCTGAACTTCAAATTTACTGAGGCGATTGCCAGTCCTAGGCAAGAGTCTTTAGACGATGATGACCTTCAAAGATCTATTCTCAAGAAATTAACGCCTAAGCAGACTAGTAGTGAGCTCGAGGAGTTAGTGGCTCAAAAGAGGACAGAACGCTCAGTCCTCAAGCTTCGACAGCAGAATACTGAGCAGCGGGCGGTGGATAAATTGAAAATTTTGCTAGAGATCAGCAAACAACTTTGCTCTCCTGAGGAACCTGAGAAACTGCTAGGGAAAATTCTCGATCTGCTGTTCAAGCTCATGGATATAGACCGGGCGGTAATCCTGATGGTCAATGAAGAATCCGGACAGCTGGAACGGGAGGCAGTCAAGTTACAATCGGGAATTCCAACTGACGAGCAGTTCTACAGTAAAAAGATTACCAATTTTGTTCGCAACAATGGGGATGCCATCTTAATTGGCGATGCCCGGGTCGATGATCGGTTCAATGATTCAAGAACCATTGTCACACAAGCTATCCAGGCCTCGATGTGCGTCCCCCTCAAACCTCACAATGAAGTAATTGGGGTACTGTACGTCGATAATTTGTCCACGTCTGCTGTCTACTCTGACGAAGATCTCGAATTCCTGACTGCTCTTGCCAACCAAGCTGCGGTAGCCATTCACATGGCCCGTGAAGTCTACAACCGCGAGCAAAAGCTGAAACAGCAGGTGGTAGAACTGCAGATTCAGATTGACCAGTCTAAGAAAGAGAGCGAAGTCGCTGAGATTGTCGGTTCAGATTACTTTAAGGAGTTACAGCAAAGGGCGAAAAAGCTTAGGGCTTCATCAGAATAGGGTTTTGGGCGGATGGGAAAAAAATTTGTTTCCAGAGGTAGACAAATTTAATTTTAGTAACTAGCCACGAGTGGGCGATCGCCCTCCTCTGAGCATACGTAATGGAGGAGTATCCCAAGGATCAGCATCATTACAAGTAAAACAGCAATTAATACCGCTGCGTCGCCTTAGAGCTTCTATTTGAAGATGAGAGGCTATCAGGCTCCCCAACTTCTTCGGGTATAAGCTCCGAGTAGTCGCTAACCTTACTGACAGCCCGTTGCAGCTGAGCCAGTGCTCGATTATAACCCAGTATTGCCCCGACGAGATTGTTCTCAGCTTGTATCAAACGGTTTTGTGCATCAAGGACTTCTGTTTGCGTGTTTACAGCAGCCTGAAATCTCAGTTGAGCTGCTCTTACTGCTTCTCTGGCTCGCTCTGCAGCTATAGTTGCAATTTGGACATTCTCAAGTTGAGCTGGCAGCTGGAAAAATGCCTGTTCAACTTCAAACCGGATTCGGTTAGCATCATCGGCATACTGTTGCTCCGCAATCCCAATCTGAGCTTCTGCCCGCCGAGCTCCGGCAGCAGCTGCCCCCCCATCGAAAAAAGTCCAGTTGAGTGTTACGCCAAATTCGTAGCCGTCAGCGTAGCCCCGTGGCAGAAATCTACCTGGATCGTCTCTGAAAAACCGCAGTACGCCATATCGAGCAAACAGACGGATTGAAGGTTGCACAGCTGCCAATGCCAACCGACGTTGCCCCTCGGCATTCCGGCGTTGAGCCAACTGCTGCTCTAACTCAACCCGGTTTTTCAGCGCCAAGACAATAGTCTCCTCCAAAGACAGATCCCACAGATCGGTAATCTCTACTGGATCCGCCGCTACAGGAGTTACCGACGGAGGCAGACTCAACACCTGAGCAATGTTGCGCCGTGCAGTCTCCTGCCGAACCTGGGCCCTTTTGAGAACTTGAATGGCATTGTCTAATTCCACTTGGGCATTGAGTAAATCTAAGCGAGTGGCTAATGCTGCTTCCAACTGGCGTCTAATCCCTTCCAATCTACGGTTCCTGTCTTTAACATCTCCCTCAGCAATGCGGACGTCTTGGTCTGCTTGCTGCAGGTCATAGTAAGCAAGGCTAACATCAAGGCGCAGCTGTTCCTCAAAGCGCTCAACCTCTAGCTCGCTAAAGCTTACCTGAGCCTTGGCAATGCTAATATTAGCCAGTCGTTGGAAGTCAAAGATGTAGTCAAGAATTATTGCTGTGTCAACGGTGGTATTGGAATAATTTATCAGTCCTCTCAGTTGATTTTGGGCATTTTGCAGCGACTCTCTCAGTGCTGGTAAGGCTATTTCCTGAAGAGCCTGTACCTCTAGCTGTAACTCGTCAGGATCGTCAATGCCCAAAAGCGCAGGATTAGCGATCTGATTTTCCACTGTATCAATCTCTGCCTGAATCTCTCGAATTCCACGTCGAGCCTGACGTTGCTGGGCTTCAACAGCTAGTTCTCCAAAAGCGTCGTTCGTTCGTCTAACATTCCCTTCCAGGTTCAAATTCGGCAATAGCGCTGCTTCAGCCTCGTCCAGGGTAGCGAGATCGGCTTCCAGCTGGAGTCTGGTAATTTGCAGCTGTCGATTGTTACGCTTTGCCAGTTCCACAGACTCTTCCAGGGTAAGCGGTACGATATTTATGATTTCAACCTCTTCAGGTTCAATGGGCAATAGCAGTGGATTAGGGTTGGGGTTGAGGTCAACTGGCGTTTCAAGGCTTTGGGGAGGAACCTCCTCTGTTGTCGCGTCACTGCTATTAGCAGGTGATGGGCTAGTCTCTTCTGTCTGGGCTATCAGGGGGTTGATTTTTGACCGGGAATAACCAGATTCAGGAAAACGAGCCCCAGAAACCAGTGCAACTCTGGACTCTGAATTGACTTTTATTGGTACTTGGCGGTTTTCCCTCTCTGTTGTTGCCATGGCAATTTCCACTCCAAACACACCTAAACTCACAAATAGAGAGTAAAAAAAAATCTGAATTTGCCTCAGCATTGGTATTTTTTGAATACGATAGAGTTAGTTAAAATTGATCAACCACTGGGAGTGATCGAAATCCGATGAATCGGCTGAAGTTGCGTTCTGACACCTTAGCAATTTATAATGCCAGCGACTCTGAAATGCAAGAATTGCTTGCCTATAACCAAAATGTGTTTGACCATAGTAGCTTAAAATCTTTTCGGGCTCTCCCACTGGAAGCGGAACCTCACATCGCCACCTGGGAGCAATATGCCGCCGAAGCAGAGACGGTAGGAGCTTATGCTGCTCTAAAACCGCGCTTGGTTCAGTTCAAGTTTCCCATACTTTCTGGCATCAGCGAAACCGAGGCATATCGCGCCGCTACCCGCAAAGGAAAGCCTGTGGATGGCATGGCAATAGCTACGGGGCTAGTGTGCACCGAACCCGAAAAACTGCAGCTGCGGATTCATCAGACGCTAGCTGGTTCCATCCCAGTGCTAATTGCCGGTAACCGTGAGGATTTTGTTACTTTGGTGCAGGCACTTACCAAACGGAATGAACCGCAACCAGTGCCTGATTCCATGGGAGCCTGTATTGTTAGCGGTTATAATAATTGGCATAGAGTGCGTCAATATCGCCAACAGTGGAGTGCTAAAAACCCGGAGCATTGTTCCGAGTCTGACTGGGCTACTGAGTTTAAAAGCCTAATTCCCCGTAAAGAAATATATCAGGATCGGTTTATCATTCTCAGCTCTGGTTTATATAGTAATGTAACCGCAGCTCAGTTAGGACTGACCGATAAGGAGTGGCAGCGACTTTCCCTGATAATTCGCCTAGAACATGAATGTACCCATTATTTTACTCGCCGTTTTTTTGGTTCTATGAGGAATAATGTACTTGATGAACTAATTGCTGACTACAAAGGTATTGTAGCTGCTATCGGCCATTACCGAGCCGACTGGTTTCTGCATTTTGTTGGCTTAGAGTCATTTCCCGACTATCGTGGGGGCGGTCGATTAGAAAACTATAGAGGAGATCCACCCCTTTCAGAGGGTGCATTTAAAATTCTGCAAGCGCTAGTCAAAACAGCAGCAGAAAATCTTGAGCGCTTTGATACAAAATATGCAAGGCAGCCAAGAACATTGACCGAGGAAGTTTCGACACTGATCGCCTTGACAACCCTAACCCTAGAGGAGTTAGCTTCTAAGTCAGCTGTTTCGCTTCTGGAAACAGCAGTCAATCGTCAGCGGAACTGTTTGGGTTTTGAGGAAAATATACCTGCTCTAGAGGCAGGCTGATGTAAGAAGTGAGAAGGTGCGAGTATGACAGAGGTTTTGCTCCAACAATTGAACAACAGTGACATCCAATGGATCAGGTCGGCTGGTCGTCAAGAGGAAGTTGCTGCGGATACCATATTGATACAACAGCGCAGCCAGGTTGATTTTTTGTACATTGTCCTTGACGGCGAGCTAGCTGCTACCATTTCCAGAAACGAAGAGAGTCGGATGGGTCGCGCTTTTGCTGCCCTTGAGGACGAGCAAGACCTTGAAGAGGAAATTGCTCGCTTCTCTAGCGGCGAAGTCCTAGGTGAAATGGCCTTCCTCGATATCAATCCCTCGGCAAGCACAGTCAAGGCTTTAGAAAATTCGGTTCTTCTAGCCGTGCCTCGCCAGGAATTGCTAGAGAAACTCTGGCAAGACCTGGGCTTTGCTTCTCGATTTTACCGCGCGATTTCCATTTTGCTCTTAGACCGCTTTCAGCGGTTGGTCAAACTATACTTACGCCGTAAGATGTGGCAAATTGCTCCTCTGCAAGATGTTCCAATGCTCTTCGGTGAACTGAGTGATAGCGATGTTGACTGGATGGTCGAGCGCGGTCATCTAGAAGAAATTGTCGCAGACACAACTCTCATCCGAGCAGGTCTTCAAGTAGAAAATCTCTACGTACTCCTACAGGGAACAATGTCAGTCTCAGTCTCCGAACAAAAGCGAAACCGAATTAGCAGCGTCTTTGCTGCTCTGGAAGAAGATGAAGAAACTGAGGAATCACTTGGACGCGAGATTGCTCGGATATCGAGGGGTGAAATAATAGGTGAAATTGCCTTCCTTGATTCCAACCTATCAAATTCTACCTTTAAAGCTCTGGAAGATTCATTAGTGTTGGCAATTCCTCGCCAGCAACTACTCATAAAATTACAGCAAGACCTAACTATGGCTGCTCGTTTCTATCGAGTGGTTGCCATTCTGCTCTCGGGGAGACTGCAAGGATTAATCAGCCGCCTAGGATTTGGCAGAAGCAGCTACCGGCTTGGGCAGAGTCTATCCCAGGAGGTTAAATATGAAGATGAAATTGATTTAGAAGTGATAGACAACATCACCCTAGGGGGTGCGAGATTTGACTGGATGCTTAAACGCTTGAGAGTAAGTTAGACCCTTGAGAGCGTTCTGCAAAAGCGATCTGTTATGGATGGAAAAAATTATATAAAGGCGCCTCTCAACTGAGAAATTGAAAGTGTTTCTTGAAAGCGCCTAACGGCGAGGGAACTTCGGATCAGGGAACAGGAAATTATTCAGGCTCCCACCCCGTTATGGAAGCAAGAAACAGAGAGTGTTTCTTAGAATCGTCCCACCGAAGCGAATGCTCTCAACACACGCTTTTTTGCGAACACACCCATTATGTGTAATAACTACTGGAGAGCTTATAGGGGGGGTTTAAGGAACAAATTATGATTCAGACCGATAACTTAAATAAACCCGCCCTCATTCAGCCAGAATTTGAAAGTGTTTCTCAGGAGCGCCCCACAGAAGCGAATACGCTCAATGCACGCTCCGGGAAAGCATCTGTTATAGATGGAAAAAACATAGAAGGCGCTCTTTGAGGCAGGTGAGTTAATAATTCCCGCTTCACACCAAATAATTCTATAAAGGCGCCTCTCAACCAAGAATTTGAATGTGTTTCTTAGGATTAAGGAGGATTTTATGTCAGACCAAGAGAAGAAACTCTTCCGCCAAGAAGCCCTAGAGCGCCTGTCTTCACCAGAACGGCTCGACCAGCTCCTAAAGGTAGTAAACCCTAGAGCCTGGTTACCCTTGTCTGCTATAGGTTCTTTGGCAGTCATTGCTGGTCTTTGGAGCGTTTTTGGGCGGCTTCCTTTGACCGTGACAGGAAAGGGTGTATTGATCCAGCCTCGCCAGGTTGTAGCATTTCAAGCTCCCGATAGCGGTCAAGTGTTAACCCTCAACGTCCAGCCAGGAGATAGGATCAAGAAAGGCGACGTTCTTGGAAGGATTAGTCAACCGGGGCTGGAACAGCAACTCCGGCAAGAACAGGAAAGACTCGATGAATTGCTCGGATTGACTGAAGAGACTACTCGGTTAGAAAGACAGCGAATTGCCCAAGAACGGGAGAGCTTAGCCAAGCGACGTGCCAACCTCAAAGAGAGCCTTGAGAGAGCAAAATCCATACCTAGTCTGCGGGATGAAAATATCAGGTTGCTGGAACAAAATCGTGCCAACCTAGAGACACGCTTGGTCAGGTTCCAGGAAATGGTGCCGCGTCTGCGGGAAAGAAATACCACCTCTCTAGCGAAAAATCGCGAAAGTCTCAATCAGCGCCTGGTACAAATTCGAACATTACTGCCTTCCCTAGAAAAAAGACTCGAGGACCGTCGTCGCTTGGTTAAGGATCAGCTCGTTACTGGGGATGTCTTGCTAGCAGCCGAGCGGGAATACTTCAACAGTCTAGCTCAACTGTCGGAACTCGAAACGCAACTCAAGCAACTCGATGTCGAAGCAACTAATAGCGAAGCCCAGTATCTGCAAAATCTCAGCAGGATCAGCGAACTCCAAACCGCCATCCAAGAAATCAATGTGCAACTAGCCAATGTCCATCAGCAGTACCTGGAAAGTCTTAACCAGCTTGATGAACTCAGAGCCCAACTCCAAGAAATTGTCAGTGAAGAAGCGAGGCTGAAGGAACAAGAGAAAAAGCTTACTTCTGGCAAACGAGAACGCATCGCTCAGCTCGAGGACAAAATTGAACGACTCAAGCAGCAATTGGCTGATAAAAGCAGAATTATTAGTAAAAACGATGGCAAGGTTTTGGAAGTTTCTGTCGTTCCTGGTAGAATAGTTGGTGCTGGCACTCGCCTGGGGTCAATCGAAGCTGGAGACCCTAATATAATACTGATGAGCTTTGCCTATTTTGCAGACAAAGACGGCAAGAAAATTAAGCCCGGGATGGAAGTACAAGTCACTCCCAGCTTTGTGAAGCGCGAACGCTACGGGGGGATTGTGGGGGAAGTAACCGAAGTTTCTAGTTACCCGGTTACCATCCAAAATATGTCAACTAATATCGGCAGTGAGAATCTCGCGCGGAGCCTCGCAGAAGAAATCGCTAGTAGCGGCGGCAGTGCTCCCATACAAGTTAAGGCCATACTGCAAAAAGATGATAACACTAGTGGTTACCAATGGTCTTCTTCAGACGGACCGCCAACCATAATCTCTTCAGGAACAACCACACAAGTGCGGGTGAAAATTGGGGAAGTAGCGCCCATCTCTTACGTGATTCCTCTGTTACGTTCTTTGACTGGAGTTTATTAAGTAGCTGAACTATGCCTGTCGCCTTTATTTCCAAGTTCCTGTCCCGAGGTCAACCAGATCGCGTCCGCACTCCCACACTGCTACAAATGGAAGCTGTCGAATGCGGTGCTGCCGCTTTGGGAATGATGCTAGGCTACTATGGTCGCATTGTGCCCCTGAGCGAGCTGCGACGCGAGTGTGGCGTCTCCCGAGATGGCAGCAAAGCTTCCAACGTCCTCAAAGCAGCCCGACTCTATGGCTTAGAAGCCAAAGGATTCAAAAAATCCCTTCAAGATGTCAAAACTATTAGCCCTCCCTATATTGTTTTTTGGAACTTCAACCACTTTCTGGTAGTGGAGGGGTTTGGTAAAGACATCGTCTACCTCAACGACCCGGCCACAGGTCCGAGAAAGGTTTCTCCGGAGGAATTTGACCAATCTTACACTGGCGTAATCCTGGTTATGGAACCAGGACCAGAGTTTAAAAAGGGTGGCAAAAAAAAGGATATTATCTCAGCCTTAGTCTCCCGCTTAAAAAACTCCCGCGAGGCAATTATCTTCTGTCTAGTAGCAGGACTCCTACTCACCATTCCTCGGTTGGCAGTGCCAGCTTTTACCCAGATTTTTGTTGATGAAATTCTGGTGCAAAACCGCCAAGAGTGGCTGCGTCCCCTGCTGTTGGGCATGGTACTCGTCACGGTAATTAGGGGACTTCTTGCTAGAATGCGACTCGGCTACCTGCGGCGGCTGCTGCTCAAGCTGTCGGTTACCATGTCGGGGCAGTTTATCTGGCATACCCTGCGCTTACCCGTTGGATTTTATGCTCAGCGCTTCGCTGGTGAAATCAGCAGTCGGGCAGAACTCAATGACAAAGTGGCAGATGTACTTTCCGGTCGTCTAGCGACCACAGCGATTGATACGGTGATGATGGTCTTCTACGCCCTGATTATGCTGATGTATGACTGGGTATTAACGCTGATCGCTGTTCTCTTTGCCGTCTTAAACTTCGTTGCTTTGCAGTCCCTATCGCGCAGCCGGGTTGATGCAAATATCAGGCTTTCTCAGGAGAGCGGCAAGGTCGCAGGTATTGCCATTGGTGGCATACAATCGATAGAAACCGTCAAAGCCAGTGGCTTAGAGTCCGACTTGTTTTCTAAGTTTGCCGGCTACTATGCCAAAAACGTCAACGCCCAGCAGGAATTGGGACTGCCCACCCAAGTCCTGACAACATTACCGATAGCTTTGACGGCGCTGGCAACAACTTCTATCTTGGTGGTCGGTGGATTGCGGGTAATGGCCGGCAGTCTCAGTATCGGGATGCTAATCGCTTACCAGGCTTTAACCCTGGACTTCCTGAATCCAATTAACGAGCTCGTTAATTTCGGCAGTACACTGCAAGAACTAGAGGCAGACTTGAATCGCCTCGATGATGTTCTGGAAAACCCCGTCGATCCAGAGGCAGAGCGCACAGAAAACCAGGAGGGCAGTCAAGTACTCACCATCGGTCAAGATTCGTTTCGCCTCCAGGGCTATGTGGAGTTGCGCAACATTGCCTTTGGCTACAACCGCCTAAGTTCCGCCTTAATCGACAACTTGAGCTTAAAGTTGAAGCCGGGGCAAAGGGTGGCTCTCGTCGGAGGTAGTGGTTCGGGTAAGTCCACAGTTGCTAAACTCGTCACAGGCTTGTATGAACCTTGGTCAGGGGAAATCCTCCTTGATGGCATACCTCGGAAGCAGATTCCCCGCCCTGTCCTGGCTAATTCTCTGGCTATGGTTGAGCAGGAGATATTTCTGTTTGCAGGAACCGTTCGGGACAATCTCACTCTCTGGGATCCCACGGTGCCGGAAGCTGACTTGGTCAGGGCTTGTCAGGACGCGGTAATTCACGAGCTGATCCTGAATATGCCAGGAGGATATAATGCCCAGCTAAGTGAAGGGGGGATGAACTTGAGTGGAGGACAGCGCCAGCGCTTAGAAATTGCTCGGTCTTTAGTCAGAAATCCATTAGTGTTGGTGCTAGATGAGGCAACCAGTGCCCTTGATGCGGAAACAGAGCTAATCATTGACCAAAACCTGCGCCGACGAGGTTGCTCTTGCATTGTGGTGGCACACCGATTGAGTACCATTCGGGATTGCGATGAAATTATTGTCCTGTCAGGGGGCAAAGTGGTGCAGCGAGGCACCCATGAAGAGTTACGCCAGCAAAAGGGAACATACAACCGCTTAGTCGGCTCCCAAGAAGGTTGAGAAGTCAGTACACCATGCTCAAGCAGAATTTAGTTCAGAAAACATACACCATTAAAGGGAATGAACCGGTGTTGCTGGACGATCCCCAGACGGTATGGGTGGTTAAGTCCGGCTCTCTGGTGCTTTTTTCGACCCTGATAGAGGAGAGAGAGCAGAAGGGCAGTCGTTCTTATCTGTTTAATGTCAATGTCGGGGAAGCCTTGTTTGGAGCGGCGCTAGCACCTGGTTTAACTCCGGAGGAGGAAAGGGGCATCATAGCGGTAGCACTTGAAGAAACAGAACTCCAGCAGCTGAGCTTTGAGGATTTCGTCAAGCTGGTGGCAGCTCGTGAAACCGAGGCGATTGCTCTTCTGGAAGGCTGGATACACCACTTGGGTGAGTGGGTGAGCAAGCAACCAAATGGGGTAGCAACACCAGCCAATGTGTTACCAGCTCAGGCATCGCATTTCTTGTCATTGGTTAAAGGTCAAGTACTACAACCTGAAAGGGGTACGGTTGCCTGGGTGGATGTGCATGAGGGCAGTACCCGCTGGCTAGGGGTAGAAAACCTAAAACTATACCCGGACTTGTCAGTAGTCTTGCCCCTAGCGCCTCAGATGTGGCTAGAGGCGGAAGACCAGGTTGAAGTTTACACCACCCCAACTGCAGAACTGGAAAATACTGAGCAGGTGCCGAGAAGTTTAGCTCAGTTGCACGCTTATTTCTTCGAGTACTTTAATTTACTGAAACAGCAGGAAACCGAGGCAGAATTTCGCCGCTTTCAGGAACGGCAACAGCTAAATCGCAAGATGGCGGAAATCTCCATGGGAGAGTTGGCTGGGGTCTTGCAACCCCAGGAGAAGGAAGCCTTTGAGGAGGGAGAACCGCTACTCGTAGCGGTGGGAGCTGTCGGTCGGGCCATGGGAATCAAGATTTCTCCGCCAGGAAAATCCGAAGACCTAAGTCGGGTCAAGGATCCCTTGGAGGCGATCGCTCGTGCCTCCCAATTTCGTACCCGTCGCGTGCTGCTAGTGGGTAACTGGTGGACAGAGGACAATGGATCCCTGCTAACTTATACCTTCGAGGACAAGAAACCAGTAGCTTTGTTGTTAGACAAGGACAATCGTTATGTTTTGTTTGACCCAGCAGAAGGAACTCGAACGCCAGTGGATGAGTCCGTGGCAGAAAATTTGAGTCCAGAAGCCTACATGTTTTACCGTCCTTTGCCCCAGTTTGTCTCTAGCACCTTTGGTATTTTTCTGTTTGGGATCAAGGGCTATGAAAGAGATATTGCCACTATTGTGGTGCTGGGGTTGCTGGGAACTCTGCTAGGGATGGTCACTCCCCAGGCAACGGCGATTTTGATCAATAATGCGATTCCTGACAGCGATCGCCTGCTTGTGGGACAACTTGGGCTGGCACTGTTTGCCGCAGCCATAGGCAAATCAGTGTTTCAGCTAGCTCAAGGGATTGTGACCCTGCGGCTCGAAAGCGCTGCTGACAGCAACTTGCAGCCAGCGGTTTGGGATCGAATGCTGAAATTGAAGCCCCAGTTTTTTCGTCAGTACTCCTCTGGGGAGTTAGTGAGTCGCCTATTGGCGGTTGGTCAGATCCGCGACCAGCTCAGCGGTGCTACGCAACGTACATTGTTGAGTGGTGTCTTTTCCTTGCTGAATTTAGGGCTGATGTTTGTTTACAGCCCGCCACTCGCTATGGTGGCAGTCTGTTTAACCCTGCTGGTAATTATAGTCACAATTAGCTCTAGTCGGCTTTTAATCAAGAAAGAGCGGAGGCAGGAGGAACTCGATGGTGAGATTACCGGACTTACCGTAGAACTAATCAACGGGGTGGCAAAGCTGCGGGTGGCGGCGGCAGAAGAACGAGCTTTTGCCGCTTGGGCGAAAAAATACAGTCAGCGAGTGAAGCTACAAGCTGGCATCAAAAGGATTGATGACGCTGTTTCGGTATTTAACGAGGCGTTGCCTTTGGTCAGTTCTGCGCTGATGTTTTGGTTTGCGATTCTGTTTATTCAGATCGCCCAAACTAGCGGGGGCATAGGCGGACTGACAGCAGGAACGTTTCTAGCCTTTAATGCTGCTTTTGGTATTTTTCTTGACGGTGCAACTGACATCAGCGATACAGTAACTGATATTTTGGAGATTTTTCCTTTATGGGAGCGAGCACAGCCAATTTTGCAGTCGGAGCCAGAATCTGACCCAAGCAAGGAAGATCCTGGTCGCTTGACGGGTCGGTTGTCTCTAGAACATGTTACCTTTCGCTACCGGGAGGATGGTCCCCTGATTCTCGATGATGTCAGCATTCATGCAGAACCGGGAGAATTTATCGCCCTAGTTGGTCCTTCAGGTAGTGGGAAATCAACCGTATTTCGTTTGTTGTTGGGGTTTGAAACTCCCCTGAGTGGGATAATCTATTACGATGCTCAAGACTTGGCAAGTCTGGATATCCAGGCAGTGCGACGACAGTTAGGAGTGGTGTTGCAAAACGTCCGCATTTCCTCAGCTTCTATTTTTGAGAGTATCACTGCTGGAGCTTTAGTGACCCTGGATGAAGCCTGGGAAGCAGCGCGGATGGCAGGGTTTGACGAAGATATTAAAGCCATGCCCATGGGAATGCACACCATTGTCAGTGAGGGTGGCACCAACCTTTCCGGTGGACAGCGACAGCGGCTTCTGATTGCCCGCTCTCTCGTCTTAAAGCCGAAAATTATCCTGATGGATGAAGCAACTAGTGCTCTGGACAACCGCACCCAAGCAATTGTTACTGAGAGTTTAGACAGGATGAATACTACCCGCATAGTGGTTGCTCACCGCCTCAGTACTATCCGTAATGCTGACCGAATTTACGTGGTTGAAGCTGGTAGAGTCGTGCAGGTTGGTAATTTTGATGAACTAGCCAGCCAAGAGGGACTATTTGCCCGACTTGTGGCACGACAGTTGGATTAACTGCAATTACAGATAGCAGTCCCTGCTATATATTCGTCAGAATGTTTTTTGAATTAGAGAGGAGGTTTATAGTGTACCGTTTTATCTCAATTATTTTAGGAATATTAATTTCCTTGAGCTGTAGTTTAATGTCAAATACTACTGCTTGGGCGGCTTCTTCTAACTTAGGGGTGGATAGTGGTTATTTATCTCCTTGTCCTGCTTCTCCTAACTGTGTCGTTAGTCAAAATGCCGATGCTGCTCATGCCATCTCTCCTATCGTTTATCACACAGACTTAGTTACAGCACGGGAAACCTTAATCAAAGTTCTTGCGGTCGTTCCCCGTACCCAGGTTGTCGAACAGACAGATAATTACATCCGCGTTCAATCTAAAAGTCGAATTTTCGGTTTTATTGATGATGTGGAATTTTATTTTCCCAGGGATGAGAAAGTGATTCATCTGCGGGGGGCAGCTCGCTTGGGAGAGTCTGATTTAGGAGTAAACCGTAGGCGTTTAGAACAAATTCGTCTGGCCTTAGGCGACCTAAATATTTAACAAAGCTTGCCATGATTCCAACTAGCTTTAGTGATTGCGTACAGTACGTGTCTTCTTAAAGGGTGTCCTTCTGGCAAATAAGGGTGCTCGAACTCTTCAATAAACTTCATTCCAATTCGTTCCATCACCCTACAAGAGCGCAAATTTGCCAGAACAGTAAATGACACTACTTCTTTCAATTTTAGTTCGGTAAAGGCAAATTCAAGAACTGCCCTGGCTCCTTCAGTTGCATATCCGTTACCCCAATGTTCAAAGGCAAGACGCCAGCCTATTTCTACACAAGGAGTAAACGAAGCTTTGAAATGAGGGACAGCTAATCCAATGAACCCAATAAAGGTTTGTGACTTCGCTAATTCAGCGGCAAATAAGCCAAATTTATGTTCTTTGAAATCACTCTCAATTTCCTCGACAAAGCTGTCACTTTCCTCCCTGGATAGGGCTTTGGGCATAAACTCCATTACTCGTGGGTCTGCATTAAGATTAGAGAAAGGCTCTCTATCTTGATCTTTCCATTTCCTCAATTTTAGTCTAGGGGTCAAGATTTCTTCCATTTGACCGAATTCAACATCGTTTTTTAGGGCTATCCACTTAAGCCGCCAACGAGGGCGATCGCGACCTCGAAACGAATGGAAGAAACAGAGGAAGCAAGGCTCTCGAAGTAGGATTAGCCAAGGTCTGCGATCGCTACCAACATGAGTGCGCTTTCTCTTTGACAAAATCTACTCTACATTTATGCTTGAGAGTAGAAATATTAATGGGTCTGAGCAAGATTCATAGGAAAACGGATCACAACCTTTAATAGCGCCAGTTAGACACAATATTCCCCTCAGCATCATACAGTTGTCCTTCATCCCCTTTGTTGTTCCAAATGGCTCTCTTGATGCCTAAACTGAAGCCCCCCCATTCCGGGTGAACCTCGTCAGTATAAACTCGGAAACGTTTTCCGGGTTGCAACAATGTACCATTAGGAAAATAGAAGTCTTGGTCAACATCGTCAGCGTTTATTCGCCAGCCCGACAAATCCGCTGGTGCGTTCCCCTGATTGGCAATCTCGATGTATTCATCTGATTCAACCCGCTTGACCTCCCCATCATAGAAAATGTTGGTGATCAGCACCTGCGGTTCTGACTTTGGTTCTGGTTGGGGTTCTGGCTGTGATTCTGGTTGCGGCTCTTTTGATGTAAATAACCAGGAATAAAGCCAGAAAAGAACAACGAAAAGAAATATAAATAAAAGTAAATCTTCCATCAGTAATTATCAGTATTCATTGTGAGCGGCAATTACTTGCTTAAGTAAAGTTCTTCATTAATAATTGGCTTCAAACAACAACAGCGATCACTCTGTTTATGCAGTAGCGACTCTCGCAGCTGATTGAATAGCAACCAGGGGAATGTGGATGGTGTGGTAGAGATTGCGATCTCTACCGAGTTCGATGGCTAGTTCAGCCTCAGTGCTGCCTATTATATCAAATTCAGTTTAACACCGATAATAAAAATCTCTCGCCATTCACCCATCTCCCCATCTCCCTGTCTCCTTATCAATCTTAATTATGAATAATCATCTAGATCTGATATTATTCTCCTTGGAGGGTCTTTCTCTGCATGGCATCCAAATACCGATCAAGTTCCTCAACGCATGAGAAAACTGACCCCACTGGCAAAGCTTTGACTATATCAAAAACCTTTTTAATCTGGGGTTGCGGGTTGATAACGTAAATTTCGCCATTTCGAACCTTCATGGTCTGGCGTACTTTGAAAATAACCCGCAGTCCAGCACTGCTAATGTACTTTAGATCGCTTAAATCTAAGATCACCGTTTCGACATCAGAGGTTAATGCCGTTTGAAGCTCTTGGTCAAATTGAGGTGCTGTATTGGCATCCAGGGAGCCATCAAGTAACAGTCGTTTGGTTTGTGGTTTTGGTTCGTCAATGCTCACATTCAAGGACATAGGATCTTCTCTACAATAGACATCATTGGTGCTTCCCCAATGCAGCTAGATTTTTTTCTACCTTCAGCACGTTTTTGCCGTTCCGGCGGGCATACTCTAACTGTTCAGCGAGTTGCTTGACAAGAAAAATACCCAGACCACCAACAGGACGATTCTCGATATCAATATCTAACTCCGGATCTGCAATCTCATCAAGGGGATTGAACGGCTTGCCGGCATCCTCAAACGTTAAGCTTAGCCTTTTATTGCTGATGCACAGATCGATCTTGATGGGGTGAGCCTCCCCATCCTTGTAGCCGTACTTGATAATATTAGTCAAGATTTCCTCGGCGATAAGCTGAACGTCCTCGATAATATCGGGCGCGATGGCTTGCGCTCGTAAAAGCTCGCTGAGATGCTGTCTTACAATTTCCAACTCGACGAACTTGTTATCGATGGTTATAATCGATTGTATATCATTATCTGCCTCTCGAACCAATGTAGCGGAAGGTTGGTACTGCAGGGATAGCAATGTGATATCATCCCACTGCTCCGCTTTCCCCACAAACCCACGAAGCGCCCTCTGTACTGTACGGATGGCTTTCACTGGTTGGGAAGGTGTGTCTTGAATCAACACTTCGAGCAGGTGTTGGTCGGAAAACGAGTCGCCATTTTCGCTGCGTGCCTCAGTAACGCCATCGGTGTAGAGCAATAGCAGATCGCCAGGTACCAGTTGCGATCGCCAAAGGGGAAATTCCGCTTCTTCGTCGATGCCGAGGGGAGGCCCCGTCTCGACTTTGAGAAACCGAACCTGCTTTGTTCCAGCAGCGATCAGCAGCGGAAACTCGTGCCCAGCGCTAGCACAGCTAAGCTGGCCAGTCCGGATATCGAGAAGAGCACAGAACAGCGTGACGAACAAGAATTGCTCATTGTCGCGACAGAGTTCGCGGTTGGTCTTCTCCAGAATGGAGAAAGGCGTATCGGAATCGTCGGCCAAGGTTCGCACCAAAGTAATGGTACGCGCCATAAACAGCGCTGCGGGTACTCCTTTGTCCGCGACATCGCCGATGACAAAGCATAAACGCTCGCCGCCATTGAGGAGAAAAAAATCGTACAGGTCGCCCCCTACCGCACGAGCAGGTTGGAGGCAGGCGGAAATATCGTAGTGATTCCGATTCTTATCAATAGCGCTCATTTTGGGCAACATCATCTCCTGAATCTGCCGAGCGATCTGCAGTTCACTCTCTAACTTTTGATTAGCGCACCGTAATTCCTCGTTTGCTTGGGCGAGTTGTTCTAGATATAAAACCTTCTGATCGTGAAGACGCTTCTTCTCCAAACAAGCACCGATTCTTGCTCGTAGCAACACGGGATTAAAAGGCTTGGGCAAATAATCCTCTGCCCCCATTTCAATACACTTAACCACACTATCAAGTTCATCCAAGGCAGAAATCATAATTACCGGAATATGACGCCATTTTTCATGGGCTTTGAGATATTTGAGCATCTCATAGCCATTCATTTCTGGCATCATAATATCTAACAGAATAAGGTCGTAGTCTTCTGTAGCAATCATCTGGAGTGCCTGTCGGCCATTCACAGCTTTAGCGACCTTATATCCTTCTTGTTCTAGCCGCCGTGAGAGCAATTCTCGGTTCGCTTCGTTGTCGTCGATAACTAAAATTGTGCCTTGATGAGTTACTTGCTCTGTTGGGTTGTTCTCCTCTAGGGAGCGGATAGTGCTGGCGACTTCCTCAACCATTGCTGAATCTACATTTGTACTTTCTAAAGCAATATTTAGAGGCTTTGCTTCTTCTGCGTCAGTCTTTTGCAACTGTTGCCTCAACAGATTCACGATGTCATTGATGCTATTTAGTAAGCTTTGGGAGGCAGTATGGATCTTCTCTAAATCTGCTCTAAACTCTTCATTGGCAACGTCCTCTAACAGCATCTCACAATAGCCGATGACTGTATTGAGGGGTGTGCGGAATTCTACTCGAACGGTTTCGCCAAATTTGACAATATCTAGATTAGATGCACTCGCTTCTAGTTGGCTGGAGTCGAAGAAGGTATCGATTAGGATGAGGATTTGCTTGCCACTAGCGTGAATCTTTTGCAGATCGGCAATTAATTCTTCCTCAGCAAGTTCTTCTAACTCTTCGATGAGCATTTCGCTGTAGCCGATGATAGCGTTTACTGGAGTTCGCAGTTCGTGTCGCAGATGGGAAAACCAGGTTTGCTGAGTACCACTGTCTATTAGCATTAGTCCACTTCCTCACTTGCGCAGGACTTTTTTCCACTGGATTGTGCTGAGTGCCCCTCGAAAAAGAACAAAGCTTTTTTAGGACTATTTCATTCTTTTACTTTACCATCTCACATTTCCCTTCCTCTTGTCTTTTGCGATCGCATTTACAAATGGTAAAACACGAGTTATATATTTCAGGCGATAATTTATTGGACACAACAACATTGTCAAGTTAGTTAAAGTCCTGTTTCTGCTCGGAAAGATGCCCCTAACAACTGGAGTTTAGACTAAATCGCTACCTCACGACTGCGATCGCCACCCCAAGACTGCGATCGCCACCCCAAGACTGCGATCGCCACCCCAAGACTGCGATCGCTACCCCAAGACTGCGATCGCTACCCCAAGACTGCGATCGCTACCCCAAGACTGCGATCGCTACCCCAAGACTGCGATCACTACCCCAAGACTGCGATCGCTACCCCAAGACTGCGAT
>JBFRWF010000352.1:0-10245 GCA_051439465.1 Xenococcaceae cyanobacterium | reverse complement strand
ATACCAAATCCGGGTTCAATACCCCCTTTTTGAAAAAGCAGGGGGAGCAGGGGGAGCAGGGGGAGCAGGGGGAGCAGGGGGAGCGGGGGAGAAAATGCCAAATATTGAAAAGGGGGTTATCAAAACGGATTTGGTATCATCAATCACTGCGATGCTCGACGATGCTCGAAATCGAAGATTTCTGCGCGTCGGTCAAAGATTTCTGCGCGTCGGCATCGCCAGTCACCAGGTCTTATAGCTTAGCAAATTCGCGGTAATTGTTCGCCACTCAACATATCAAGAATGCGTGTCGCTCCGATACTGCTTTGCATGGTGACCAAACCGATGCTATTACTCCTAGTTCCGGTCACTCTGCCAATCATACAAGCTTCAGCATCTTGAGCAGCCATAATCTTCAATGCCTGTTCAGCAAAAGCTTGGGGAACAAAGGCAATAAATCGTCCTTCATTAGCAACATATAAAGGATCAAAACCCAAAATTTCACAAGCTCCTTGGACATCTTCTCGCACGGGAATTGCCTGTTCATCAATCCGAATCGTAACTCCCGCACTGCCGGCAATCTCATTCAATGCACTCCCTAATCCCCCCCGGGTTAAGTCACGCAAACAGTGAATTTCCACTCCCGCATTCAGAAGTTCTAGCACCACAGAAATACAAGGTGCAGAATCACTCTCAATCGTCGTCTCGAATTCCAATCCCTCTCTCACCGCCATGATAGCAATTCCATGACGACCTAAATCCCCATTGAGAAGAATTACATCTCCTGGTTGCACGGAGGAAGGGACAATCTGTTGTTCATGCTCAATGATCCCAACTCCCGCAGTATTGATAAAGATGCCATCTCCCTTCCCCTTATCAACCACTTTCGTATCCCCCGTAATAATCTGTACACCTGCGCATTCTGCAGCTTGTTGCATCGACTGCACCACCTGCCAAAGGGTTTCCATCAGTAAACCTTCTTCGAGAATGAACCCAGCACTAAGGTAGAGGGGACGCGCACCACTCATCGCTAAATCATTAAGAGTCCCATAAACTGCCAATGAACCAATATCTCCTCCGGGAAAGAAGAGGGGACGAATGACATAGGAATCTGTCGTAAACGCAATTTTACCTGTGGGAAGGTTAAGCATGACCGAATCATGCAGCACGGGTTGATATTTCCCTTCTTCTGTTCCCTCCTTGTTAAGGGGGGAGCGACTAAAGACAGGCGCAAACATTTGGTTAATCAACTGGTGCATCAGCTTTCCACCCCCACCGTGAGCAAGGAGCACATGGGGGTAATGTTCTATGGGAATAGGACAGGAAAGATTAAAGTCTGCCATCGCTGAAAATGCTGGTTTTAAGTAGGTGGGCAAAAATAAATATAAAACCCGGATGAGGTGTTAGGTGCCTCTTATTGAGCGTGCCATTCGGCGATCGCTGTTCTAGCTCAAGCCGACTGCTGTCGATAGCGATAATATGCCGCACAAGCTCCTTCAGAAGAAACCATTGGCGCACCCAGGGGATGTTCCGGCGTGCAACGAGTCCCAAAGGCTTCACAATCATGGGGTTTCTTGATCCCTTGCATAATTTCCCCGCTAATACATTCAGTTTGCCAAGTTGAAGCTTCAAATAAAGCTAAATTTAATTCAGATTGAAAGCGCTTTTGAGCATCAAATTGCCCATAGTTCTCTCGTAAACCCAATCCACTTTGGGGAATTTCACCAATACCTCGCCAGCGTCTAGGGATGATCTCAAAGACTTCCTGAATCAGCTTCTGTGCAGCTTTATTGCCTTCACGACGCACCGAACGAGTGTATTGATTTTCACATTCAGTTCGTCCTGACTCTAGCTGCTGAATACACATATAGATGCCTTGAAGAATGTCCACAGGTTCAAAGCCTGTGACAACGATAGGAACACCATATTTTTGGGCAAGGGGTTCATACTCTGTGTAACCCATAATAGTGCAAACATGACCCGCCGCTAAGAATCCCTGTACCTGACAATTGGGTGAGGAAAGAATTGCCTCCATTGCTGGGGGAACAAGCACATGGGAGACCAACATTGAAAAATTGTTGATATTTTGCTGCTGAGCTTGATAGACTGCCATTGCAGTTGCAGGGGCAGTGGTTTCAAAGCCAACAGCAAAGAAGATAACTGGTTTGCTAGGATTCTCTTTGGCTAATTTGAGACAGTCCAAGGGAGAATAAACAATCCGAACATCTCCTCCTGCAGCTTTAACACTCAGTAGATCTTTTTCCGTACCTGGTACTCTCAGCATATCCCCAAAGGAACAGAAAATCGTATCCGGCAGACTGGCAAGTTTGATTGCTCGATCAATTAACTCCATTGAAGTCACGCAAACAGGACAGCCAGGACCATGAATGAGAGTGATTTCTGGGGGGAGTAATTTATCAACACCATATTTGACAATGGAGTGGGTTTGTCCTCCGCAGATTTCCATGATTGTCCAAGGTTGGGTGGTGATAGTCGCGATCGCCCTGGCATATTCCTGTGCCGTTTTCCCATCCCGGTACTCATTAATAAACTTCATTTTTCTTTTATGGATGCGACGCTCTTCAAGTATACTTTACACGGTCAGAGACCGTGCTTTTTGGCTGAGTTTTTAACTGGATTTTCACTGGGTGCGATCGCTTCAGCTCACAAGGACGTTTTTAAATCAGAGCGCAAACTCATTCATTTACATTGAAAATTCATCTTGATTTAAAGAGATTCGCTCCCAGCCAGTGTAGACATTAAATCTTTTGTCTCGTAAAAATCCTACTAAAGTGACCCCAAATTCCTCCGCTAAGGAGACGGCTAAACTACTGGGGGCAGAAACGGCACAGACTATCGGAACTTTAGCCATAATACACTTTTGCAAAATTTCAAAACTAGACCGCCCACTTACCATAACAATACGATTAGTCAACGGAATTTCATCGGCCAAGAAAGCTGAGCCTATGAGTTTATCCAGGGCATTATGCCTGCCGATATCTTCTCGTAGTTTCAATAATTGCCCTTGAAAATCGAAGAGTGCTGCTGCATGTAGGCTTCCCGTAGACGCAAAAATTTTTTGTGCAGATCTCAAGCGCTCAGCTAAGCTGTAAAGAACTTCTGAATTGAGTGAATCATCCTGCGGAATTACTTTACAACCGCGTATTTTTAAAGCATCTATACTAGTTTTGCCACAAACCCCACAGGCGCTAGTCGTAAAGAAGTGCCTTTCTAGAGAAGGTAGATTGGGGTCTAATCCTTCCCTCAGTTTTATATTAACGATGTTATATCGCTCTTCCCCGTCTACTTTAGGAGCGACACAGTAGCTGATTTGCCTAATATCCTCTCGCTGACTAATTACACCCTCGCTGTAAAGAAATCCGGCTACTAAGTCAAAATCAGCCCCAGGTGTACGCATCGTTATGGCAATAGTCTGCTTGGGATTGACGAGACGGATTTCTAATGGTTCTTCTGTAGCAATAGCATCTGAAAAAGAACGCACTATGTTATTTTTGACTGCCCAGATTTTAACTTTCTTTTTACTTCCAAGAGGCTTTGTCATCAGTTTAATTAGGCAAAATTAAATTCCTTCTTCAGTTTTTTCTAAACGCACTCTTGCATTGTAATTGGGAATCTCCACCTCTGGCGATCGCTGAGTTTTGTCTAATAACAAGATATTTAGCCTTGCTAGAACACCGATTCAGTAATCAGGATATCTGTGATAAATGGTAGATAAATGTAGGGGCACGGCATCAAAAAACTTTGTCAGAAAGCCAAAAGTCCCAAAACGCCGTGCCCTCCCCAGCCGAAAATGTATTACTGAATCGATGCTCTAGGGAACCGACGCGTTGACATCTCCCCCGCTTGAAAGACGAGGGATTCTAAACGGATGCTACGAAATGGTCTTAAGACGCATTTCGTAGCGCCTGCGATATGATGGGGGAATAAAATAACATCTTGAAACATATTTTTTCCTCCTAGCGATCAGCAGAACTGATCGCTACATAAACTCACAATTTTTCCAACCAAACTTAATCATCTCTTAGATTTAATCGGAGTAGCTTACTAAGATTGAGTAGGCTGGAGGCGGACAGCAACCGCTTTATACTGAGGACACTTAGACTGGGGATCTAAGTGGGGACCAGTGACGCGGTTAGCATGAGTTTCTGGATAGTGGAAGGAGATAAACAAGGTACTAGGAGCGATCCGCCGTGAATGCTTCGCTTTGACTGTGGTACTTCCCCAACGACTTTCCAGATTGACCAGCTCTCCATCGGCAATGTTTGACAGACTGGCATCTGCTGGATGAATTTCGAGGACATCTTCAGAAACTAATGCTTGGTTGAGCGTGCGGCGGGTCATAGTACCGACATTGTAATGTTCCAGCAGCCGTCCGGTAATCAAGAGGAAGGGAAATCCTTCTACCCCATGTTCTGGACTGGGTGCGTAGTCGATAGTCACCAGTTGTCCTTTTCCTCGGATAAAGCGCTCGGCGTGTACCGTTACCGTACCAGAATGGTCGGGAGAAGGACAGGGCCACTGTAAGCCATCACCTTCAAGACGATCATAGCTCACGCCACCGAAGAAATGAGGTGCAACTTGAGCAATTTCGTCCATTACCTCTCCAGGATTCTGATAATTCCAATTAGCGCCCATTTTCACGGCAACATCACGAATGGCTTCCCAATCAGGTCGTGCTTCTCCTGGTGAGGGGACGGCAGGTCGGACGTGTTGAATGCGTCGTTCACCATTGGTAAAAGTTCCCTCCTGTTCTAAAGCGGCGGCGGCAGGTAAAATGATATGGGCATAGTGGCAAGTTTCAGAGAAGAATAACTCCTGAACCACTAAGAAATCTAGATTCGAGAGCGCCTCCCTGACATGGGTTTCATTGGGATCGCTCTGAACCACATCTTCTCCCTGTATCCAGAGGGCATGGATGTCACCCCGTGCAGCCGCATCAATCATTTCAGGAATGGTTAATCCTGGTTCTTCTGGCGGCACTCCTCCCCAGAGTGTCTCCAAACGCTGACGTAATTCAGGATTATTTAAGGGCTGATATCCGGTAATCAGGTTAGGCATACCGCCCATATCTGCATTGCCCTGGACGTTATTTTGTCCTCGCAAGGGCAACATTCCCGCACCTTGGCGTCCAATGCTTCCGGTGAGCATTCCCAGGTTACACAGGGTCATTACCGAAGCCGTCCCTTGGGTTAATTCAGATAAGCCAAGACCATGCACAAACAGGGTTTGACCATAACTGCCGATTAAACGGGCAGCTTCACGGATTAGGTTGGTTTCAACCGTGGTAATGCTGGCGATTTCATCGAGAGAGAGGTTATTGACAAAGGTGCGGAATTCTTCATAGCCTTCGACCCGCTCGTTGAGATAATCATGGTCGATTAGGTCTTCTTCAATTAAGACTTTGGCCAAGGCGTTAAATAGGGGAACGTTGGTGCCAGGGAGAAGCTGTAGGTGTAGGTCTGTGTATTCTGCCAATTCAATACGGCGCGGATCGATGACCACAAGACGCGCACCATTTAGCACTGCTTGCTTGATCCTTGCCCCAACGACTGGATGGGCTTCGGTAGGATTGGCTCCGGCGATGACAATGCAATTAGCTTTCTCAATATCTACATAGGATGCAGAAGCTGCACCAGCACCAGTAACTGTACGCAGTCCTAAAGCTGTAGAAGAGTGGCACACCCGGGCACAGCAATCAACATTATTAGTTTTGATCGAGCTACGGAACAGTTTTTGCAGCAGATAAGCCGCTTCGTTAGTAGAACGGGAGGAGGTAAAAGCACCTAGGGCATCAGAACCATAATCTTCCTTGATTTTTAGAAGTTGTTGAGCAATTAAATCTATAGCTTCATCCCAAGATATGGGTTGAAACTCTTTTTCTACCCACTTCAGGGGTTGAGTAAGGCGATCGCCAGAATGGTGGTAAGGGTGAGCATGGCGTCCTTTAACACAGAGGTGTCCTCGATTGACCTCGGCATCTTGTACTGAGTTAATTCGCAGCACCTTTCCTTGAGCGGCTTCGACTTCCAACCGACAGCCAACGCCACAGTAACCGCATACGGTTTGAGTTACGGTATCAGCGGGGGTGAGATCGAGGCGATCGCGATCGGTAATTGCGCCGGTGGGACATTGATCGACACAAGCACCGCAAGCAACACAAGGACTATCAACAAAGCGCTCTCCAGCACCGAACAGCAAGTGGGTATCTGGACCGCGATTACCGATGCCGTAAACGAACTGCCCTTGGATTTGCTCGCAGGTATTCAAGCACAGGCGGCAGGTAATACAGCTATCCGGATTAAAGCGCAGGTAGGGATGGCTGTCGTCGAGTTTAACAGAGTGACCGTTGTGGGGAACTTCCAGTCCGTAATCTTTCAACAGGCAAGTAAACTTGGTCTCCTGTCCATTCCCCTGAAAAACTGGTTGCTCGCCCACATCGAGGTAGAGGGAGAGAATGTCCCGCCGCAGTGCTTCTAACTTGGGGGTGTGGGTTTCGATTTCCATGCCCGGACTGATAGATGTGTAACAAGCGGCAAGGGGGCGATTTTTCTGTTTGGTTTGCACTAAACACATCCGACACCCTCCTTCTGGGTACAGCCCTTCCCCGTAACAGAGGGTCGGAATTTCAATCCCCAGCCGTTTGGCTGCTTGGAGGATGGTTTCCCCCTCTTTAACATCGACTATCTGTCCGTTAATTTTAGCTTGGTTGGAATTCACGTCTGTTCTCCTTACTTAAAGATGCGATCACTGAAATGCTCAATCATTTGGCGCATCGGACCGGGCATATACTGGCCAAAAGCACAGAAACTGGCTTCTTCCATTACTTCAAACAGCCGTTCCAGCTCAGCCTTGAAGTTAGTTTTGGTGTGAGCATTTTTGACTAAATTCCAAGCTTTTTGAGAACCAAGACGACAGGGGACGCATTTGCCACAGGATTCATCCTTCATAAACTGAAGCCAGTGTTCTAATAAGGCGCGAAAATCTGTTCCTTGGGGAAGGGCGACTAATCCACCATGCCCTAACTCAATCCCTCGTTCTTTCATAGCGCCGTAGCAGATTGGGACATCCCACTGTTGAGGAACTAAAAGACTCCCCATTGGTCCACCTAAGAGCACTGCATCTAAGGGCTTGCCATCGACACTACCTCCCGCTTCTGCAATCACATCCCCCAGAGACGTACCAAACTCGACTTCTACCACACCAGGGCGAGCAAACCCATGATTCAAACATATGGCTTTTGTGCCAGAACTATATTTTGTCCCCAAGGCAGCATAAGCTTCCGGTCCCCTTTTGATAATGACTGGTATATTAATGAGAGTTTCCACGTTATTAACCACTGTGGGTTTGCCGTAAAGTCCTTCCTCCGTCATGCGAGGGGGACGCACTCGAACCTCTCCCCTCAGTCCTTCAATGGAGTTAATCATCGCAGTTGCTTCACCACAGACGTAGCTACCCATAGCTGGGAAAACGGAAATTTCAAACTCAAAATTGCTCTGGAGAATATGCTTCCCGAGGAAGCCAGCTCTCCGAGCTTCTAGAATAGCCTCTCCCATCCGTGTCATCGCCGTAGGATATTCGGAGCGAATGAAAATGATTCCCTGACTAGCACCAACAGCATAACCACAGAGAATCATCCCCTCAATTACGCCATGGGGATCGTTCTCCATCAACAGACGGTCGATAAACGAACCTGGATCGCCTTCATCCCCATTGGCAATAACATAGCGGGGAGTTCCTTTAGCTTGAGCGCAGGAACGCCATTTTTTTCCGGTGGGGAAACTCGCACCTCCGCGCCCCCTTTCCCCCGAACGTTCTACGGCTGAAATTACCTCTTCCGGAGAACTGTGTAGAGCTTTATCTAGAGCGGAGTAAGCCCCCGCAGCTCTTGCTTTTTCCAGTGAGGAGTAATCTTGGCTGAGGCGACGGGTGACAATTGCTTGGGGAACCAGACAGCGTACTGATAAAGGGGGAGTTTCTGGAGAGCCAATGGGTGAGTCCATGGCTTGGGCTGCCTTCCCGCAAATAATCTCTCCTTGGGCAGTTAAGAAAGCCGGTGAGCGATCGCAATACCTCAAGCAATAAACTCCTTCACAGGTGTAGTTCTTTTCTAAATTGGTTCGCAACTGACTAGCTCCTGCCAGCATACAGGATGTTCCCTGGCAAATTCTTATTTCCGCTTTTTTCCCATGCAAGTCAGCATAATAGGAAATGACGCTTCTGACCGTTGCTTCGGGAAGTCCTACTTCCTCAGCTATATTTTTGACATCGCAAGGGTCTAAGGGAGCGCTTTTGGACCGGAGAATATCGTGGATTTGCAAGAGTGGCAAAGCCTCGCCGTTATGAGTTTCCCAGTAGTGTCTCAGAGTTTCCATGACCTTAAAATAGTCACAATTTACAATTTACAATTCACATTTTAAAAATCAGTTTCAGGCAATGTTATCGCTGTAACCTATCGGCAAGTGAAGGCAATTATTAATGCTTGAGATGAACCAATGCTTTATGTTTTGGTTTCTTATATTGCCTAGACAGGATAAATCCGACGACCAATAGACCAGCAGCGACATACAGTGCCCAAACGAAACTGCCAGTTACTTCCTTGATATAAGCAAAGATGAAGGGACCAGCAACTCCAGCGACTGCCCAAGCCGTCAACATCGTGCCATAAATTCTGCCAATGTTTTCGGAACCAAAAGAATCGGCTGCAAAGGCAGGCATCGTGGCAAAGCCTCCCCCATAACAGGCTAGGAGATAACAGGCAACAACCATGAATAAGTAATAGTTAGGGATGTGAGGCACTATTAGGTAGAGGACAGCTTGAGAGAGAAACATAGTGGAGAAAACTGCTTTTCTACCAATTCCATCGGAGAGCCATGCCCAGAAAAGTCTTCCTAGACCATTAAAAATGGAAACAATGGCAACCACTAATCCGCCGGCAGCGTCAATAGCTATAATGAGTTGTTCTGAGGATAAACCACTATCAGCTAAGGGACGAAAAAGTTCTTTGCCAATGGGAGAAAGCTGGGAGATTAACCCAATCCCAGCCGTCACATTTAAGAACAGCATTGTCCATTCCAACCACCACTGGCGAGTATGGATGGCTTCTCCAAAGGTAAAGGGGTTATCATCAGGAGTAGCGTCAGCTTGTGAATTCGATTTGACTGGCAGCTTATAGTAAGGAGGATTCTCAAAAAACATTGCTGCGCCAACGACTAGAACCAAAAAGATCGCACCCCAGACATAAAGAGTAGTAGGTACTCCCCAGGCGGCAATATTACCCGGAGCGATCTTGCCCATAAAAAAGGCACCGACACCGAATCCCATGACCGCTAAACCAGTAACTAAACCCCTTTTATCGGGGAACCAGCGAATGAGAGTGGCAATCGGCGTGACGTAACCTAAACCGTTGCCCAAACCTCCCAGCAGTCCATAGCCCAGATAGAGAATGAGAATGTTCTCCATCTGGACGCCAATTCCCCCAATAATGGTTCCTAAGCCGAACAGGAGTCCGCCTAATGTGGCGACTAACTTGGGGCCTTTTCGATCGACTAGGATTCCGCCAAAGGCGGCTGCCAGTCCAATCACGCCGATACAGATCATGAACGTGGTAGAAGTTTTCACTTCATCCCACCCGTGATTGGTGACTAGGTCGTTTTTGAAGACGCTCCAGGCATAGACTGTTCCCAAGCATAACTGAATGACAATGGCTGCCGCAGCGATAGACCAACGTTTGCTTTGAAAATTTTCTAACAACTTCTGCTCAGCTGGATTAACATTCATGACTATGTTTCCTCCTGACACAAGTTGGGATGAGAGGGAATGTTTGAAAAATCAAAATTAGGCAGAAACCTGGCTTGAAGAATTCCGAGTTAAGCGTCTTAGCATGAGATTAATCATGGCAATATACAGCATGGTTTCACTGGTAGATGTCAAATACTCATAATCCTTACTTAAACTGCGATAACGCCCAAACCAACCAAAAGTACGTTCCACAACCCAACGTCTTGGTAAAACCTCAAACCCTTAAGTATTTTCATTGGGTTTAATCACGACTTGGCAAATTTGGGGTAACCGTTCAGGGGGGCGATGGGAAATAGGCTCTCGGGTAGGGTAAGTCAGGTGATCGGGAATAGTACAATGAGGATCTCCAAGAAAATTAACTGTGGGGAACGAAATATGGTAATCTAAGAGCCATGGATGAAAAGCACCTACTACAGATGGCAGGAATTGGCACGCCCCGATTGGGAG
>JBFRWF010000351.1:0-6020 GCA_051439465.1 Xenococcaceae cyanobacterium | reverse complement strand
AAAACAGGCGATTTTGGGTAACATAAGCAAGAGAGAACTGGAGTGTTACCTTGATTTGAACCATGCCATAATCGTAGGGTGGGCATTGGGGACCAAAAACTTGTAACTCACACACAAAAAGAATTCTGGGCAATGCCCACCTACAATTTAGTTACCTTGATTTAAACCATGGCGGAAATCCCATCTGCATCAGGAGGCGATGGCGTAATCCAAGGGAAAGGCGAAATGACAGGCGATCGCCAAGTCTCATCAGAGGTGCAGTGCCCCAACAAAACCGGCTTATCCCATCGCCTCAAAACAGTGTTACCTTGATTTGAACCATGCCATAAATTCTTTCCAGTTACCAGTCACTGTGAAACAGTTTAACTAATGATAGGATAGCAGTTACTGCAACTGGTGAGGAAATGGCTGAAACTCTTTTCTTCAACGCTCTGCGTCAAGCCGTTGATGAAGAAATGGCTCGCGACGACAGGGTATTTGTTCTCGGTGAAGATGTTGGTCACTACGGTGGTTCTTACAAAGTTACTAAAGACCTCTACAAGAAATATGGCGATCTGCGGGTTCTCGATACCCCCATTGCTGAAAATAGCTTTACGGGAATAGCTGTCGGTGCCGCAATGACAGGATTGCGACCGATTATCGAAGGCATGAATATGGGCTTTTTGCTCCTCGCTTTCAACCAAATTGCTAATAATGCGGGGATGTTGCGCTATACTTCTGGCGGGAATTTCAAAATCCCGATGGTGATTCGGGGACCCGGTGGTGTGGGGCGACAGTTGGGTGCGGAACACTCCCAGAGACTAGAAGCTTACTTTCATGCGGTTCCGGGTCTAAAAATCGTTGCCTGTTCTACCCCTTACAATGGCAAGGGATTACTCAAATCTGCTATTCGAGATGATAATCCAGTGCTATTTTTTGAACACGTCTTACTCTATAACTTGAAGGAAAACCTGCCAGAAGGAGAATACTTAGTATCTCTGGATAAGGCGGACATTGTGCGACGCGGTAAGGATGTGACGATTTTAACCTACTCCCGGATGCGCCACCATTGCCTGCAAGCCTTGAAGCAGTTGGAAAAAAAGGGGTACGATCCAGAGATAATTGACCTGATCTCTCTCAAGCCTTTCGATCTGAAAACCATCGGTGATTCGATCCGCAAAACCCATCGGGTCATTATCGTAGAAGAATGCATGAAGACTGGTGGTATTGGCGCAGAATTAACGGCTTTGATTAATGAGCAACTGTTTGATGAGTTAGACGCGCCTGTACTGCGGTTGTCTTCTCAAGATATTCCTACGCCTTACAATGGCACTCTAGAAAGACTGACCATTGTGCAACCACACCAAATTGTCGAGGCGGTGCAAAAGATGATGGCATTGCAAGTTTGAGGATTGGGGATTGGGGATTGGGGATTTTGTGCGACCGACTACCAATTGGTTCAATACCCTAACCCTGATTAGGCAAAAAAGGATTATCATATCATTTGTCGCAGCGGGTCGAAGTAATGCAAAAACAGCGTTTGTTAATTGTCCTGATTTTGTTGCTGGTGGTTGGTTCTCTCACAATATTGTGGCGGATTCCACTTCGGCTAGGATTAGACCTCAAGGGAGGGGCGCAACTCACAATTCAGGTCAAACCCACAGAAGAGGTAAATTCTATTACACCCGATGACCTGACAGCAGTCAAAGTAGTGCTCGAAAATCGGGTCAATGCTCTGGGTGTCTCAGAACCAGTAGTGCAAACGGTGGGGCGCGATAGGATCCTAGTGCAGCTTTCAGGGGTGACAGATTCCCAGCAAGCAGAACGAGTTTTGGGAGGAACTGCTCAGCTAGAGTTTCGCAAGCAGATTCAGGGTTCAGAGGGTCTATTTATTGCTGAATCCCAGGTACAAAGGCAATTAAAATTGGAGTTGGAGCGGCTGAGACAGGGTGGAAATGGCCAGGAGAATGCTGAGAAAATCGCGGAACTGACCGAATCTCTGAAGCGCTCCAATGAAGCGATCGCCAAACTTTTTGAATCTGTGGGTTTGACTGGCAAAAATCTTCAAGATGCTCGCCCTCAACCTACCCAGGCTGGGAATAGTTGGGAAGTGGCGATCCGTTTTGATGATGAGGGAGGGCAAAAGTTTGCCGAACTGACCAAAAACTTGGCAGGAACAGGTCGCACCCTTGGCATCTTTCTAGATGATGATCTAATTAGCGCTCCGACAGTGGGAGCACAATTTGCGACAAATGGCATTACTGGTGGTAGGGCGGTGATTACAGGCAACTTTAATGCTGAGAGTGCGAATGAGCTGGCTGTGCAGATTCGGGGTGGTTCCTTACCTTTTCCGGTGGAAGTGGTGGAAAACCGCACCGTCGGGGCTACTCTGGGGCAAGATAGTATTAGGCGCAGTATTTACGCGGCAAGCGCTGGCTTGGTGTTAGTGTTAATCTTCGTGGCGGTCTACTATCGGCTACCGGGTTTGATTGCCGATGTGGCTTTGGTAATTTATACCCTGCTAACACTCGCCTGTTTTTCTGTGGTGGGAGTTGCTTTAACCCTGCCGGGAATTGCTGGTTTTATCCTCAGTATCGGGATGGCAGTGGATGCTAACGTGTTAATTTTCGAGCGTACCAGAGAAGAATTACGAGCTGGCCGCACTCTGTATCGAGCTGTTGAATCTGGTTTTTATCGAGCCTTCTCTAGTATTTTGGATAGTAATGTCACAACGTTGATTGCTTGCGGGGCACTGTTTTGGCTGGGTTCGGGTTTGGTAAAAGGTTTTGCTCTCACTCTGGCGATCGGGGTGGTTGTCAGTATGTTTACTGCTCTGACTTGTAGTCGCACTCTTTTGCTGCTAACTGTATTGGGATTACCGGGAGTGCGCCAAAAACCGGAACTATTTTGTCCCAATTTACAAAAAACTTGACGACAATGAACAATTTGAGGGGGAGGAAAAGGATGAAATTCAGTGTCATCAAACGGCAAAGTCTTTGGTGGAGCATTTCTGCCACTGCTATTGTAGCCAGTGTGATTGCTATGGCGATTTCCTTTGCCAGTTTCGAGGCTCCCCTGCGCCCTAGTCTGGACTTTATTGGTGGTACTCGCTTGCAACTGCAACTGGATTGCTCGGTAGAGGGTAACTGCGACCAACCCATTGATATTGTTCAAGTTCGTCAAGTCTTGGCAGATCGGGATCTGAGTAATAGCAGCATTCAGGTAGTTGGCGATCAGAAGCAGACTCTTTCGATTCGTACCAAGAATTTAGATGTTGAGCAACGAACTCAGTTGCAAGAAGCCTTAAGTGAAAAAATTGGCAGCTTTGACCCCCAAACCATTCAGATCGATTCGGTTGGTCCGACCATTGGTCGGGAACTGTTTGTCTCTGGCTTAATGGCGCTGATTGTCTCCTTTTTTGGCATTGTCGTCTATCTGAGCTTCCGCTTCCAGTTTGATTATGCCCTGTTTGCCATCTTTGCTTTGTTCCATGATGCTTTGATTACTACTGGCGTTTTTGCCATTTTGGGTTTAGTCGCTCAAGTCGAAGTCGATAGCTTGTTTCTAGTGGCTCTGTTGACGATTATTGGTTTCTCGGTGAATGATACTGTGGTGATTTACGATCGCATTCGGGAAACCATCGCCCAGCATCCCAATCGATCTATGAATGAGATTGTTGATGATGCGGTTAATCAAACTTTGACGCGGTCGATTAATACAACCTTAACTACCTTACTACCGCTGTTGGCAATTTTTCTGTTTGGGGGAGAAACCCTGAAATATTTTGCCCTAGCATTGATTATTGGCTTTAGTCTAGGTGCTTATTCAAGTATTTTCTTTGCCAGTACACTGCTAGCCTGGTGGAGAGAACGTCAGGGTGAGAAGAAAGTGGCCTATGAGCCCCGGCTCGGCGAAGCCATCGCTGATGTCAAACCTGACGAGGAGGCTTGATACTGAATTCGGAGATAAAACCCCCTTTATCAATTTGTTGTCTTTTTCTTCCCCTGCTCCCCCTGCTCCCCCTGCTTCCCCTGCTTCTCCTGCTCCCCCCTCCCCGTTCTCCGTTCCCTATTCCCTGTTCCCTGTTCCCTGTTCCCTGGTCCCTGCTTCCTTTTAATTGAGTCGCTGTTGTCGGGGTGCTAACTCTGAGAATATAGGGGTTTCTCAGTTCAGCTGAACTGAGGCTAATTGTGGAGTATTGAGTTTGATGAGGTTTGTATGTCTGAAACGTTTACATTTAACTCAAAAAACGATCTGGTTGACGCTGTGGATTGGTTTTAATTTATGGCTGCCCACCTATATGTTTGCGTTTATCCTCATTCTCGTTATTCCCACCAGTTGGACAGCAATCTGGGGACTAATCTTACTGATGAAAGCACCTCCACTGGGACTGGTGCTGTTGCTCAATGCTGCATTTTATAGTTGGTTATTATATGTTCTGGCTAGGCTTTTGAGTATCTGGATTTGCTACTTTTCTCAAGTTTGGGTGAGAGCCGTACTCCTGGTGTTGGTTTTGCTCTGTTCGTTAATTGTCACCTTCGAGCCGATTTATGGTTCGGGTAGTGGCTGGGGCAGTGGTAGCTTCCCTGGTAAAACTTTCTGGTCTTTACTGGTTGAAAGATTTTAGCAATTGAAAGCGAGCGCTCAAAATTAGCTATCTGTGGTATTATTGAAGTTCAACTTGGGCTACCTGTAGTAGCTTTCGGACATCACAATCCTCCAAACTCAGTTGCTCAAACTAGCATAGCAGATGACCCAGAATTAGCAGAAGCAGAACAGCTTAACCAACAAGTAATTCAGCTTTACAAACAAGGTAAGTACGCTGAAGGTGTAAATGGAGGGATACCTTGTCGAAGTATCCAGTGATACTAGCATTTCTAGCCGCAGCGCTCTTTGGTGCCGCGACACCGGCGAGTAAATGGCTGCTAACCGACCTGACGCCATTTCAGCTTGCCGGACTTCTTTACCTCGGGGCGGCAGTCGGGGTGGCACCTTTTGCTTGGCGGCGCAACGGTTTCCCCATGCCATGGCACATGGATCGGCAGAATCGCCGCCGCTTGCTCGGAGCAGTTCTCACCGGGGGAGTCTTAGGGCCAGTGCTGCTGTTGTCCAGCCTACGCCTTGCATCTGCCGCCTCGGTCTCCCTGTGGCTCAACCTGGAACTGGCTGCTACTGCGCTTTTCGGCTTCCTCCTCTTTCGCGATCATCTTGGCCCGAGTGGGTGGCTAGGAACCGTAGCGGCTCTTGCTGCGGCAACCCTACTCTCCTGGGAGACTGGCCCAGCGGGTCTCCATGCTGGTGGTTTAGTGCTTTTGGCCTGTGCCTGCTGGGGGCTTGACAACCACCTTACTGCGCTGATAGATAGCATATCCCCAAGCCAAACCACCTTCTGGAAAGGTCTGGTTGCGGGAAGTGTCAACTTGACTCTTGGAGCTTCAATGGCACCCATCAGCGTGAGTCCTTGGGCAGTTGTCGTCGCTCTGGGTGTGGGTATCTGGTCATATGGTGCTAGCATTGTACTGTATGTCGCTGCGGCTCAAGGCATCGGTGCAACTCGTGCTCAGATCATTTTCTCCAGTGCTCCCTTCTTTGGAGTGGTGTTGTCCGTTGCACTGCTCGGCGAAAGCGTGGAAGTCCTCCACTTCGTGGCAGCCTTGCTATTTGGTATAGCCGTCGCCCTTCTGCTTGCAGAGAGCCATGCGCACTCACACACGCACGAAGCCCTCACACACACCCACGTTCACAGGCATGACGATGGACACCACACACACGTGCATCCCGGCCTTCCAGCTTGGACACGGCATACGCACTTGCACGAGCACACACCCGTTACGCATATTCACCCCCATTGGCCAGACATTCATCACCGCCACAAACATGGTGCGAGTGAGTAGCGTGGTCATACAAGTAGAAGCTAAGTAGTCGGACATAAATAAACAACACTATGTTAAGAAGTGTAAAGAGCTTCAATCCCTTGCTGTTGCCTGTTGCGCCCAGCCGACAGCGTCGACGCTGGGCGCACTGTTGCCTGTTGCCTTGTC
>JBFRWF010000350.1:0-16461 GCA_051439465.1 Xenococcaceae cyanobacterium | reverse complement strand
GATTTAATCCTGCGTCAACTCAAACGCAAGTTGAGTGGAATTGATGCCGACTTAGAAGCTCAGATTCGAGCCTTAGATATCGATAGCCTTGAGGAATTAGGAGAAGCTTTACTTGATTTTTCAACTTTAGCAGATGTGCGAGATTGGTTGAATAATAAACAAAACTCTTGATGTTTATGGCCGATCGTCAACCACCAAGGATTTCCAAGATTTATTGGAAGATCGCTGATGATTTAAGATGGCGATCGCCTTAAATCTTTCCTCGAATTTTTAGTCTCTGATTTTGACTGGAGTTTAGACTAAATCGCTACCCCAACAGGCGATCGCCTGTTTCTTTCCCTACTCTTTTCTAGAGTAGGGAAAGAAATAAGGGTTGACAAAAAAGAGGTGATATGTAATAAAATCCTCGCCAAGTGTTGGCGAGCAAAATCCGTGATAATCCGCGTCATCCGCTTGAAAAAGGCAGGAGGCGGGCAATTGGAAGAGGATTCCAACCTCGACCAATTGCATTTCTCCTTAATAAGGAGAGGCTTGTACCGGATTAGAATCTATCAAGCGTTCACCGCTTCAATAACCTGTTCCAGGATTTCCACCCCTTGGTCTACTTCTGAGGATGATACAATCAGTGGCGGGACAAAACGCAGTACCTTGGAGCCTGCGGGAGCAAGCAGCAAGCCTTCTGCCATTGCCGCTTTAACGATATCAATTGAAGTTAGTTCGATATCAGCTTTCAATTCCATACCGTTAATCAAACCCCAGCCGCGCACCTCAGTAAACAGATGGGGATATTTCTGGGCGATCGCTCTCAATTTTGCCCGCAGTTGCTCGCCCCTTGCCTGCACATTTTGTAAAATATTTTCCCGTTCTAAAGTCTGAGCAACAGTCAGAGCAGCAGCACAAGCAAAAGGATTGCCCCCAAAGGTACTAGCGTGGTTTCCTGGCTCAAAGACATCGCAGGATTTCTTACACATCATCGCTCCAATGGGAATACCACCCGCTAAGCCTTTAGCACTGGTAAAGATATCCGGTTCAACTCCCAGATTCTCATAACCCCAGAACTTGCCAGTGCGCCCCATACCCACTTGCACTTCGTCGAAAATCAGCAGAATGCCAGTTTCGTCACAGACTTGCCGCAGATGCAAGAAATACTCGCGTTCTCCGGGACGGATACCGCCTTCTCCTTGTAAAGGTTCGAGCATAATTGCCCCCACGCGGCGATTACCCTCATCAATATCGGCGATCGCATTATCAATAGCTAGGATATCGTTGTAAGGGACATACTCAAATCCAGGCACCAATGGCTCGAAGTCCTTTTGATACTTCGGCTGTCCCGTGGCAGTGATAGTTGCTAAGGTCCGCCCGTGAAAGCTATCATTGGCAGTTAAAATCACTGGCTGCTCAAGCTCTAATACCTTATGGGCATACTTGCGAGCCAGTTTAATCGCTGCTTCATTCGCCTCGGCACCGGAGTTACAGAAGAATACCCGCTGGGCGCAGGAATGCTCCACAATCCACTTTGCTAGCTCTCCTTGTTCTGGGATGTAATACAGATTAGACACATGGTGCAGCTTCTTAATTTGCTGCGTTACAGTTTCAATCAAGCCAGGGTGAGCGTGACCTAAAGTACAAGTAGCGATCCCGGCAACGAAGTCAAGATATTCGCGTCCCTCTGTGTCCCAAACGCGACAACCCTCTCCCCTTTCTAGGGCGATGGGAAAACGCTCATAAGTCTTCATGACACTGGCATTAAAGCCATCTTGGTCAAACGGGGGTGCTGATGCAGGGACAACAGAGGTATTTTCAAGAAGGGTTTCTGGACTCACAATTGACTCCTAGTAAAGGTTGATTTCTATCTATCAGGAATATTAATCAGAATTTTAGTGAAAGTTCTGTTAGATCAGATTTAAACAATAGTTGATCTTAATTTAGCGAAAACCATCCGGAGATTTTTTGATAAGGCAAAACCACTGTGTACAAGTTTGAGCAAGAATATCGACGGCTTCGACAACAGCTATTGGCTAGTGCTGGTGCTCTGGCTGGTGTTTTCCTCATTGGCACTTTCTGGTACTGGCTGATTGAAAAATGGTCGTGGACAGAGGCAGCCTACATGACCATGATTACTTTGTCTACAGTGGGATTTTCAGAAGTTCATCCCCTGGATGAGCGATCGCGCCTCTTTACCATCTGTTTAATTTTAATGGGTCTGATTACCATCGGTTACATCGTCAATCGGTTTACAGAGGCTCTCATTCAAGGCTATTTTCAAGAAGGAATTCGACTGAGTCAGGAGAGGCACTTGATAGAGACTTTAGCAAAACATTACATCGTCTGCGGGTTTGGGCGCATGGGGCGTCAGGTTGCCCTGGAGTTTGAAGCGGAAGGCATTCCCTTTGCGATCGTCGATTCTCAACCTGAACAAGTAGAGGCAGCCAAACAGCTAGGTTACATTGTGATACAGGGTGATGCTACCTTAGATGAGTCACTCCTAAGGGCGAAGATTGAGAAAGCGGTTTGTTTGGTAGCAGCACTGCGTTCTGATGCGGAAAATCTCTACACCTTGCTATCGGCAAAGACTTTGAATCCGAGAATTCGGGCGATCGCTCGTGCCAGCACAGAGGAAGCGGTACAAAAACTACAACGAGCAGGAGCAGATGCGGTGGTTTCCCCCTACATCACTGGCGGTAGGCGGCTAGCAGCGGCAGCACTAAGACCACAAGTGATGGATTTTGTGGATGGGATTCTCACGGGTACTGAGGGGTCTTTTTATCTGGAGGAATTTCTGCTCAACTCACAAATTTGTCCTTGTGTGGGGCAAACCTTGAGGGAAGCACGGTTGCGATCGCAATCGGGAGCATTAGTGCTGGCTATTCGTCGTCTCGATGGTACTCTTATTGGTGGACCGACGGGAGAAACTCGCTTAATAGCTGGAGATTCACTGATTTGCATGGGTACAGCGGAACAGTTGCGTCAACTCAATCGAATTCTCGGGCCAATTCGCTCCCATTCGCCTCGACTCCCTAAGCAAATTCATTAGTCATTAGTTTTTAGTAACTAATATCGATATTATGTCGAAAATCCTAGTTGTAGAAGACGAAGCCAAACTAGCTCAATTCATTGAGTTGGAACTAAAATACGAAGGTTATCAGGTCACTATTGCTACTGATGGATTGTCGGGTTTAACGGCAGCCAGAGAATCTCATCCCGATTTAATCCTGCTTGATTGGATGTTACCGGGAATATCAGGACCAGAAATTTGCAGGCGTTTGCGCCTCACTGGCGACAAAGTGCCGATTATTTTGTTAACGGCTAAAGATGAAGTGAGCGATCGCGTTGCTGGTTTAGATGCTGGTGCCGATGATTATATCATTAAGCCATTTAGCATTGAAGAATTACTTGCCAGAATTCGGGCGAACCTGCGGCGCACCCAGGAAGAAGAAACCGATCTCCTGCAATTTGCCGACTTGCGGTTAAATCGGAGTACCCGTGAAGTTTATCGAGGCAACCGCCTAATCGAACTCACCGCCAAAGAGTTTGATTTACTCGAATATTTAATCTCCCATCCTCGGCAAGTTCTCACCCGCGACCAAATCTTAGAAAGGGTTTGGGGTTACGATTTTATGGGTGACTCGAATATTATCGAAGTCTATATCCGCTACTTGCGACTGAAGTTAGAAGCAAACCAAGAAAAGCGCCTGATTCAAACCGTGCGGAGTGTCGGCTATGTCTTGCGCGAATAAAGTGAACCATTGCGCGTCAGTCCCTACCCTCTACAAAGTAGGGTAGGGAAGGAAAGCGCGGCTGTCTACATTATCATCTAGACGTAACCTCTCAATAACCGCTGGAAGCTGTTCCCAAGAAAAATAAAGGTCGTGTAGGCTTGTCATCTGCTCCAAAATCTGGTTTAACAGAGATATGAGAGCTGCAACAGACCCCCAAGGAAAGTATGAGAAAGCCCTGAGCCGCGAAGTGGAGAGCTTACAAAACCTGGTGATACGAAATCCGGATCTAAAACCCCCTTTATCAATTTTCTGTCTTTTTCTTCCCCTGTTCCCTGTTTCCCTTTCCCCGCTCCCTGTTCCCTGTTCCCTGTTCCCTGTTCCCTGTTACCGGAAAAAGGGGGTAGTTAACCCGGATTTGGTATGAGATGCTCTTTATGGGATATTGGGAAACTCCAATCTCAGCGGAGCAGATTGGAGCAGTTCATGCGCATATGGATACGGGGGTGGAGTTTGGCTTCTACCCGTTTCCCTTCTCTTAAATGTTGTTCGACAATTAAGGGTACATCACTAAGCTGAACCCGGCAGTACCAGGTTTCTTCTGGGACAACCCGCACCGTAGGACCAGAACTGCACTGTCCCTGACAGCCTGTACCCACCACCATAGTATCTTCTGGTAGATCGGCTGCTTTAAAGGCAGTAAGCACCTCTGCTGAACCATTTTTCAGACAGGAATAATGCTGGCAAACCATCACGCACCGCTGTTGTACAAACTTGCTATTGTGTGTTTGTGAACTTTTATCTTCCCTAGGCATTAAAATTTCGTCTCAACAATTATCGGCTATCCACTACAGATCATATTTTGCAGCTTGCTCGCAAGCCCCAATACTAACCCAAGTACTCGAACCATCTGTCCAATGTTCTTTTTTCCAAATGGGGGCATTGTGTTTCAAGATATCAATAGCATAACGGCAAGCTTCAAAAGCTTCCCGTCGGTGGGGACAACCAACTGCCACCAATACACTGATTTCGCCAATCTGCAAGCGTCCGATGCGATGGTGAATCACCACTCGATTGGTATCGGACCACTTTTTACGGATATCAGTAGCAATCTTGCGAAATATTTCTCTAGCCATTGGTTCATAAGCCTGGTACTCCAGGAATACCACTGGTTTTCCATCAGTTTGATTGCGCACTGTGCCACTCATCACTACGATTGCCCCGTTGGCTGGATCATCTGCCAGACTGTAGACTTCCTCAAGGGATAAAGGTGCAAAAGTAATCGCAAAGCTGTCTCTGGTTTGGCTTTCAGTGGAGACTGGGAAGGTTTTCACTCCAAGATTCACCAGATTCTCATTAACCATCTCCCTCTACCTCTATAATCTCTGTATATTCCAACTCATTGGGACTTCGCTTAATTAAAGGATAGCTAACCCCACCTAATTCTATTGAATCTTCTGAGTGGAGGAGTGGACAAGCAATTGTCTGCTCAGAATCAAGCGCTATACCCGTAGGGTTAGCGGTGGGAGTATGTCAAGCAAAAAAATCCCAAGGAATGACAGCAGATGAGTGCAAACAGACAGAAGCAGAACAGTCGGAATCCAGTTTTCCAGGCAGTGAGATCTACTCTGCTGCTTGTTTTCCTATCCGCAGCCGTTTTCATACCCTTTCTCTCCAATGCTCAGCAGCTCAATGAGCAGAAATTTAGCGAAGACTAAGGACTAATGACGAATGATTTCGGGGAATTGATGACGAAAAATCCTTAACTTCCTTCTTAAGTTCCTAAACTTAGGTTGTGCAGACTTCGTAGTTATGATATGATATAGCGTAATTTCTTTGTGTGGCAAAGCTTTTAGCGATTAACTCAATGCCAAAAGTGTTACCCGGCTCCCTTGATTATTGAACAACGCCTTATTTTCTGATCTATTCTATTTGATGAGGAAAGAGTAAAATGAAAAATTTTTTTGATGCCTTCATCTCCTACGGGCGTGCTGATAGTAAAAATTTTGCCACAAAACTTAATGAAAAATTAACAGCACAAGGATTCAATGTCTGGTTTGACAAAGAGGATATTCCTCTGGCTGTAGACTTTCAAGAACAAATCAATGATGGCATAGAAAAAGCGCATAACTTTATTTTTATAATCGCACCACATTCGGTAAATTCTCCCTATTGTCTCAAAGAAATTGAACTAGCAATTAAACATAATAAGCGCATCATTCCGCTACTTCATGTTGAGCAAATTAGTCGAGAAACTTGGCAGGAAAGGAACCCAAATAAGACAGAGGTTGAATGGCAAGAATACCAAGCCAAGGGACTCCATTCTAGTGAGCCTAATATGCACCCGACGATTAGCAAAATCAACTGGGTTTATTTTCGAGAAAATGAGGATGATTTTGATGCCTCATTGGCTGGTTTAGTTGAGGCTATCCATAACCATGCAGATTACGTTCAACAGCATACCCGATATTTAATTAAAGCTTTAGAGTGGTCGAGAAATCAGAAACAAACTAATTATTTGTTAGTGGGAGAAGAAAGACACCAAGCCTCAGCCTGGTTAAGGCGAAAATTTGATGAACAATCTCCTTGCATACCTACTGATTTGCAATGCGAATTTATTAGCGAAAGTACGAAGAATGCTAATAATTTAATGACGCAGGTTTTCCTATCATACTCAGAGAAGGATGAGGGGATTAAGGAGAAAATTCGTAAGACGCTGATGCGGGAAAGTTTTACGATCTGGACGAATAAGACGGATATTAAAACGGGAACTGCCTTTCAGTTAGCAATTAATCAAGGAATTGAAGGGGCGGATAACTTTGTTTATTTGATCTCCCCAGATAGTCTGAAATCAGAATACTGTCAACAAGAATTAGACCACGCTTTTGCCAATGAGAAGCGCCTCATTCCTTTGCTGATTGAAGAGACGGATTTAGAGTTAATTCCATCCCAGGTTAGGGAATTACAGTTTATTGACTTTACTGGCCATGAAGATGCCCATAAATATCAGAGTGGTGTTGATAAATTATTGGCAGAATTAAAGAAAGATTCGTCATATTATGAGAAACATAAAATTCTTTTAGTCAAAGCATTGAAATGGCGAGAACAAAACCACAACCCTAGTCTTTTATTACAGGGTTATAACCTGCAACATTTTGAAGCTTGGTTGAAAGTAGCGAGACAGCGAGAAGACTATCCTCCCTTACCTTTACAAGAAGAGTTTATTACTGCCAGTCTCCATAAACCGTCAGAAGCTTCTTTAGAGGTTTTTATTTCCTATTCCCGTACAGATTCGGATTTAGCTCGCCAGTTAAATGATGGGTTGCAAGAGTTAGGAAAAACCACTTGGTTTGACCAAGAAAGTATTGCCACGGGGACCGATTTTCAGCAGGAAATCTATCGAGGGATTGAGAGTTCTGATAATTTCTTGTTTATTATTTCGCCTAAGTCGGTGAATTCCCCCTATTGCGCCGATGAAGTAGAATATGCCCAAAAATTAAATAAACGCTTTGTGACCATACTGCATCGCCCCCTGTCAGTCAAAGATAAGCAAAAACAACCCCCGGCTTTGGCAAGTGTCCAGTATCTGGATTTTAATCAACATGGGGGGGAATTTGCTGCTAATTTTAATGAATTGGTGAGAACTCTGGATACAGATAGAGATCATGTCAGAAGCCACACGAAATGGTCACAACGGGCGTTGGAATGGCAGGAAAAAGGCAGTGAGGATTTGTTGCTACGAGGAAGTGAACTGGCGATCGCCCAAAACTGGTTAGAGGAAGCCGACAAAAACAACAAACAACCCCCAGGGACTGAGTTGCAAAAGGCATTTATTGGGGCTAGTGCCGATCTGCGCGATCGCCTCAAACAAGCCGAAACAAACCGCAGGCGGCGCATTAGAATTGCGATGGGATTTGCAGGGGGTTCGCTGCTGGCAGTAATCATTAGCAGTGGTTTGGGGTTGATGGCTTGGAATCAGTCAAAACAGGCGCAACTCAATCAGGCAAATTCTCTCGCTCACAATTCCTTGTTCCTGTTTAATGAAGGAAAAGAATTGGATGCTTTTGTGGAAGCGATTCGGGCAGGAAAAATCCTGCAAAAACACAAGGCAAGAGATCCAGGGGTTATCAGTAGTGCCTTGCAGTCGG
Organism: Xenococcaceae cyanobacterium; assembly: GCA_051439465.1. GTDB lineage: Bacteria > Cyanobacteriota > Cyanobacteriia > Cyanobacteriales > JBFRWF01 > JBFRWF01. The sequence goes on along the minus strand of JBFRWF010000350.1, from coordinate 8,597 downwards.
CTATTAATAAGAGAAGCGAACACAATCGCTTAGAAGGGCATGATGGCTGGGTCTTTAGCGTCAGTTTAAGCCCCGATGGCAAGACCTTGGCTTCTGGCAGTGAAGACAAGACCATCAAACTCTGGGATTTAGAGACGGGAAAGGAAATCCACACCCTCCAGGGGCATGATGGCCGGGTCTTTAGCGTCAGTTTCAGCCCCGATGGCAAGACCTTGGCGACCGGCAGTAAGGACAAGACGATCAAACTCTGGAATTTAGAGACGGGAAGGGAAATACGTACCCTCCAAGGACATGATGACTGGGTCTTTAGCGTCAGTTTCAGCCCCGACGGCAAGACCTTGGCTTCTGGCAGTGAGGACAACACCATCAAACTCTGGAATTTAGAAGCAGGCTGGGACTTAGACTCTTTAATGGGGCGCAGTTGCGATTGGGTACGCAATTATTTGCAGCATAATCCCAAGGTCAAAGAGGAAGATAGACACTTGTGTGACGGCATTGATACTCAAAAGTAAAGTAGCTTAGAGACAGAATTAATGGTGTCTGGAAAGGGCGATTCACATAGGTGAAAGGGTGAAACTAGGTCATCTTCTATTCTGCATTCCCTTCAAATACTCTAGAGTCCACTTAGCTGAGAAGTCTTCAAACTTATATTTTTCTTCCCCTGCTCCCTGTTTCCCTTTCCTCGTTCCCTGTTCCCCTTTCGGGCCCTGCTTCCTTCAAAAAGGGGGTAGTTAACCCGGATTTGGTATGAGATGGTCTTTGATCAGTCCTTGGCCATCGTCCAGGTGCAGGCGGAGGGGAGGGGCGATCGCATCTGATGGTGAATAGGGACGATTGTCACTTGAATCATATCTTGGCAGCTACTGCCGTTTTATGCTTCCACTTGGCTGTCACTTAAAGGATAAGATGGCACTTTTTAAAGCAAAAGGTGGCAGCTTCTTTGAAGCTGAAATGCTTATTTTCCGTTGGAAACGCTCTATGGGGATATCATCAGCACGCGATCGCAAATGCATTTAAAACTCTCAAACCTTCTTCCTGTCTTCAATTCCGGGCTTATGCCACTTTATGCTTTAATTTTTGCCACTTTATCCTTTAAGTGACATTTACTGCCAATTTATGGTTCCACCTCACTGCCAAATTATGGGTAAAGTGACAACGATTGCTGTTCGTGGGGAGTGAAAGGGGCGATCGCACTCATTGGGGAGCTTGATGGCGATACGCCGAATTCTCCATAGGTTACCATAGGTATACTTTACCCAAGCTTCAACCCTGATGAGCACTGAAACCATCACCCTTGAAGTCTCCCAAGACATCCTGGCAGCCCTGAAAATGGGCGCACACGATCTTGCCCAAAACATTCGACTCTTAGCCGCAATTGCCTTTTACCAAGAAAAAAAGCTATCCCTTGGCAAAGCAGCAGAATTAGCTGGCATGAACCGACTTACCTTCATGGATTTACTATCTGCTAAAGGCATCTTGGTGTTTGACTACGATGAATCTGCTCTCACAACTGAGTTAGCAGGTATTGCGCAGCTTCCAGACAATGAATGAAATCATGTTGGTGAGGCCCTATCTTCTTGAACTTGACTCCCACCTCAGCCCCAAACTTGCACGCAATCAGTCAAAACTACAGCAAGAGGGTAAATTTACTCCACATCACTCTTTCTCCGGAGTCTCCTCGTCTCCACAAGGGTTTTAGAACTTAATCTTAATTTTTCTTAATCCAGAGATGTTTATTTTTGTCCGAGTACTTAGAAAATACTTACAAATGCTGCGCTAACAGATAATAATTGTGCAATTTTACTGAGGTAAAGGAAATGAGGAAAAGTCAGAATTTTAGTACAAGATAGAGAGGAACTCCTTGCGAGTAATAGCTCGGACGCCAAACTCAGAGGTAAAGAAAATGTCTGTAGAACACAATCAAGTTTTAATGGTCATCGGAATTATAACGATTTTCTGCCTGCTCATATCTCCAATATTATGTTGGCTTCTGCCTCCCAGAAATTCTCAGATTTAATTTTAATTTGGACTAGAAGAAACCATGATAAATTGGAATCATTAATGCTTATTGACAGGGGTATTGAAAATGAGTTGAGAGGGGATTTATAAAATAAATCCGCAAGAGTGCTTGGTTTTGGTGGGCTACGGCGGATAGTTAATTAGCGGGTTATTTGATAAGTTATCGCCGCCTAACCCACCCTACGTAATACGGAATCCGGATCTAAAACCCCCTTTATTAAATAGATACCCCCTAAATACTGTTGAGCAAACATTTCTAAAATTAAGATAAAATCTTTTTGAGAAACCAAAATTTCCCAGCTATTATAAGAGAGGGGTCAGCAAGTTTTCTTAAGAGATTTGAACTAGATTATGGAATTATCACAAATCAAAGTCATGATTGAGCGTGCCTTGGCAGATGGCAGGCTCTCTCGACAGGAGAGTGAGACTATCAAAGCTGCCATCTATTCGGATAAGAAGGTTACTCCTGAAGAGTGTGAGCTATTCAGGCTCCTCCAGGAGAAGGTGTGGCTAGGGGAGATTAAGATTGACGCGTATTAACGGAGATCTCAAATCACCTAACCTAGAATTGGAGACGTTTAGAACCCTTACTCCCTATTGCATGTTGCCTGTTGCCTTTTGAGTAGCGAACCCGTTACGGAACTAGAAAACACCAATAGTGAGAGTCAAAGACCTGCGCTTAATCGCTACGGGGTGTAAACTGGGAACCGCAGCGACATTTTTTCTTGGAATTCCGTCTGCCTTTAGGCGGCGGGAATATGTCAATTAAAGATCAGGAGAATAGGCTTGAAAATCACCACAACCACTGGTTTGGTAGGGTTGTTGCTGGCACTATCTGCCTTAAATCCCCCAGTTGTCACGGCCAAAGTCAATCAACCCAATGAATACAGAGTCCCGCTAACGATTGATGAGCGCTTAGCAGCGATCGCAGAAGCATTAAGAGACAGAGAAAAGCAACTTCAGGACTCATCTGAGGCAATGCCATCCCCACAATCCAACCTGGTAGATGGCGTAGAGCTGGCTCGGTTCCGTAGAGGTGGCTTCCGCAACAGTGGTCGCTTCCGCAACGGTGGTCGCTTCCGCAACGGTGGTGGCTGGCGCAACGGATGGCGGGACGGTGGTGGCTTCGTGAATTTCCGTAATAGGTGAAAATTTGGCTAAACACGGTTGTTGCCGATTGAAAGTATCAATTAGTGCAAAGTCCAAATACTTCTTTTAACTGAGGTCTAGTAGATGGTTGAAAAACAGTTGAGTTCTTGCGAGTTAGTAACTTTTGGTCCAATCGACCTGGTAATTATTCAAGCAACTTCATTCTGCAATCTTGACTGCGATTACTGTTATTTGCCAGATCGCCAGTTAAAAAACAGATTTTCACTCGATCTAATTGAACCCATCTTCAAAAATATCTTTACTAGTCCTTTTTTACGTGAGGACTTTACAGTATGTTGGCACGCTGGTGAACCTCTAGCAGTGCCAATTTCGTTTTACGATTCTGCCCTTTCAAAAATAAACGAATTAGACCGCGATTTCAACGTTAATAACTTTTTAGTCAGGCAATCAATTCAGACTAATGCTACGTTAATCAATCAAGACTGGTGTGATTTGTTTAAAAAATACCAAATTAACATTGGCGTAAGTCTGGATGGGCCGGCTTTTATCCATGACGCTCATCGCAAAACCAGGACAGGACTTGGCACTCATGCCAGCACAATGAGGGGGATAGCTCACTTACAAAAAAACCATATTGATTTTAATGTCATAGCAGTCATAACCCAGGAATCTCTAGATTATCCCGATGAAATTTTCAACTTTTTCATGGAAAACGGCATTACTGATGTTGGATTTAACCTGGAAGAAATAGAAGGAGTAAATAAATTATCATCCTTAAAAAAATCAGGCACAGAAGCGCGATATCGTGCTTTTATGAAGAGATTTTGGGAGTTGATAACCCAGGCAAAAGGGGCTTTTATGCTGCGAGAGTTTGAGCGTATTTGTAGCTTAATGTATGCAGGTGAAAGGATAAAAAGAAGCGGTCTGGTAACGCCATTTGTCATGATTAATATAGATAGCCAAGGCAATTTTTCCACCTTTGATCCAGAGCTGCTGGGGGTGAAAACTGATATCTACGGTGACTTTATTCTTGGTAACGTCTTGCATGATACTTTCGAGTCTGTCTGCCAGACAGAGAAGTTCCAGAAGATTTACCAAGATATTAATGCCGGGGTTGAGCTATGTCGGAATACTTGCCAGTATTTTGGCGTGTGTGGCGGAGGTTCAGGCAGTAACAAATACTGGGAGAATGGCACTTTTCGCTCTGCTGAAACAATGGCTTGTAAATATTACGAAAAGGTTGTGACAGACATTGTTTTAGAGGAGTTGGAAACTGCTTTGGGATTGAATCATGACCTCAAATCAGTTTAGGACGAATGGCGCACTGACGTCAAGCATAAAAGGTCTCAATCGATGGTTGAAAATGGAACACGGATGACGCGGATGACGCGGATTTTCACGGATAGGTAATTCTCAAGAAACAGATTTTACTGAAGAAAAATCCGTGAAGTTCAGTGTTATCCGTGTCAGGCGTGTTTTGCTTATCTGAGTTCATTAGCTATTAGCAATCAACCAGACTCGATCTGAGGGGTGAAATTTAGGAATCTCCCTTCGGTATCGGTATCTGCTCACGGGAGTCTATTACATCTTGAAAGAAGTCAATAACCAGATCCCGGTTAATAGGAATCACTCCCGTTGAACCAAACCAGCGATCGAAGATAGCGACATACCGACTGTCACCGATTACGAATCCTTGCATGAAATTGACGAGACTATAGTTCACTAAGTCCCGAAATTTAGAGCCGTCCTCAGGAAGCATGCAAGCAATTCCTTCCCTGTTATAAGGTTGCTCAGGCACAACTGCAAAAGCATCTGGGTTACTCGATGTTTTCCTCAATCCCTTCAAAAGAATATCGTCCCAGGCGAAAGCGTCGATTTGCCCCTGCTGCAAGGCTAAAAGCCCTTCGGCACCATTCTTGACAGACACCAAAGTAGCTTGGGGCTGAACAAGCTTTATTACCTGCTCGTTGGTGGTTTTCGGGATGGCACCAATTCGCTTGCCGATCAGAGATTCGGGAGAACTGAGATTGCTCCCTTTCTTCACCAATAACTTGGTGCCGCTAACGGCGTAGCTGATGGAGAAGTCCACAAATTTCTCCCGCTCCCAGGTGAAGCTGGTAGAGCCGCAGACGATATCAACTTCCCGGCTAACCACCTTGGGAATGCGATCCTCAGGGGTAACCGCCACAAATTCCAAGGCGATTTCCTTGTTCAGCTCTTTTTCTAGCTGATCTCTGATGAGAACTAACATCTCAATAGAATAGCCAAGCCACTCGTCATCTTCTTTGATGTAGGCAAAAGGAATTGCATCGGTTCTGGTGCCAGCCGTCAGGACTCCGGTTCGTGTCACTTTTTCCATGACGGTTTCTGCCCAGCTAGGAGTTGGTAAAGCTACTGTGAACAGAAGCGTCAGGATACTAATTGCTAGTCTTTTATTCATGATATGTTGGGTTATCTGCTGTTTTTGGTCGTGATGAGCTTCTTCTCTAACGACGATACTATGTAGAACCACAAGATTATCAATAGGAATGGAGAAAAACCATGTCTAGTCAGGAGCGCGAATCTGAACTGAACACCCGCCTATCGGAGATTGAGGCACAATTGCAGCATTTGAGTCAACTATCAGTCCTGTCTGAGCGAGTTTCTCGCTTAGAGGAGAAGTTTGAACAGAATCTAATGCAGTCGAGTCAACCATCAGCTCTGTCTGAGCGAGTTTCTCGCTTAGAGGAGAAGCTCATGCTGGTTTCTGATGTGAACCTGTACGAAAGGCTGCGGGATTTCCTAGCGGCTGGTAACTTTAAAGAAGCCGACGAAGAGACTACTAAAGTGATCCTGGAGGTAGCAGGGAAAGAGCGGGAGACTTTAACTCCTGAAGATATCCAGAAATTTTCCTGTAGTGTACTCCGCATTATTGATCGACTCTGGCTCACTTACAGTAATGAGCGCTTTGGCTTTAGCGTACAGGTGGGCATTTATCGAAGTGGGGGGGGAAGTATGGATACCCTCTTAACACAAAACATGGAAGTGATGAGAAGCTTTGCCGATCGCATAGGATGGCGTAAAAATAACAAAGTGCAATTCGATAATTATGATAATTGGGATTTCACTCTGTCTGCACCTGTTGGCTGTTTTCCTGCCCATTGGTGGAGATCACCCTATGGGTTAAAAATGGTTAATTACTACTTCACTCGCCTTATGACTTGTGAACTATGACAGTACATAGCTTAGGAATATGCAACTTAGAATTATTGTCACTGTACTCTTACTAACGACTATCGGCTCAGCCACTTCGGCTAGGGCTCAATTTGATCGCCCCTCCTTTTTCCGAGATGGACAGCGGCTGATGGAGCAGGAAATTCAAAGGCTTGAACGACAACAACGACAAAAACCTCCCCAAGAAGAACTAGAACATCCCTCTGAGCTATTAACTATCAATGAAGGGCAACTGCGATGGCAGAAATTTATCTTTAGGGACGGAGGCTTCTCCCTATGGATGCCTCAGGGGATTCAGAGCGAGGAGACAGTAGTTTTAGACACAGTCGCTGGAAAGCTTTCTTTTGAGGTGTTTGCCACTCATCCCTCTTCTTGGAGATTTGTAGCGGCTTACTCGGAGGATTTAGATCCGGCTAAGTTAGGAAACCCACAAGCATTCTTGGCATCTGTACGTGACGGGATTGTGACTGAAACGGAATTTGAGTTAAAGGGCGATCGCTCTATTTCTCTGGGTAAATATCCAGGGAAACAATTGAGGATGCAAGATGCTGGTGAAACCATCACCTTTAGAGTTTACTTGATCGAGCAACGGGTGTATGTTTTAGCAGCCAGCCAAAAGAATGCAGAGGATCTCTCTGAGGAGGTGGTCAGCTTTTTTGATTCCTTCCGACTGCTACAATGAACCCGAAGGCCAAACAAAATTATCCATCTTGTATAGAGAAAAATCATGTCTAATGAAGAGCGTGACTCTGAACTGCTCACCCGTCTATCAGAAATTGAGTCATCCCTATCCGAGCGACTTTCTCGGTTAGAGGAGAGCTTAGAGGAAACCCGAATGCTGGTCGCTGATTTATACAGATACGGAGATCTGCGGGATTTGCTAGCGGCTGGTAAGTGGAAAGAAGCTGACTATGAGACAACTAGAATAATGTTGGAGATAGCGGGTAAAGATAACCGGGATGTCCTAACCCCTGAGGATCTCAAGACATTTCCTTGCAATGCCATTCGCGTGATCGATCAACTCTGGATAAAATACAGTAGAGATCACTTTGGCTTTAGTGTTCAGTTGCGCCTTTATCAAAGTCTGGGTGGAAATATGGATACACTGATAACACAAGATATGGCAATTTTGCAAAGCCTTGGCGATCGCATAGGATGGCGTGAGAATAATAAATGGCTAGAATATGATCACTTTGACTTCACCCTTTCTGCACCTGTTGGCAGTCTTCCTGCGGATTGGTGGGATTCTCCCTATGGGGCAAAAATGGCGAATTTCTTTTTTGTTCGCCTCATTGCTTGTAATTTCTAATTCTTTGACCTAGCCTACAAGTTGACCCATTCTTCTTTTGTAATCGGGGTTCTTCTGAGAGTATCTATGGGAACTAAAAACTCACCTTTTTGGATTTTAATATCGAGGGCATCTAGGACAAACAAAAAATTTAGAAAGCTGGCTGTTTGGTAGTCTTTATCTTCATACTCCCTAATTTGCTCCTCTGTTAGCCCAGCTAGAGCAGCTAGTTCTTTTTGGCTGAGTTTAGCTGCTATGCGAGCTTTGATAAGAATTTGTGGCAGGTAATTAATATCGTCGAGCTTTAGCACGATTGGTGTACGCTCATCGTGGGTAGTGAGGGTTTCATACTCAGCGATTTCTTCTTTTAAAGCATCAAGGTGATATTGTAAGGTATTGCGGGTCAATTGCCAGGCTTGAGGGTCGTTTTTTTTCCTTTCTTCATCTTGTTCGCAAGCAGCTATAGATTGTTCAAATCTTTTGACCCAATATTTGGTATATTCATACTGTTTTTCGTCTTTTATCATGGTAACCACCTCAGTAAATCAATAGCATTAATAGAAAACTAGCCTGGGTACTCTGGAATGCTTATGGTCAGTCATCAAATATCATAAAACTCAGGTTTTTTGAGAATGAGCTGGGAAAGCGATCGCCGCGAACAAGTAAGAGGGTATTTATAAAATAAGTCTTAAGGGTTTAACTATTTGTGGGGGTTTGGGGGAGCGGTAAGTCCCACGCTGTAATCTTCGATTCAGCCTGTGGATACACGGACTTCCCCAAGTCGATGATGATGGCTCAATGCCGTCATCATCGACATTTACCAGAAATCACAGATGTGATAGAATATAAATATGAGACTAAATTACACCTATAGACTATATCCAGACAAGCAGCAAGTAGAGTTACTCAATGAGTGGCTCGAAACTTGCCGTGTGTCTTATAACTATGCACTCAGAGAGCTAAAAGA
>JBFRWF010000349.1:0-26038 GCA_051439465.1 Xenococcaceae cyanobacterium | reverse complement strand
ATAAGAGACAGCTCCCCCTCTCCCCCTCTCCCACTCTCCCCTTCCCCCCTGCTCCCCCTGCTGATTAGGGAGTGAGGATCAGTTGCTTTTTATCGACATCCCAAAGATTCCCGAGTGTCAACGCCAGTTTTGGGATTCACACCAGAAGCATTGACGCAGAGTTTCTTCTCTTGGTCTCCATCTAAAATAGCAAAACTGAAGTCAGCACCAGTAACATTTGCATTATCAAAAATAGAGCGCAACATAATCGCTTCTACGAAAACCGCATCAGTTAAATCAGCACCATTGAAGCTAACCAGATAGGCAAGACCATTAGTCAAATCTGCTCCATGTAGATTAGCCCCATCCAGTATAGAAGCGTTAAAAACGGCACCGCGCAAGTCAGCATTGCTAAAGTTGGCAGAGGTCAAATCTACCTTAGTAAACTCAGCATTCTGTAAGTTTTGACCGGAGAAATCCTGGTCCCTGAGATTAGTGCTTTCAAAGGTCGAGGTAACGGCTGTGGAACTGGCTGCTTGTGCTGGGAGAGGAAACACCATGGTAATTAGCACTAAGAGAAATACTGCCAGTCGCAGAAAATACTTCATCCTTACAATCCCCGCTGGAGATCCCGACGAAGAAATGCAGATCGGGAAGGAAAACGGGGCGGGGTATTTGCCGCTTTCCCAATTTCTGGTGACCTAAGTAGCATAATTGATTTTAACTACAACCGCTAGAAGTCTCCCGCTATACTCGCGGAGGACAGAAGCGATCGCTGCTGAACATCCTAAATTCCTATTCCCAATTTCGAAATTAACTATGGCGCAAGACTCCACCAATACAACGGTCAACTGGTCTAGCTTATTGCAACAGCTTCTAGACAAACAATCCCTCTCCCAAACCCAAGCCTCGCAACTGATGCAGGGGTGGCTGAAAGAGGAAATTCCCCCAGTGCTATCCGGGGCAATCTTAGCCGCCATTCAAGCCAAAGGAGTCTCAGCAGAAGAATTAGCCGGGATGGCGCAGGTATTACAAGCTCAGTCCTTACAAGAAGCAATTAAACACGTCAAACCAGTAATTGATACCTGTGGCACAGGCGGGGATGGTGCTTCCACATTCAATATCTCCACCGCCGTTGCCTTTGTCGCTGCTGTTGCTGGGGTGCAAGTTGCCAAGCACGGCAATCGCTCTGCTTCTAGTAAGGTTGGATCGGCAGATGTCTTAGAATTTTTGGGCGTCAATCTATCTGCGCCTTCGGAGAAAGTACAAGCAGCTCTTTGGGATGTGGGAATTACCTTTTTGTTTGCCCCCGGTTGGCATCCAGCTATGAAAGCCGTTGCCCCCCTGCGACGTACTCTCAAGGTGCGGACGGTGTTTAATCTTTTAGGACCTTTGGTTAATCCCTTGCGTCCTACAGGTCAAGTGATTGGAGTATTTGACTCTCAATTTTTGGCAAATATTGCCCAAGCTCTTACCCTCCTAGGAACACCCAAAGCAATTGTCTTACATGGGAGGGAGAAACTGGACGAGGCAGGATTAGCTGATGAAACTGACTTGGCGCTGCTTACTCAAGGCAAGGTTCGTCTCAGTAGCCTCAATCCCCAATCATTAGGCTTGACCAAAGCGCCAACAAGTGCATTGAAAGGCGGTGAGCTGGAAGAAAATGCCGCAATTCTGCGTAATGTTTTGCAAGGAAAAGGAACCCAAGCGCAGCAGGATGCTGTAGCTTTGAATGCCTCCTTAGCACTTCAGGTTGGCGATATAGTCCCCTTTGAAGATCATGTTCAGGGGATAGAAAAGGCAAGGGAAATCCTCAACAGCGGTGCTGCTTGGTCGAAGCTGGAGGAATTGATACAGTTTCTCCAAAATTAAGAATTGGGATATTTCCCACTTCCCTTGACACATGACCCTAGCGATCGCCCTTATCGTCAAGTGCGGTTAACGTAGGGGCGCACCGACGTGCGCCCAATCATCTGGATGACTCCTTAGGACTGCTATAGTAGTCACGTTCCCCGTTCCCTGTTCTCTTGTCTCAATAGTTAACTTTAATTTTGTCCTACTACTTACCTATTCCCTATTCCCTGTTCCCTGTTCAGAAAGTTGGCAACCATATTTTAAGGAGATGACAACACCATTGGAATTTCAAGAATGGATAAAAGTATCGGGAATTGTCAAACCCGGTTATCAAGTAGCTTCTGGTAGAGCCAAAGATAGCCCTTATCCTAGAGGCACTATCTCTATGCAGCTTTCCTTTTTTCGAGCATTGGGTCTGGATTTGACATCCTTTTTTCCAGGGACATTGAATGTCTCTATTAGTCCCTATACGTTTCAAGTGAAGCAGCCTGCTTATACCTTCCGCCAGGTGAAGTGGAATCCTGACTCTCCCGCAGAAGATTTCTCGTTTTCCCCGGTGAGAGTAAGTTTTCAAGACACTACTCATTCAGGATTTCTTTACTATCCCCATCCAGAAACTAAACCAGCACATTTTCAAGATTGTTCAACCCTGGAAATTCTCGCTCCCTTGATTAAAGGGATTGATTATGGAGAGCAAGTGACTCTGGAAGTCAATGCTAGGGAAATCGATTTAAGCTGATTGCAGGTGTTGTTCCATAAATGCCTTAGCTTGACGGGCTAGGTCATAACTATCCTCCCAGAGATTGCGCCAGATGGCTAAAGTATTGGAAAGATTCGGGGAAACCACCGCCGAAGAAAAAGACTCAAAAGTAATCGTTCCCGTATAATTGTTCTCCCGCAGACTTGAGAAAATGCACTGAAAGTCAATATTCCCAGAACCGAGATAGCCACGATGACTTTCGCCAATGTGAAAATAGCCTAACTTACTACCACAATGCTCAATTGCCCCACTGAGACTACTTTCCTCAATATTCATATGGAATGAATCGAGATGTACCACAATGTTATCCGAACCAGTTCGTTCAATCATCTCTAGAGCTTGAGCTGCAGTATTGATTAGGTTACTCTCATAACGATTGACTGGCTCCAGCCCCAAAGTAATCCCCATTTCCTTAGCTTTAGAAGCTAGCCGTGCCAGGATCTCAGCACAGTTTTGACGACCTGCTTCCGTAGGGGGATAATCATACTTGTGCAAAGCTCCATAGATTACCCCACCCATATATTTTGCCCCTAAATCCCGTGTCACGGATAACGCCTCATTTAACAAGGCTTCTCCCCTTGCTACCACCTCAGGTTCGGTGCTGGAAATATCGGTTTGAATAGAAAGTGCTAGGGAAGTAGCTGCCTTTAGCTTATATTGTTCCAGTAATTTTACTGTTGCTGGCACATCAACAGTAGTTGGTTCTAGTAAAGGAATTTCAATCAGATCATAGCCACAGGAAGCAGTGTTAGCAATGGCGTTCTTTCTATCTTCTTGATGCCAACTTCCTGCCCAGACAAGAGCGTGAATTCCTAAATAATTATTCATATTGTTGTTGTTGATTAGCTCTCTGAATTGTCTGTGTCGAAAAAGGAGTTTTTCAAACTATTAAATTTTGATGAGAGTTCGACTCGGCGAGCAGGAGTGATTAAATAGCGGTAAACGAACCAAATCGTGTAGACGATGCCAATTAGCTCCAAGGTCGGTTCTATCAAGGGAATATCATTGATAGCATCGAGCATTTCCAGGATGATTTTGAGAGTGGCCAACACCACTAGAATCAAAGCAATGAGAAATAAAGGACGCTTGTAGGCTGAAAAAAAGTTTTTAACGTAATTGAGCAGCTGCTCTATCAACTGAGAGGTTTGCTTTCCAGAAAGTTTTTCAGACATCTCGATTCTTAGTTTTGACAAGGTGACGTTCTCTCCCGTTAAGCTTGTGCCCTCCACGGGAGCTCCTAAAATAGTGGTAGTTCGAACTGAATTCCACTAACTATCTTAAAAGTTTCCTTGGGGATCTTCAATGATGTTTGCCATTTCTAGAGCGCCGATTCATTAAATACTCTCTCCATAATACTCCGGCGTTGCATTTGGACATAAAAGCAAGGGTTTCAGCTTTCACTTGTCCCCCAAATGCTATGCTACTCTACTCTACTCTACTCTAATCTTCGAGAAGGCTACTCTACGAGAAGGCTTCGCCTACGCCTACGAGAAGCCCTATGGGCTAAGTAGTCGGACATAAATAAATGGTGCTGTGTTAAGAAATGTAAAAACTTATAGATTATATTGATTTTATGGAGGGTGTGGTCAAAAGTTGAAAGGAGATGGGGATGAGGGGTTTGTAGGGGTGCAAGGCTTGCACCCAAACCTCTTCAATTAAAAATAGAGATTGGGCGTATGCCATACGCCCCTACGTAATCACCAAAGGAAGTGAAAAGTTGTGTGAATTTCTCTTTTCAAATTAATCCCAAATTCAACAGCCTATTGCAAGGCTTGCACCCAAACCTCTTCAATTAAAAATAGAGATTGGGCGTATGCCATACGCTACGTAATCATTAAAGGGAGTGAAAAGTTGTGTGAATTTCTCTTTTCAAATTAATCCCAAATTCAACGGGCTTCTCGCGAATCAAGCTAAATTACTCAGTGGGTGTTTGATGGGCAAGGGTTTGGGATTTTCCAATAATCAAACTTCGTCGTATCCAGATGCTGTACAATCCCTCCCAGTTGGCGTACCTGCTGAACCATATCGCTAGTGCCACCAAGAGCATCACCCCCTTTGCCATTCCACAAGACAACCAGCCGTACCCGCTCTATTCCGTACATCAACGTTGAGTAGAGAGCCCAGCGATTGTTGCGCTCATAAGGATTGTCCCCCTCAGGAACTTTTCCGAGGCGCTCAGGCTGGAAGTGTATAGTTACATTAGGATGATTTTGTATCTTATAGAAACGCTCTACCCAATCATTGCCAGCAAAGCTGACTGACTCTTTAATAAACTCAGCCGGATGAAAAGGAAGAAAAACCTCAACTTTCATATTGCGCTGCAAACAAGCTTCCAGAAAAAGGATATCTCCCCCACAAGCGGCACCCGGAGCAATAGCCAGGTCTTTTGAATCGGCTTTCAACTTATCCAGGATTTGCTCAATTCTTTGGCGAGCCTCGCTTTCCATTGCCGCTGGAAAACGAGGCTGCGGACGACTGGGGTTGTCAATCATGTGACCGGAGAACAGAAAAACTTGCAGTGGTTCACGATCTATCTGGGATGCCACCGCTTTCTCTTGATTTTCCACTCTATCAAGCTCTGCCTGGAGGACATCGATGCCAGCTTTAACGTACTCGGAGCGAAAACTCAGCAAATTCAATAATTCTAGTTGAGCCAGGGTGGATTGTAAAGCAAATTTATTGTTCCATACCAGGGTGAGTGCCTTTTTGTAAGCTCTCGTCACCTGTTTAGGATCTTGGGCAGCGCATACTGCCAAATCGCCCAAAGAGAGAAATGCCCAAAAATTGTTGGCATCCTTTTTGACTGAACTTTCCAGGCAAAATTGAACCGCACCTTTGAGGGAGGGCAACTGTTGCCTGATAGCTTCCTCTTCCGGGTCATCTCCCGTGCCAACCTGGTGCGCTAAATGATCCAGAACTGCCGACAAAGTGAAGGCATTGATGCCCGAATAGTAATGATTGTGATCTAAACGATACCCTTGGAGGTAGGTCTCAATTGCTTTTTTCAGCAAGTGGGCGGACTCGTAAGCTTCTTTCAAGCGCTCCTGTTCATCAGTAATGCCCGCCCATTCATCCTTCCAGATTCCTTTGTAAATGCGAGCCAAGTAAGATATGGCCTGGATATTGGTTGGTTCATCTCGCAGCAACCACTCCAATTTCACAATCGCCTCATCATATTGCTTCAGTCGGCTCAGGTGAAAAGCCTCCTCGCGCCGGAACACTGAATTTTCCGGATCGAGCTTCAGACCTTCTTGATACTCCTTGAGAGCGAGGGCATAATTGCCCAGGTTCTTTAAGGCTTTACCAGCATCAGCGAGTGCCTCACATTTAATCAAGGGATTTCTAACCTCTTCCGTTAACAACAACACATCGCCAATCTGCTTTTGTCGCTGGGCAATAGTCACTCGCTCCTGCCACTTTTTGTACTCTTGCCAGTAGCCTGTGGCTAGAGGCGTGCACAGCAATTTGCGATTGGGTTCGGGCAGACCATCAAGTAAATTGAAAATCGGGCTGTGAATCCTGTTGCGGTCTGATTCCCAGGTGGCACGAGCCATTTTGACGATCGCCTGCTTATCTTTCTCCAGATTTTGCGGATCTGGCTGACCATACTCGTCGCAATGATAAGGGAGGGTGCGGACGTTGAAAATATCATAAGGCATATAAGCCCGACCGCACTGAATATGAATCAGACCTCGCTTGCGCAGGGCATGGCGAACGCCCAACTCATAAAAAACATTGGCATTATCAATACTCAGATCCGCAAGTACCAGATCCGCTAGTAAAAGCTCCTGTAACATATCGGTTAAAATATCACCGCTCACGCTTTCTTCATCGGCCCGAAAAGACTTAAAGCCCGCCTCTTCGAGGGCTGGCTTAATTAAGTTGTGATAAATGCTATCGAAATCTATCCAACGACCATCAGGGCCTTTTTTCTGACCAAAAGGCATGACCACAAAAGCATGGGGCAATCCCTTTGTGACTGGCTTTTTTGGCTCCGGTTTTTCTATTTGGACTTCTTCAAGGATCGCCCCTTCCTCCAGGAGAATTTCTGCCTCGGCTGTTAGTATTTCCCTGGCATCTGTCTTTTCTGGTAACAAGGCTTGGTCAAAAGTACCGGGAGCAGGACTGTTGATTACTTGAGTCAGCAGATCGCTGGCTGTACCATGCAACTCAGTCACTGCCTGACGCATTTGGGTAATGTTTTGGTTATGTTGGCTCCATAGTACCTTTTCTGTAGCGAGTACCAATTGAAAAAATTCGTTGCCAGTTCGTTCTTCTGGACTTAAACTTTGCCAATGGTCGCGAATAATCTTCAGTTCAAGAATAAGTTGGTTGTAATTGTTGACCAGGTCGTCAAGTCGGCTCACTTCCAGCCAGACAGTTAAGGCAACCGCAACTGAGATCGTAAAGGCTACCCATATGTTTAAACTGAACCCCAGCGCTGGCAGAAATGCGCTCAATCCGCCCAAGGCAAAAATCCCTATGCGCAAGTTAGTCCTAGTTGTGTAGAGTCTCGCTGCTTCTTGGGAATGCCATTTTAGTTGCGCTTCTAACCGATAGCGCAGGTAGTCGTCAGCAAGCAGATCGGTATAACCCGGATCGCTGTTTTCATGTTCAGGGAAATAATCAGGCGGAATTTTTCCGGTGTAGGGTTTGAGCACCAGATTGCCGCCAACTCTCTCTAACACCTGGCTCTGAATGGTTGTTACCCGCTCATTGAGCCACTGATGGCGCTTTGCTTGCCCTTGCAGGAGAGTCCGATACAGGTAAATCTCTTTTCTAATTTCCTCTGCACCAGTGCCCAGAAGCAGCCAGTATTGTCCCTGTTGCAATTTGTTGGTAAAGGCAAAAATTACCAAGCCGACAATTGGTGCTAAAATCAGACAGGCCGTTAGGGCTTCGCCTACATTTGATGCCATGAGAGCGCTGTCAGTACTAGAAGTGAGGATGGCCAGCAGGGTGACGACTACAACCAGAGCGATCGCCCAACCTCGCAGGCTCAGGTATTGTCTAAAAGCTGCCGAGGCGTTAGTTTTAAGCTGAGCGTAACGCTGCCAGGCTGTTTCTAAGGCTAAAGATTGCTCCCTATTATCCCGATCAATGTTGTTGTGACTCATTTTCGACTTGTAGAAAGTCAGTACCGCTCTTGGTGGATAAAGCGATTTTATCTCAGGTCGAAAGCATCTGTTGAATAACCTCAGCCAGCACCTCAGAATCCTGATTCATGTCGATCGCCTGCAGTAGCCCAGATGCAACTAACTCTGTTGCTCGCTCATCAGTTGCTTCTCCACGTAGAGCAGCAGCAAGTTTATCAGCCGTTCGTCCACTGCCAGCTAGGACAATCGTCAAGCGCCCCTCTTTTATACTCAGAGACACATCTTGCCAGGTAATCTCCCCGCCGTTGATCGCCAACGTGATCGATGGACATCCGTTAGACAGGATGCTGGAGATGCGGGCTAGCCAGGGCGATTCATCGCCCCAATTGTGGCCAGGAACTAGCACAAAGTGAGTGTGCTGCGGAGCCAGGGATACCGCATCTAAGCAAGGGGGAGGAACACCAGGGAGAATAACTGTGCCGACAGCAGCCACGCCAATTAAGGGGAAGGTGGCACCAATCTCAGCCCGTGCTTGACCAATCAACCTCATGATCCCGGCATCAGTGCCACCATCCACCACAGTCGCTCCTAAAGATTCAGCTATGGGGGCTAGTACTTCCACAAATAGCTGCTGCAGGCGGGCCAAATCCGCGTTGCTGATTCTACTGGCACCGCCCACCAAAACCAGGGTGGGGCGAGAACGGTGAAAACCGAGTTTGCGCAAAGCATCGGACAAATTAACGAAATTATGGACTTGAATAGCGTCTGCCGTGAGTCCATTGACCAAGGTATATTTACAAAGCTTTTCCATTGAAAAATATTAGACTTATACTTCAGATTATCCCCTACCCAACCACAACCACGTACCATTAGCTAATATAGCCTGGGTTACTGTCTCGGCTGAAGTGGATAGCCTCCGGATACAGTTATAAAATTTCCCTGAAATCCTGAAATAACCGTTTCAGCTTCAGTTTGACAATCTAATTTTATCTCTGCTAAATCTTATTTTGACTAATGTTAATAGCAAAATACAACAGTATAAGTAGGGGAATTTAAAATAAAGTTTCAATGAAAACAGACCTGAATATTTCACGTAATCTTTAAAAGCGCGGAACCCGGTAGTTACAGTTAACCAAATATCTAAGTTTACTACAATTAGCTGACATTACTGCGCCTTAATGCCTTCACACAGAGTGCGATCGATCTGGTCTACCTTAGAGCATCTTTGAAAAGTCGATCGTAGGGTGGGTTAGGCGCTGCTCCTCTGGAGTTGAAAACAAGTAAATGGTAGATTCCAAGCACCGTAACCCACCACTTTTGATGTTCTGCTCCTTACATACAGACTTTTCAAACACCTTCTTAGAAGCGAGAAGTTCCCGCTTCAATTCTCTGAATGTTCCCGAAGGGTTCTCCGAAGGAGTAGCGTGGGATGAAAGTGATTGTAGTAGAAAATCTCAACCTCAAGGGCATGGTGAGAAATCACAATCTAGCTAAAGCCATTAGTGATTGTGGTTGGAGAATGTTCTGCACTATGCTCAAGTACTTTGCCGAGCAGTCAGAAAAAACTTATCTAGAGGTTGACCGATTTTTCCCCAGTTCAAAAACTTACCATGTTTGCCTGAACCAGGTAAGCAGCCTACCTCTAGAGGTAAAGAATTGGAAGTGTAAGACGGACTGGCAAAACTTCGGTTTTGTCAGACGAAATTTCCGATGAATTGGGAAGCCGCTTATCTACTGCGTAGCAGTGATGAGTGGTAGTTCACACAACCTTCTAAGCTGCCTGAAGCTCCAATATCGCTCCCAACTGCTTAATCCCCTTGTGCAAATGTCGCGTCACCGTCATAGGACTAATACCAATCTGCCTTGCTGCTTCCTTACGAGGCAGATCCCGCAAAAACACGCACTCAATTGCCGCTTTAGTTTTCTCCTCTAGCTGGCTCATCGCTCCTTGTAGCTGTAGCCGATCTTCTTCCAATTTCTGTAGTACTTGGTAGCGAGGATCGGGCAGGGTATCTCCGACAGTCACCGAACAATCGATCATCTGACCTACTATGGCATCTAAACTCACCAGCAGACGATTTTGAAGGGCTAACCGACATTCACCCCACTCTTGTACAGATACACCGAGGGCTTCGGCAATCTCAATATCTTGAGGCTGGCGTCCCAGAGTAGCCGCCAATTGTTTGCGTAGCTTTTTCCCTTTAGAATAAAGTTCCTGCCACCGACGAGGAATCCTCATCACACTGCCCTTATCCCGAAGATAATGCAGCATCTCGCCGCGAATATAAGGAATAGCAAAAGAACTAAAAGCACAACCCTGATGGGGATTAAAACGTTCAATTGCCCGAATCAGACCAAGGTAGCCGATTTGCTCCAAGTCTTCATAGGGTTCAGCACATTGTCTACTAACTCGATGGGCAACCTTGCGCACTAGCCCAGCATTCAACTGCACGAGTTGATTGCGAAGCTTTAGAGAAGGATTGCGAGAGTAGGCAAGCAGAAGTTCCATGCCTCGAAAACTAATAGAATCAGTAGCCATCTATACAATTCCGCTGGAGACTCCCGCTATAAGGGGAACGGGAGAGGAAAGCAGGGCGGGATTTATACCACTTTCCTAAAAACTTGGTGCTATTTGAGGATTAACATCGATGAGTACCTCTAAATCTCATTGTCTGTATCAGAAAACCTCCGTACTATCGTTATTTCACGGAAATATCCAGACCCACTTCCTTCAGTCTCCGCGCAAACACGCAGATACGCTTTTGGTGCTTGTAATAATAATTAATTCTTCCTGTAAGCAGTCTTAGCAGTGAGGAGCCCGACGCAGGAAGCGGACAACTTCTTAAGGGGAGGGAGGGGGACTCTTCTCACAAGGGTAGGTTTTTAACAATTAACCCTGAGAAAGACGGGGAGACAGGGAGACAGGGAGACGGGGAGACGGGGAGACGGGGAGACGGGGAGACAGGGAGATAAAATTTCAACGAAAAAATCAGCTTTCTCCCCCTGCTTCGGAGGCTTCCTCTGCTTCCTCTGCTTCCCCTGCTTCCCCTGCTCCCCTGCTTCCACTGCTTCCCCTGCTCCCTCTGCTTCCCTTGCTTCCCCTGCTCCCTACTTTTGCCTTTTGCCTTTTGCCTTTTGCCTTTGAGCGAAGCGAGTCCCTGCTCCCCCTCGTGTTTCTTAGGAGTTGGTAGCCTAGTCGTCTTATGGGTGTTCTTTGTCAGCTGATTGCTCTAGGTTTGAGTCAAAATAGAAATAATGCAATTTTGTCGAGTAAGTAATCCATCAACGTTCAAAAAAAATCTGATGAGCAACACAAGTAACTTCCGTGAAGCGATGCGCGAAGCCAGAGGTCAAGCGCTAGTAGGCCCTAACGTAATCGCTAACGCCCTTCCCTATCTCGGAGGTGGACTGGTCTTAACTGCACTGGGAACCTACGGCGGTCTGGGAGTGTACAACTCCCGTCCAGACCTATTTATGCTCACCTTTATTGGTGCCATAATTGCTCAGTTGATTCTTTTCTTCGTCGCCCGTGGCGTTGCCGAAAAAGGGGACAACAGCACAGCGCTGCCTCTGCTTGCTCTTTACAGCCTCCTGTCGGGCTACACCCTCAGCTGCATTATCGTCGTTGCCCTCAGAACACAGGGTGTTGGCATACAAGGAATTGGCATTGCTGCTCTTGGATGTGGTGTGACCTTTATAGCTGCCCGCAACATCGGCTCCAATCTCTCTGAGCAAGACGGCATGGCGCTGGCGCAAACTGTACGGCTAGGGGTAATTGCCCTGCTGGTTGTCTTAGTCGGTCAACTGCTTTTCGCTCTATTTGGAGTCTACACACCCACTTGGCTCGAAATTGCCATCTCTGGTGTAGGTGTCTTTCTCTTTGCTGGTGTTGCTGTGGTGGATTTCTATATTCTGCCTCGCACCTACCGGGACGATCAGTATTTGTCTGCTGCCCTCTCAATGTACCTGACCTACATTAACTTGTTTATCTTTATCCTGCGGCTACTGATTGCCCTCAATCGCGACTAAACAGGTAATCCAAAACTAGATTCAGCTTAAAAGGCTTGATTGGGAATACCTGATTCCCTATAGAGACGTCCCACTGTGGCGTCTTTTCTTTTGACCGAAAAAGAATTATTTGATCGTGATCATTATGGAGGAACTTCTGCTAATTTGTGCATATCTTTACTAGAGCGATTCTAATTCATCTGGATCGCTCTTCTAATAAATGTGAGTGTGCTAGGAGTGTTTTACTGTGCTGAGTTGGGAACAAACCTCAAGTTTTGTCGCTAGGGGCCGTCATACCTACGAATTATCCAAAGCAATATGCCAACGGGCTTGGGTAGAAATTGATCAAGGGGCTTTAGCTCACAATGTAAGACAGATAAAACAGATTTTGTCACCCCAAACTGAACTGATGGCGGTGGTGAAAGCAGATGCCTATGGTCATGGTGCTGTAAGGGTTGCTGAAACGGTTTTAAGGGCTGGTGCTAGTTGGCTGGCGATCGCTACCCTGGGAGAGGGCATTGAATTGCGAGAGGCGGGCATTATAGCCCCAATTTTGATTTTGGGAGCAACTAATACCCCAGAGGAAATTGAAGCGATCGCCCACTGGAAATTGCAGCCAACTCTGTGCAACCCCCAGCAATCCCTGGTTTTTTCTGAAACCATGACCACTCTAAATCAAACCTTACCAGTACACCTCAAGCTCGATACTGGTATGTCTCGGTTGGGAACCCCCTGGTACAAAGCAACAGATTTTGTCCAGTTAGTGCAGCAGTTGCCCTACCTTCAGATAGCTAGCATTTATTCCCATCTAGCTACAGCAGACAATCCGGATCCAACAATGATGGAGCAGCAGCACCAACGCTTTCAGGAAGCGATCGCCCAAATTAAAGCCCAGGGAATCACACCCCCCTGCCTGCACTTAGCTAACTCTGCTGCTGTCCTCAGCGATCGCGCTTTACACTATGACTTAGTACGAGTCGGTTTAGCACTCTATGGTCTTTATCCCGCGCCTCATCTCCATTCAGCTATTGACTTGAAACCCGTTCTGCAAGTAAAAGCACGAGTTACCCAAGTCAAAACCATTTCCCCAAACACAGGTGTCAGCTATGGTCATCAATTTGTGAGTGACCGTGAATTACGCCTTGCTGTAGTTGGTATTGGTTACGCTGATGGGGTTCCCCGCAACCTCTCTAACCGCCTGAAAGTGCTAGTCGGAGGTCAGCTAGTGCCGCAAATTGGCGCAATTACTATGGATCAGCTCATGCTTGATGTCAGCAGTATTCCCGATTTACAACCAGGAGAAGTCGTCATCCTCATCGGCAAAGATGGCGACTTGGAAATCTCTGCTGATGACTGGGCAGCTTCTTTAGGAACTATTTCCTGGGAAATTCTCTGCAGCTTCAAACACCGACTACCAAGAGTCAGTATTAGTCAGCCTCAGGAAGAATTAGCTATGAAAGGATAAATAAGGGATATACAAACTCAGTGCGAGAATCTTGCTTGTGTAAGCATCTTACTCGCACTATGGCTGTCCTGGCTTAAATGGGCAGACCGTTTTTAGCAAAATAGGGCATTAATCTACTCTTGAACCGGAAGTCAAGAGTAGATTAATGCCCATCAGTGTTTATTCAAAACATTTCTTCACATGTCTGACTGCTAGCAAAGTACCCGCTAAGTAGTTCACTTGCGATGTGCTAGCTAAGCAAACAGTTTAAGGGGTTGAACCTGCCCTTATACTTGTATCCATACTTAGGGCACAAGAATGCAGAAATTCTTTTCTCCCTAAAGAATACCAAAATTTGCCAGCCCTAAGATGGCTCCTAGTCCCAATATGTGACCAAAGCTGGTGGTTGCTAGTAATGCGGGAAAACCCATGCCACCAAACATGTCAGACATGGGCAAAGCTGGTCCCTCGCTAGGATTCTTGATCGTATATTTTCCGAAGGCAATAGCCAAAATATTGCAGATAACCATAACGAGTCCGACCTTCGGGCTCCACGCTACTGTGGTAGGGACTGCGGATGAGACGGCGAGAAATAAAGTTGAGTAAGTCAATTTAGCTTCTCCTGGATTGATAAACTTCTAAAAGAACACTGAACATCTGAGTTCAAATCTTAAGTTTTAAGTTTTATCAAGATTTGAATCCTTATGCTCATTTTGTTGCAATAGTTAATAATTATCTCACTATTTGCGTAATCAAATCTGCTGACTATTCTAAATTTCCTACTAAATTGTCGTCAGGTTCACTGAGTCTCCAGACTCACCTTGACCTTTAGGTACAGCGCGGGACTTATCGTCCCCTACAACCCCCGAAAGTTAAAATAAATAGGGAACAACTAAAAGGAAGGAGTTAATGGCTGCGATCGCTGTTATTGACTATGACATGGGAAACCTCCACTCTGCCTGTAAAGGGTTAGAGAAAGCGGGTGCAAAGCCTAAAATAACTGATTCGCCGTTAGATATTGAACAAGCTGATGCAGTTGTGTTGCCTGGGGTAGGGGCATTCGATCCGGCAGTGCAGCATTTGCGCGAGCGCCATCTAGTGGAACCGATTAAAGAGGCGATCGCCAGCGGTAAACCTTTCTTAGGCATCTGTTTGGGGCTACAAATTCTCTTTGATAGTTCTGAAGAGGGTACGGAACCGGGATTGGGCATTATTCCTGGGACTGTGCGCCGCTTCCGTTGGGAACCGGGAATTACGATTCCCCACATGGGCTGGAATCAATTGGAGTTCACCCAACCGGATCTACCTTTGTGGCAGCAATTACCCTCTAGTCCTTATGTTTATTTTGTCCACTCCTACTATGTTGATCCGATCAATCCTACTGTGCGGGCGGCAATGGTGACTCACGGTTCTCAGAGGATAACGGCGGCGATCGCTCGTGATAATCTTATGGCGGTGCAGTTTCACCCGGAAAAATCCTCTGATAATGGGCTGCAAATTCTCTCTAATTTCGTTAGTCAGTTGACACTCCCACAGCTGAAGCATGTGGGATTCTAAGAACCTAGTGCCGCTACGCGGAAGGCAAAAGGCAAAAGGCAAAAGGCAAAAGTATTGATTGGTAAGGCTTTGATGATTTTGTCACTGGCGGGTTATTTCCACCGCGCTGCACTAGTTACCTAATCCCTTTATCAATTTTCTGTCTTTTTCTTCCCCTGTATTAATATTGATAATCAGGGATGCAATTTTCTTCCATGTAAGTCCGATACTGTTCACAGGCGCGATCGCACTTGTGCTCACTCCAGCTACAGTATTTTTGCAGTGTCTCAGTCAACACAGGGAGCAATTCTAACCCGTAGTTGGCATGCATTGCCAAGGTAGTGCGGCGACGAGTAATATCTACCAAAGTCTGAGCTAATTCAGAGCGGACAGCATAAACAATCTGGGCTTTAATATCCGGTAATCTGGGGGCGATCGCCTCGGCTAATTCTGGTTCCCCATCAGTCAATTTCAATACTTCTAATGCTCTCGCACCATAGACTGAAAACAGGTGGTGAATCGTCCTCAGTGGCACTGAAACCCGATACTCTCGAATCGCCTGTTGAATGCGCGGATCCCTCGGTAAAATGTATCCTGGCAGGGGTTTATCCTCTGTTGGACAAGGGGGTGTCCCTTGTCCTAGCTTCTTAAATACTGCATCGACTATTTCTTCCCCTACATGGCGATAGGTAGTTAGCTTACCGCCAATAAGAGAAATGAGATTAATCACCCCTTCTTTACTATGATCGTAGAGAATATGCTTGCGAGTCACACTCCCCGGTTTCTTGCCCGACTCACTTAGTAAAGGACGCACGCCAGAATAGGTAAACTTGATATTCTCCCGCCTTAACTGAGCAGTGGGAATAATATTATTCGTTTCCCTTAGTAAATAATCAATTTCATCATTATCTGCCTTAACTTGGTCCAGATTACCTTGAAAGCAAATATCTGTAGTTCCAATCAAGTACATGCCCAACCAAGGAACAATAAAGAAAGGACGTCCATCTGACTTAGCTTCTACGTACAGAGTGGTTTCTGGGGCACCAGGAAAAACATCAACAATAATATGACTCCCCTTAGTACCGCCAATCTTCCGAGTTTTTCCAATAGGTGCATCTGAGCCATCTTTAACCCCTAACTGGCAAACCCGATCCACCCAGGGACCTGAAGTATTGATTACAATGGCAGTATCCCCACCTCGCACCACAAATGTCTCACCTGTTAAACTATCCTTGCAAGTCAGACTCGCAATTCGATTCCCCTGACGTTGCAGTTGGGTAACTTCAACATAATTGAGTACCGTTGCCCCTGCAGCTTGAGCGCAGAGAATATTCTCCAGACATAATCTTTCAGCATAGGCAACTTGAGCGTCATAATATTGAGCTCCACCTCTTAAGCCTTCTGGAGCGATATGGCGAAATAACTGCTGAAATTTGGCTTTTGGTAGCATCCGGTGGGGAAGTAGGGTTTTGTCAAAGCTCAAGATATCATAGAGAGCCATCCCCGCCCAGATTTTCCAATAGGGACGAGAGCGATCGCTATAAATAGGAATTGTCAGCAGCAATGGCTTGACTAAATGGGGTGCGATACCCAAGAGAATTTCACGCTCCCGCAAAGCTTCCCGTACTAGCCCAAATTCAAAATACTCCAGATAGCGCAAGCCTCCATGGACTAGCCTGGTAGACGAACTCGACGTACCACAGGCGAAATCGCCCTTCTCAATTAGGATAGTTTTCAGTCCTCGCCTAGCTGCATCTCGTGCTACTCCAGCACCATTGATCCCGCCTCCGATCGCAATCAAGTCGTAGGTTGTATTCTGGATCGAGTGAAAATCTCGCATTGTCATTAGATAGGGAACAGGGAACAGGAAATAGGGAACAGGGAGCAGGGGGAGCTCCCGGAAGCAGGGAAAGCTAACCCTAACACCTAACACCTCTTCCGGGTTTTATATTTATTTTTGCCCACCTACTTAATTTGTACAGGTAGTGATCGTTTGGCAGTATTTTTGGGAATTTTATAACTATAGCCACCTCAGAAAGTCAGTGGAAAAATGTTGACTATTTCCGGTGATGCCAAATTCCCTTCTAATGCTCCCCTTTTACCCCGCAGCCTTAAGGCTGAGGCTACAGAAACAAAGTTCGCCTGCAGGATCTACAGAGAAAGGGGGTGTACAACCCGGATTGGGAATTTCACCATCACTGAGCAACTTTATGAAAGCAGCAATTCCCTGGTTTATCGTGGCTACCGAGACTCGGATAAGCAACTCGTTGTCTTGAAAATGCTCAAAGATGACTATCCACCGCCAGATCGCATTGCTTGGTATAAGCGGGAATATGAAGTCACCCGCAACTTAAATCTGCCTGGAGTGGTAGATGCTTACGCCTTGGAAACCCATGGACAACGCCCAGTAATGGTGTTAGAAGATTTTGGTGGTGACTCCTTAGCTTTGTTGGGATTGGCAGGCACATTGGAGTTAGCTGAATTCTTGAAGTTAGCCATCTCAATTACAGATATTTTAGGTCAAATTCACGCTGCCAAGATTATCCACAAGGATATCAACCCTTACAATATTGTCTTTAACCCTATTACGGGACAAGTTAAGATTATCGACTTTGGCATCTCAACAGTACTTTCACGGGAAAATCAAACTTTTAGAAATGCTAATGTTTTAGAAGGCACCGTCGCCTATATCTCCCCGGAGCAAACGGGACGAATGAATCGAGCGATCGACTATCGCACCGATTTTTATTCATTGGGAGTGACTTTCTATGAATTGCTTACAGGTGGATTGCCATTTCAGAGTAATGATGCGTTGGAATTAGTTCATTGTCATATTGCCAGAAAAACCATACCGCCGCACAAAATTCAACCTGACTTGCCCTCAATTGTCTCAGATATTGTACTCAAGCTGATGGCCAAAAATACTGAAGAACGCTATCAATCAGCTTGTGGTCTAAAGACAGATTTAGAACAATGTCTGCAACAAGCACAGAGCGGGAAAATTTTAGAATCTTTCTTGCTTGGCAGTCAAGATGTTTCTGATAAATTTCAAATTCCGCAAAAATTGTATGGCAGAGATTTAGAAATTGAAACTTTACTGGCAGCATTTGAGCGAGTAGCAGGGGTGCAGAGGAGTAGGGGTGCAGGGGAGAGTTTAGTCCAATCCAAAATCGAGATGCTCCTAGTGGCTGGTTATTCCGGCGCAGGCAAATCGGCATTAGTGAATGAAGTCCACAAACCAGTTACTGCCAAAAAAGGCAATTTTATTTCTGGTAAGTTTGACCAGTATCAACGCAATATTCCCTACTATGCTCTCTCTCAAGCTTTTAATTGCTTCTGCAATCAACTACTTACTGAAAGCGAAGCATTATTAAGTCAATGGCAACAGAAGATATTAACGGCAGTAGGTAATAACGGACGGGTATTAATTGATGTTATGCCCAATTTGGAATTAGTTATTGGTGAACAGCCTCCCGTTGCCCCAGTCGGTTCACAAGAAGCGCAAAACCGTTTAAATTTGGTATTTCAAAACTTTATAAAAGCCATTTGTCAGCCCTCTCATCCTCTGGTTTTATTTATCGATGATCTGCAATGGGCTGATAGTGGTTCCCTCAATTTGCTCAAAACTATAATGAGCGATAAGGAAATTCAACATTTGCTCATTATTGGGGCATATCGGGACAATGAGGTAGATGCTACTCATCTCTTGATGCTCACCCTAGAGGATATCAAAAAAGAAGAGGGAATATTATCAACTATTCACTTAGATAACCTAACTAAAGAAGATGTCAACGCTTTAATTGCTGAGGCTTTAGATTGCTCAACTATCTCTAGTCAAACCTTGACTGATTTAGTTTACTCCAAAACACGAGGCAATGCCTTTTTTACTACTGAACTATTAAAATCGCTCAATGCAGAAGATTTATTAACCTTTGACCATATAAGGAACCAATGGCAATGGGATGTTGAGCAAATTAAAGCAAAGAACATCACCGACAATGTAGTAGAGTTAATGGCAAGCAAAATTTCCAATTTAACAAATGTTAATCAAAGGGTTTTGCGGTTAGCAGCTTGTATTGGAAATGAGTTTGATTTGCAAAGCTTGGCGATTATCTCTCAACATCAATTGAAAGATACCTTGGCATATTTGTTACCCGCATTGCAAGAAGAGTTAGTTATTTCCTTGAATAATAATTATCAATTAATATTAGCCGGAGATGATACAGCAGCCAGTGAAGTTAGATTCAAATTCCAACATGACCGAGTACAACAAGCAGCTTATTCCTTAATTGATGAAAGTCAAAAGCCAGCCACGCACTTGCAAATAGGACGCTTGCTTCTAGCCAGCACTCAACAAGAAGAATTAGCGGAGAAGATTTTTGACATTGTCAATCAGTTGAATGAAGGCATCACCATAATCAGTGATGAACAAGAAAAGCTTAAATTAGCAGAACTGAATTTGATGGCAGGTCAAAAAGCGAAACTAGGAACAGCTTATGATTCTGCGGTAAAGTATTTAAAGTTTGGGCGAGAAATCTTGTCAGAATATAGTTGGATGAATCAGTATGATCTGACAATAAATATTTATATTGAATCAGTAAAAGCAGAATACTTAAACACAAACTACGAGCAAGCAGAAATGCTAGCAGATATGGTTCTGAAAGAAGCAAAAATGGTACTCGATAAGACAAGAGTGTATGTAACTAAAATCCTGTTTTATGGCGCTCAAAATCAGATGCAAGCTGCGATAGACACTGGTCTGCAAGTTTTGGAAATTTTGGGAGTATCCCTGTCAAAATCGCCGCCACAAGACCTAACTATTGAAGAACTCTACAACCTGCCAGTCATGACTGATCCCTACAAGCAGTCAGCCATGCTGATTTTAATGATGCTGTTTGCTTCTACTTATACTACTAATCCATCGCTGTTGCCACTGGTTTCATTTACAATGGTGGAGCTATGTATCAATTATGGTAATTCTCCTCTAGCAGCTTACGCTTATGGTTTGTATGGCTTGCTTCTGTGTGGGGGAATGGGAGATATTGAGTCGGGATATCAATTTGGCAAACTGGCGTTGAGGGTGTTAGAAAAATTTGATGCCAGAGAAATCAAATGTAGAATCTACAACAAATTTAACTCTTTTATCATCCACTGGAAAGAACCTGCTCGAAAATCACTAGAACCTCTGCGAGAGACTATTCAAATTGGTCTAGAAACTGGGGAACTCGAATTTGCTTGTTATGCTACTGTCAACTATTGTGCCAACCTATGCTTGCTCGGAGAGCCTCTGGAATCTGTTCATCATCAACATCTGCAATATATTGGCTTAATTCAGAATCTAAAACAGGAATTTCAACTATATTATACCCAGATATGGGGACAGTTTGTCCTCAATTTAAGCGGCAAGGCAGCAGATAAGCAACGGTTGATTGGCGAAATTTTCAATGAAGCAGAAATTTTGCCTATTTTGAAAGAGAATAATAACTTGAGTTCCCTGTATTGTTTCTATCTAACAAAAACTATTCTTAGTTATTTGTTTAAAGATTACAGGGAAGCTGTTGCCAACGGAGCTTTAGCGGAAAAATACGAACAAGGTGTGGTGGGTTTATTTCCAGTTAGCGCAAACCCTTTCTACTATTCTCTGGCTCTCCTCGCACTGTATCCCACCGTTGAGAACAGTAAACATTCCCAAACTCTGCCTGGGAACGAGGAATACTTGGCATTCCCAGACAAAGCCTGGAAACGAGTAGCCGCCAACCAGCAGAAAATGAAAATCTGGGCCGATCATGCCCCATGGAACTTCAAGCATAAATATGACCTAGTAGAGGCAGAGAAGGCGCGAGTATTGGGGCAAGTCCCTGAAGCAATGGATTTTTATGAACGAGCCATAAAAGGCGCTAGGGAAAATGGATATCTTCAAGAAGAGGCATTAGCCTATGAGTTAGCGGCAGAGTTTTATCTTGCCCGTGGAATGGATAAGTTTGCCCAAACCTATATGATCGAAGCACACTATGGCTATGTTCGCTGGCAAGCTTGGGCAAAGGTCAAAGATTTAGAGGAACGGTATCCCCAGTTTTTTGCTCCTAGCTCGCCAATCTCCACCAAGACTAGTACAACGACTTCAATCATTGGTCAAGATATATCCACAGCTCTAGATTTGACCACTGTCCTCAAAGCCTCACAAGCCCTGTCCGGTGAAATTAGGCTAGATAGCCTACTAGGAAAGATGATGAAACTGGCAATGGAAAATGCAGGGGCGGAAAAAGGCTATTTGATCCTGCATTCCCAGTCTGCGGTCGACAAAAATGGACAGTGGGCGATCGCAGCATCAGGAACGATTGAATCAGATGAAGTGGAAGTTTTGCAATCCATCCCCATTGAAACAATAAGTGATAGCAGTGATACCCCAATAATGTCCAATGCCATTGTCAATTATGTCATCCGTACCCAAGAGAGTATTGTTCTCAATGATGCTGCTAACGAAGGAAACTTCACCGATGATCCATACATCGTCAAACAGCAACCAAAATCGGTATTGTGTGCGCCGCTGCTCAATCAAGGCAAACTGACGGGTATCCTGTACCTGGAAAATAATTTAACGACTGGGACATTTACGCCAGATAGATTGGAAATCTTGAATCTGTTATCCTCACAGGCAGCAATTTCTATTGAAAATGCCAACCTCTATACCCAGTTAGAAGATTACAGCCGGATTTTGGAACAAAAGGTGGAACAACGCACCGCCGAACTTGCAGAAGCCACCCGTCAAGCACAGGCTGCAAATCAGGCAAAAAGCACCTTCCTTGCCAACATGAGCCACGAACTGCGATCGCCCCTCAATGCGATTCTCGGCTTTTCTCAACTAATGAGTTGCAGCCAAAACCTACCCCCAGAAGACAAAGAGAATCTCGGCATCATCAGCCGTAGTGGGGAACACCTGCTCAACCTCATCAACCAAGTATTAGATTTATCCAAAATTGAAGCAGGATGCATCACCCTCAACGAAAGCAATTTCGACCTATATCGCCTGCTGGATGACTTGGAAGATATGTTCCATTTGAAGGCTGAGGATAAG
Source organism: Xenococcaceae cyanobacterium (assembly GCA_051439465.1). GTDB lineage: Bacteria > Cyanobacteriota > Cyanobacteriia > Cyanobacteriales > JBFRWF01 > JBFRWF01. The sequence continues at coordinate 4,286 of JBFRWF010000349.1, read as the reverse complement.
GGGTTGCAGTTGATTTTTAAGTGCTCTGGGGACGTTCCCCAATATATCCGAACCGATGAGATTAAGTTACGCCAAGTCTTGATTAACCTGCTCAATAATGGGCTTAAGTTTACCCAAGAAGGCGGTGTTTCAGTACTAGTGGGACTGAAGTCTGAAAAGAATTTATCTGTGAATAACGAAAATCCCAAGATCACCTTTGAAGTGGAAGATACCGGAGCAGGGATTGCCCCCGATGAACTAGACAAACTCTTTGAACCCTTTGTGCAAACTCAAACTGGCAAACAATCCCAGGAAGGGACAGGCTTAGGGTTGGCTATCAGTCGCCAATTTGTCAAACTCATGGGGGGTGAAATGAACGTCAGCAGTGAAGTGGGAAGGGTTACGCTCTTCAAGTTTGACATCAAAGTGAGGGTGGTTGATACCACCGACATCGAGAGTCAACAACCAAGCCGCCGCATCATTGCCCTAGAAACCAATCAACCCCGCTATCGGATTCTGATTGTGGATGATAAATGGAGCACTCACCAACTCTTGATTAAACTCTTGAACCCCCTCGGTTTTGAAATTATCGAAGCCAGCAACGGGATAGAAGCGATTGAAGCCTGGGACAAGCACTCCCCCCATCTGATCTGGATGGATATGCGGATGCCCGTCATGGATGGCTATGAAGCCACCAAACACATTAAAGCCACCGCCAAAGGTCAAGCCACCGTTATCATCGCCCTGACTGCCAGTATTTTTGAGGAAGAACGAGCCGTTATCCTGTCCGCTGGCTGTGATGATTTCGTGCACAAGCCCTTCCGCGAGCAGATAATCTTTGACAAAATGGCTCAACACCTTGGGGTGCGTTACATTTACGAAGAGCAAGTTCAATCGACCCAGTCCCAGTCTGCTCCTCAAGGGGCACTGACAAGAGAGACATTGGCAGTGATGCCGAGGGAGTGGGTGTTAAACTTACATCAGGCGGCCCTTGAGGCTGATATCGAGTTAGTTGGTCAGCTCATCGAGGAAATTCCTGCATCCCAGATATCTCTAGCTCAGACCTTCACTGATTGGGCTAACAAATTTCAGTTTGAAAGAATGATCGACTTAACTGAACCAATAACAGATGAAGAGCAATCAAGCTGATGTCCCGAAAGGGAATATCTTAGTAGTTGACGATATCATAGAAAACCTCAACTTTTTATCCTTGGTCTTGAATAAGCGGGGGTACAAAGTTCGCAGCGTCAACAATGGCCAGATGGCATTGAAGACAGCACGCACTAAACCCCCGGATGTAATTTTGCTGGATATTAAGATGCCCTTTATGAATGGTTATGAGGTCTGTCAAGCACTGAAGGCGGACGAGCAAACCCATAAGATTCCGGTAATTTTCTTGAGTGCTTTAGATGAAGTGTTTGATAAAGTTAAAGCTTTTCAAGTCGGGGGGGTAGATTACATCAGCAAACCCTTTGAGGTCGAAGAGGTTTTAGTACGCATCGAAAATCAACTGACCATCCAAAAGCAAAAAGCACTGCTTGAGGAGGAAATCAGAGCACACCAGAAGACAGAGGAAATATTATACCAATCCCGCGCACTCCTGGCTAGCGTGCTGAATAGCTCACTGGATGGGGTAGCCGCTTTTCAGTCTGTCCGGGATAACCAGGGAAACATTATTGATTTTCAGTGGCTTGTTGCGAATCCTGTTGCTGCCAGAATAGTGGGAAAAACCGCAGAGAAGCTAATCGGTAAGCGTTTGCTGAAGGAACTGCCAGGGGTTCAGGAAGAAGGGCTGTTTAATTTGTTTTTTCAGGTGGTTGAAACCAGCGAAGTGCTCAATAAAGAATATTCTTACGAGCATGACTCGCTCCAAGTTTGGTTTCAGATTGTTGCTGTTAAGCTGGGTGATGGATTTGCTGTTACCTTTCGCGATATCACTGAACGCAAGCAAATGGAATTGGCTCTTCAAGAAGCGAACCTTGAATTGCAGCTCCAAGCTAACTTAGATGGTTTAACCCAAGTCGCTAATCGCCGCAGATTTGATGAATGTTTCCCTCAAGAGTGGCGACGATGCGCCCGGGAGAAATTGCCACTCTCTTTGATTATGTGCGATGTAGATTATTTCAAAAGCTACAACGATACTTATGCTCATCAAGCGGGGGACGATTGTTTAAAGCATGTGGCACAAGCAATCAGCCGTGCTGTCAAGCGTCCGGCGGATTTAGTTGTCCGTTACGGGGGAGAAGAGTTTGCCGTGATTTTGCCTAATACTCCTAGTGAGGGAGCTGTGCAAGTGGCTGAAGCGATACGAGATGAAGTACAACAGCTCAAGATTCCCCATGCCCAATCCGATGTCAGTGAATATGTTACTTTGAGCTTGGGCGTTTCTAGCATAGTTCCCACCCAGGAATTGTCGCCAGAAGCACTGATTGCTGCCGCTGACAAGGCACTTTATCAAGCCAAAGAGCAGGGGCGCGATCTCGTTAAACTGTCACTGATAGGTAGCTGATTATGGCTATCCACTTAAGCCGGGACAGTAATCAAAAGGGAACTTTGGATCAGGGAACAAGGAACGTTTGAAGGCAACAGGCAACAGGCAACAGGAAATAGGGAATAGGGAACAGGCAACGTTTGAAGGCAACAGGGAATAGGGGACAGGGGGTAAGGGTTCTGGTCGTTTTATATATGTTTTGATAATCGATATTTAGCGTTTTTAGGGATTGCCCACCCACCCAAATAACTTGGCGGCTCCGCCAATAATCGTTACGATTAAGCCGATCACAATCCCGCGATTGACAAATTCTTGATTGTCTATTCGCTTGCTGATGCCGTCTACTTTCGCCTCAAGTGCTTTGAGTTCTCCCTCTAGCTTGGCTTGTCCGACCTTTAAATCCGTTACGTATTTTTCAAGAGTATCTAACTTAGTCTCAAACTTCTCATCAAGCCTATCTATCTTCTGCTCTATTCGCTCTAAGACTTGGCTTAGGTCAGTCGTGACCTGTATTGGTGTTGTAGACATTGTGTTATTCTCCAGTTAGGAAAAGTTTGGTAAATGTCCCCTAGTTGCCGCTAGGGGATTGACTTTATTATCTACGGTTGTCCTTAAAACAAATAGGAAACATTTCTGGCTGCTACAGTTACTTATTGCTTTAATTGTTTGGCAAAGGGATTCCGGCGACTTTTCATTTGGGAAAGGTCATATTCTTGTTTCATGGTTTTATCCTCGATAATGTTTACTTTCGTTTTTAGTGGCCTTTTTAGGGAGGGGAGTGTCAATCCGTTTTCTTTTGCTGATGATTGACATAGGAACGAAGAACGGTATTTATTAAGGATTGATAGCCTTTCCCTTGACTTTTAAACCAGTCTAAAACGTCATCATCTATACGGATAGAAATTGCTTTTTTAGTGATTGGTTTCACCATTTTTGCGTTTTCCCAAAAGTTATCATCTAATTCGGGAATATCAGAGGTATCAATCGCTGAATCTGGGATATTCTGTAATTCTTTAAGTCGTTTGTCTGAGATACTCATAGTATTTTCGACTTTCTTTTGGTGTGGCTTTTCGGGCAGAAATTAGACGAATCTTGCCTTGTCTTTCTGTATGGGCAACGGTTACGATGACAACACCTCGTATTGCCCCGATACTGATTTCTCGAATTTCCCCATAGTCGAATCGGTTGTCAATAGCAGTAAAAACAATTCCGTTGAATATTTCTTGTGCTTCTTCAAAGCTAACACCATGTTTTTGCTTATTTTGTCGGTTTTTATTTTTATCCCATTCAAATTTCATTTAGTATATACACAAAATGTATATACTAAATGATAGCATAGCTAAACGGCTTTTTTCAGAATTCCGCAAAGACTATTGACCGGATGCTGGACAAGGTTTTTCGGCTTTATGACTAAGGTGCGGATGATTTTCGCGTTGAGACATACCGTGCGGCTCGTTTCCAGTAGGAGCCTCTAGAGACTAGAGGGGTATGGCTGGAGTTCGTTTGAAAGGACGGTACCTTGAAAAACGAATAACTGATTGTAAGGATGAAGGTGAAAATCCTTCCCTTGAGGAGACAAGTGACTCCCTATCTGACCACACCTAGCATACTCGGAAATATGTGGGGTGTCGCTAGCCCTAATTTCCGGCTTTACCATTGCTAAAGCCTCAACCTCTCTTGGTAGCAACCTATCCCATCGAACTTCTGCAAAAATTAACAAATTACTCATCATCACTAAACCAGTTACTAAAAATTGCCACCCTAACACCATCGGTAAAAGAGATATTGCCAACCCATGAATTACTGCCGCTAACAG
>JBFRWF010000348.1:0-11367 GCA_051439465.1 Xenococcaceae cyanobacterium | reverse complement strand
TTGGGTTGAGGAACGAAACCCAACTCTAGTCTAGTTTTTGTTGGGTTTCACAGGAGTTCAACCCAACCTACAGATAAGGGTTTTCAGCTTATCCGAGCAGTATTGGCTTTAAAGGCTCGTAACCTATCGCTGAGAGATGTTCACCGTTTGCTGGGTATTCAACCCCTGTATGACGGTTCATTTACACTGCTACTCACCCTCGAACCTCTCACCGTAACGGAACAGCAGGAACTTGACTGTATTCAGGATGATTTCAGAAGCTATTGGTCAGAGAGCAAGATTTCCGAAGGGCAGGTTCGCCTAGTGTCGGTTGCACCCTTGCTACGGTTAGCAGGTTTCAATCGCTCTCCCATTCGGCTAGATGTTGAGGAAGATATTGCTCGATTCTATATCGAGATTGTCAAGATGTGATTGTGGCGCGATAGTCGCTCCGACGCTGCTACGCAGTAGACTAGGCTTCGCCCCAGAATCACGCAGCGCGTCGCTGCTGGCGCAGTACATCCCATGCTGCCAAGCGCGGGGATGACGTGGGGCTTCTCGCGAATCAAGCTAAATGTCGGCATTAATCTGACCGCTATGCCGAAGGTTAGCCGTGAGATGAATGCTGACCAAACAACAAACAGGTAAGATGATCGAAAACAATCGATGTTAGTTGAGTAAATAGAATCTATGGCTTTAGCAGTTGGGACAACGGCACCATCCTTTACTACCACAGACGACGAGGGCAAAACTGTCTCCTTGTCGGATTTCAAAGGTAAAGTAGTGGTTTTGTATTTCTATCCCAAAGATGATACTCCTGGTTGCACCAAGGAAGCCCAAAGCTTCCGGGATAACTATGCACAGTATCAAGACAAAGACATGGTTGTGCTGGGAGTCAGCATGGATGACGAAGCATCCCACAAAAAGTTTAAAGAGAAGTATGGTTTGCCTTTTCAGCTTCTAGTCGATACCGATGGCGCAATTACTAAAGCTTACGATGTCGAAGGAGGTGGTTACTCTAAGCGCGTCACCTACATTATCGACGGTGAGGGCAAGATTACCAATGTTGACCAGAATGTCAAAACCAGCACCCACGCTGAGGATATTCTAGTGGCCTGTCAAGTTTGAATTGATGGGTTGAGACTGACATGGAGACGCGGGGATACGCTTCCCCAGGGATGAACTTCGGCTAAACTCTCCACGTTGCTCTCTACCGCTTGTAGGGCACGGCGACATAAATATCTGGATCAGGTGCAGAATATTAATGATGCCGTGCCCCTACTATTCCGAATCTTTATTACTGAATCGCTGACATAATATTACTGGACCCGAGGGAACAGGGAACTTCGGATCAGGGAACAGGGAACAGGAAATTATTGAGGCTCCCACCCTGTTTTGGTAGTTAATTTTCTCCAGCACTGGAATTGTTAGATGATTCCGATTGTTGGTTAAGCAATCGCTCTTGTTGTAAACGCTTAAACTCAGCAGCAGCCTCATTGATGTTTCGATCTAAATCACTGCTAAAGTCTGCCGCACTGCGACCAGGACCAAGATTAGCGCGGTGAATAAGGTCTATAGGATTGAAAGAATTACCAAAGGTGCTGGTGCCGGACAAAGAATCGTACTCACTCGATTGATAGCCATCTGATTCTTGAGGATTTGTTGATTGAGCCAAAGTTGATTGCCCAAAGCTGGACATTATTCCTAAGGCAGCACCAACGCTGAGGCTGAGAGTAATTTTAGCCGCGAAGCTTGAAAACTGGGATTTTATTTTCATGACGGTTGAAAACACAATGGAGAACAAAAGTACTTAATTTTGAGTGATTCAAGGTGACTGGTGACTGGGAAGAATTTATAACGGGGGATTGAACCCGCCGTTAAATAGCAACAACTAATTAAGATAGATTAACAAATCTCAAGCAAAACGGCGACGTAATAATGGTTGAATTGCCACTAAAACCAGACCATCGAAAGCAAGCAGTAGCAGGATGACACCGCCAAAGCTGATAGATGCCCAGGGAGCCTGCATCACCACAGTGCCGATCGCCCAGTCGTTATTGAGATAGAGATAGCGAATCGGTTCAATGGCGTAGGTAAGAGGATTGAGAGTGGCAACCACCTGCAGCCATTCTGCCATAAAAGAGAGGGGAGCCAGAGCAGTACTGGCAAAGAGTAGGGGCAAGTTAGTAACAAATATTACTGCAATTAGCTCGATGTGACCAGGTAGGGCAAAAGCTAAACCGAGGCTCAAAGCAGTGACACCTAAGACGATCAGGAAAACAATCAGAGCGATCGCCCCTAAACCTGCCAGATTTGGTAAACCTGCACCTAAAAAGGCGCTAGCAGCCACAATCACTGCTGTTTGGATAAAGCTGAGGGCAATGATATAAATCGTGGAAGCAGCAACAATGGAAAAGCGAGAGGCTAAAGGAGCCACCAAAAGGCGATTGAGAAAGCCAAATTCCCGGTCAAACATCACAGGTAAGCCAGCATTCAAGGCTCCAGAAAAGGCGGTAAAAACAATCACACCGGGAGCCAGGAATTTACCATAACTAAGATCGTCCCCGAATAAGCCTTGAGGTGCATTGTAGAACAGTGCTCCAAATAGCACCAACCACATCAAAGGCTGGATTACCCCAGCAATTAAAGTAGAGGGACGGCGTTGGAGTTGAATAAACAGGCGCTTGGTTAAAGCCAGGGTTTCTTGGATAAAATCAGCCCATAGATTGCTAGAATCATCAACCTGTGCTTGGATAGCTGGATTGGGTGACAAACTAGGGTCAAATTTAGGTGGTGTAAGAGTTTGGCTCATGGACTTTCTTTAAATGACTAATGACTAATGACTAATGACTAATGACTTACTTCATCTGCTGTTTTTTCTCAGCCTTCAAGTCACGAGTTCCAGCGGCTGCAAGCTCCGCATCGATCAGAGTACGACCTGTAGCAGCGAGGTAAACATCATCGAGACTGGGTCGAGATTGTGCCATGCTGAAGATAGGTAAGCCTACTTCTTCTAAGGATTGCTCAATTTTACTCAGAGGGTTGCTTTGAGCTGTTACGACTAGGTTGAGGGAATTCCCCTGAGCGGTATTAATTATCACTTCTTCAACGAAGGGGAGAGATTGCAGAATATCTTTAGCTTTCTGAGCTTCTTCCCCAGGAGAAAATTCTCGAACCCGCAAAGTGACGCGATCGCCCCCCACTTTATCTTTTAATTCCGAAGGCGTACCCTCATCAATTAGCACCCCTCGGTCAATAATTGCCAATCTGTCGGCGAGAGCATCAATCTCGTCCAGGTAATGGCTAGTAATTACCACCGTTGTTCCAGCTTCCCGCAATTTACGCAGGAAATCCCAGACAATAAAGCGGCTTTCGATATCTAACCCCACCGTGGGTTCATCCAGCACCATTACATCTGGTTGGTGGAGTAACCCAGCGGCTAAATCCAGGCGTTTGCGCAAACCGCCAGAGTAAGTACCAGTCTTTTTATCTGCATATTCCTCTAAGCCGAGCAGTCTGAGCAATTGATTAATCCGCTCTTTTGCAGCAGCACCCGGAAGGTGGTAGAGTGCAGCTTGTAACTGTAGTAATTCACGACCAGTTAGCACCTTATCCAGAGCCACTTCTTGAGCGACATAGCCAAGTCGTCGCCTTGCGGCTCTAGGGCGATCTAGTACAGAAATACCGCCAACCTCAACTTTTCCAGCATCGGGTTTGGCTAAGGTACACAGACAGCGAATAGTTGTAGTTTTGCCAGCGCCATTGGGACCAAGTAGCCCGAAAATTTCACCGGGTTGAACTTTAAAGGAGATATCCTTAACAGCTTCTACTGAGCCGTATCGCTTTTGCAGATGTTCGATTAAAACGGCGGGAGCCATAAATGTTTCTCTTCCTGGAGCAGCTACACAAATCTAAACAATCTTTTTTCTTATTTTAGGGTATTCTAGGATGTAACATAACTTTACGGATATCAGCTGTCTGACCGCGCGATAGCTCTCTAATTCTGTCCGCAGTATTGCTGTAATAACTTTTGCCCAGAAAAAAGGAACAGCTGGTTGAGCGCCATGTCTGAGAATAGACAAGCGCTCTTTGCCAGTTAACCGAAACTAGAGCGATACAGTTTTTATGTGCTAAAGTACTTCCAGCTCGTCCTCTCGGAAGTGACCTTTAAATTTTTTGTTGAACTGGACTAAAATCGGAAGATTGGCGCTTACTGGTCTTCCTTGCCATTCGGTAATTATTTCAATCACTTCTCCCTCTATCCCTTTAATATCAAAAGGCTGTTTTTTATGTTGCGGATGGTGGTAAACAACAACAGATTCAATAACACGGACGCGATCGCCAATTTTCATATAGTTCCTGTTCTCTCTCTCTTCAACTACGCCCAAAAGCCTTGTAAAGCCTTTCCAGGCAACTTTACTATTTTTGCATAGGAGCGTCCCTTCTTTTCTCCCTCGCTGTCATCTGACCGAACAGAAGGCTATGATAGATAATAGATAGTCCTGTTCATCGAGGCTTTACTTGCTCTGCTCATTACGTCGGTAGTTTCAAGGGCTACTTCTAACCCTATGCTGAGTACAACCATCCTCTGGCTGATTGCTGGCTCGATTCTTTGTTTGATGGAGTTTGTTTTCCCCAGCGCTTTTGTTGAATTCATGATGGGCATCAGCGCTCTTTTGGTGGCTGCGTTATCCTTAGTTGTGCCTTATTTTCCTTTGCAGGTGGCGCTGTGGCTGGTATTTTCTACCACTCTTGTTTTTCTCTCGCGGCGTTTCTTCACACCCAAGCATAGAGTGTCCAGCATTGGGGATGATCGGGAGGGAGAAACTTTAACAGCAATTCCTCCAGGCAAGACGGGGCGAGTGCTTTACGAAGGAAATTCCTGGCGGGCTAAATGTGAATACTCCCAGAAAGCGATCGCTCCTAAGCAAAAAGTTTATGTCGTCAGGCGGGAAGGCAACACCCTGATTGTCTTACCCTCTCACATCTTGGAGGCCTAGGGCTGTTAACAGGCTTGTCCCCTTGTCCTAAATCGATACAACTATCTAGGAGACTCAAAATGGAAGGTTTCTTTTTACTAGTATTATTAGTTTTTGGAGGCTCTGCTCTCTTCGGCTCCGTCAAAATTGTCAATGAAAAAAATGAGTATTTGATAGAAAGCTTGGGAAGTTACAAAAAGAAACTCGAACCAGGATTGAACTTTGTAGTCCCGTTCATTGACAAAGTCGTTTACAAAGGCACCATCCGCGAAAAAGTCCTTGATATCCCTGCCCAAGCCTGCATCACCCGCGATAACGTTGCCATCAGTGTGGATGCTGTGGTCTATTGGCGAATCATGGATATGTATAAAGCCTACTACAAGGTAGAAAATCTTCGGGATGCAATGGTGAATTTGGTGTTAACCCAGATTCGCTCGGAAATGGGCAAACTGGAACTTGACCAAACCTTTACCGCTCGGACAGAAATCAACGAAATCCTGCTGCGGGAACTGGATATTTCTACCGATCCTTGGGGAGTAAAGGTAACCAGGGTGGAACTACGGGATATCATGCCCTCCAAAGCCGTCCAAGACTCAATGGAATTGCAGATGGCAGCGGAAAGGAGAAAGCGGGCTGCAATTTTAACCTCAGAAGGGGAAAGAGACTCTGCTATTAACTCAGCTCAAGGTCAAGCTCAGGCAAAAGTTCTGGAAGCTGAAGCCCGGAAAAAAGCAGCAATTCTCGAAGCTGAAGCCGAAAAACAGGCAATCGTTCTCACAGCGGAAGCAGAACGCCAAGAGCAAGTCCTCAAGGCTCAAGCCACCGCTGAGGCGATGGAAATAGTCACCAAGAAGCTCCATACTGATCCCAATGCCCGCGAAGCCCTTCAGTTTTTACTCGCCCAAAACTATCTAGAAATGGGTAAAAGTATTGGCGGCAGTGAAAGCAGTAAGGTAATGTTTATGGATCCCCGCAGCATTGTTGCTACCATAGAGGGGATGCGCTCAGTTATTGGAGAAAGCAACAAAGGAGATTATTCTTCCCTGAATCTAGAATTAGAGAAAATCGACCGTCATTCTGCTGAATAGTCATTGGTCCTTAGTTTACTAACAACTAAGGACTAATGACTAAGTTGACATTTTTGGCACATTCCGAAAAATTCTAGGGTATGGAAATAAACCTTAAACTGGTGAGACTTTTCTAGCTGGTGTTCTAAATCCTGGACAGGACATTCATTAATCGGAATTGATGTTCCACAATTGACGCAGGTGAGGTGATGTTGATCACGCTTTACAGAACTATAAAGAGATTCTCCAGTTGCCAACTTGCGCACCTGCACCGCACCTTCCAGTTTCAAAGCTTCTAGGGAACGGTAGACTGTTGCTAATCCTATGTTTTGCTTGCGCCGTCGCAGTTCCAGAAAGATGTCTTGTGCTGAAATGGCACGCTTTCGGGTCTTAAGTAAGCGAAAAATTCTCTCTTGAGAAAGGGTACGTTCGGCTTTCATCTCAACTCACGGCAGTAGATTCACATTTTGACATCCTCCCCACCCTGCTACGCTGAGGGTGGGGATTCCAACATCACTGTTGGTGTTTCCTGGTTCTGCGAGCCGACTTACCACGCTCAGTTTCCGTCGCCAGGCAGCGGTCGTTCTGTCCCCAGGCGTTAATTCCCGTGTGCCCCACGGTATTCTAGCACAGTTCTTTCATTTGTTAATTTTGAGGGCATCGAACCCTCAAAATTCACCCGCCTTTCATCCCCCACCTACGACCGGAAGTGCCTCGCACCGTTGAGGAGGGGGGGCATGGTTCAATATGTAGAGTGGCAAGGTAACACTTTCTGGTATTAGTCTGGGGAACTTTTAGAACCTTGTCCCGGAGTCCGGTGTCTCCCCCTCTTCCCCTGCTCCCCCTCTTCCCCTGCTCCCCCTGCTCCCCCTGCTCCCCCTGCTCCCCCTGCTCACCCTGCTCCCCCTCTAAGCGTGTTACCCTATTTTGAACCATGCCGGAGGGGGTATTCCCGGCGGCTAGGATAACGCACTTTGACGTGCTCCGAATGCCGCGCCTCCAGTAACAAGATACTGTGGTTTAACTTCCCCAACTTTGGCAGTGGAGGCTTAAAATCAAAAAGACAATGGAAAATCCACAATCCCAACTCGGATGTCTCAACAATATCAAGCTCGCATTTATGTTACCTTACGACCCTCGGTTCTCGATCCTGCTGGGGTGGCGGTACAATCTGGACTCAAGCAGCTAGGCTATGAAGAAGTCGAAGGGGTAAGAATTGGCAAATATATTGAGCTTACCCTCAGGGCAGTAGATGAAGCCAAGGCACGAGAAAACTTGGATCAGATGTGCGATCAGTTGTTGGCGAATCCCGTCATTGAAAATTATCACTTTGAGTTGACAGAATTGCCTGTAGCCAGTGAAACTTCGGTAGGATAAGTTATGAAATTTGGGATTATTGTTTTTCCGGGGTCAAACTGCGATCGCGATGTGGCTATGGTGACACAAGGGTTGCTAGAACAACCAACCCGCATGATTTGGCATCAAGAAACAGATATTTCTGAGCTGGATGTGATTGTTATTCCTGGCGGTTTCAGCTACGGAGATTATCTCAGGTGTGGGGCGATCGCCCGTTTCTCTCCAGTGATGAAAAGGGTTGTCGAACACGCCAAGCAAGGTAAATTTGTCCTTGGTATCTGTAACGGGTTCCAGGTGTTGACGGAAGTGGGACTATTGCCTGGGGCATTAATTCGCAATGGGAATTTACACTTTATCTGCGATCGCGTCCCGGTGAAAGTGGAAAAAACCAATCTACCCTGGACTCAAGCCTATTCTCCAAAACAGGTAATCAACCTACCCATCGCCCACGGAGAAGGTCGCTACTACGCCGATGCAGATACCCTCCAGGCTTTAGAAGATAACAATCAAGTACTGTTTCGCTATTGTACTGCTGCTGGTGAAATTAATGACAGTGGCAACCCCAATGGTTCCCTGAATAACATTGCTGGAATCACCAATAAGCAAGGTAACATTTTAGGGATGATGCCCCACCCAGAAAGAGCCTCAGACCCCATTCTAGGGGCTACAGACGGCAGGGGACTGTTTAAAGGATTACTATGATGAAAATCAGCAAACTGGCTCAAGTCTGTGCCTGGTTGTTAGGCACAGTATTTTTATGTACTCTGATCGCCTACTTGCAAAAGGGATTGAGTCTACCGCCGCAGCAGAGTTACAGCCATCCAGAAATTATCTCAGAACTGGTACAAGCTAATATAGTCTACCTGGGAGAAACTCACGACAGCCTTGAAGATCACGAAGCCCAACTAGAGATTATTCAGGGACTTTACCAGCAAAATTCTCAGGTGGCGATCGCTCTGGAAATGTTCCAGCGTCCATATCAACAAGTTTTGGATCAATATCTGGCGGGGCAAATCAGCGAAGCCGAACTAAGGGAACAAACTGAGTACGATCAACGCTGGGGCTTCGACTGGGAATTCTACGCTCCCATTCTCCGGTTTGCCAAAGCCCATCAACTACCAGTACTAGCTTTAAATACTCCTGCGGAGGTGACAGGCAAAGTCTCTCGTCAAGGTTTAGAGAGTCTCACCCCAGAGGAACTTCGCTATATTCCCCCAGTTTCAGAAATTCGCACCGATAACGAAGATTATCGGCAGATGGTGCGTGAAGTCTACGAAAAGCACGCTCATGGAGGAGATAGTAATAGTAAAGGCTTTGAGCAATTTTTCACCGCCCAGGTACTATGGGACGAAACTATGGCCGAGAAAATTGCCCAATTCTGGCAAGGGAACCCAGACTATCAGATAATAGTTTTAGCAGGAAGAGGTCATATTATTTACGGTTACGGAATTCCTAGTCGGGTTGCGCGACGTTTGGAGGGTAATTCTTTTGTACAGCGTTCAGTATTAATGGGTGATTCTCAAGACATAGAATTTAAGGGCGAACAGCCGCCTGCTGACTATTTCTGGAAACACGAATGAAAAATTATGAATTATGAATTAGGTATAAAGAAAATATTAAACTCTTGGGTAGGGTGGGTTAGGGGGGGATAACTTATCCAACTAACCTGCCAACTAACTATCCACCTAGCCCACCAAAACCAAGCACTCTAACTGGGTTAATATTTATTTTATAAATCCCCTCTACAGTGCTGTTAATTTAGATTAGTTTCAATACCACTTCGTAAAATTCCGATAATTTTTCCGACATTATTCAGGAAATACTCATTTAAATCAATGTCAACAACTTGCCCTTCTAGTTTCATGAATTTCCAGTTAGTTCCTGTAGTTACAACTCCATAAATTGTCTTAATTTTATTCTCTTTACGCTCGTTAAATAACTGAGCAGCTAACATTTCTGCTATACATTGACCCAAGCCTGAGCCTATATTATCATTTTTGGCTTCTACGAGGGTAATAACTGGTGCTTCAATGAACAACTGTTCAGGGGAGCAGCTAATTATAAAGTCGCAATACCCGCTTAAGCCTTTTTCCGGTTCCACATTAAATTCTTTGCCAGAGAATAAACTTATCCGGTCTTGTAATTGTTTTTTGAGTTCAAATAAAATTGGTGCAACAATAAATTCAGAACGAGATTTTTCCGTATCAATAGCTAGTGCTATAGGTACATATTCTCGCATTATTTGTGCTAGAAATTCGCTATACTCTACTTCTGGTATATCGGCGAAAATTCCGAATTTTTCAGAAAAAGTTATTTCAAAATTTATCTTGATTGTGTCTAGACCAAATTGACTGTATGACATTTGATTATTAGCACGACTTTTCCAACAATATCATTGATTCCGAGGCGGACTTTGGGACTGAGTTTGAGGCTTATTGAGAATGGGGCAAAATATTGGTTTTAACGGACTTCTATCTATTTAGTCCTTCGCTTCTACTCTATCATTTTTAATTGTTCATTGTTCGCTAAAATTCAATTGTGTAGTAATCCAATGAAGGTTGTCCCTTGCCTCGTCGCCAGCGGGCATCGGATTCCCAAGCACCTGTTTCTGATTCCCGCTTGCGAGTTTGAACTTTTATTTGATTTCCTTCCAACTTCAGCAGGTTATATTGCCAGGGAGTGGCAGTGACTAACTCTTGGGTAGGGGCACCAAAGGTTCCGGCGCAAATTCGATGCAGTTTGCGACCATCTGGGGTGGTATCGTAGCTGTAGAAATCGGTTTGGGCTTGGTGTACGTGACCGTGAAGGAAGAGGCAAAAACCACTTACAGCTAATCTTCCCATGAAGCTGTCATCTTTGATGCGGTCTTCATAAGGGCTTTTGAGGGGATGGTGCCAAACGGCAATCTTGAGGCAATTTTGGTATTCTTGGTTGCGGCGAATGTCTGTGAGGGCGTTGCCGAGGGCATTGGGGTGGATGCTGGCGCGGGATTTGTAGTGGTGATCCAGTTGCCAAGCGGAGTTTAAGCCCAGGATGAGCAGGTTTTGTTCTGGAAGATGATTCAAGATATATTGTTGGTCGTAATCTAGGGGATAGGGTTCGTCTTTGATGGCTTGATAGAAGTTACTGAAGTGTTCAAAGCGCCTTTTATATTGTTCTGGATCTAGAACTTCGACAAATTCGCCTTTATCAATAGCACAGTTTGGGTCGGGCTTTTTCTCTCCCTTTACCTCGATCACAGCTCCTTTGTATGCTTTGCGTCGCATTGGGGTGTATGCTTCCTCTTCAGATATTTGCCAGTTGAGATCGTGGTTACCGGGAACGATGATAATTTGCTTTGGTGCTAAGGGGAAGTCTTGGCGGAGGTTGTTGAGGAACTTTTGGGCGGCTTCGTATTCTTTGGGGGTGGAATAGTTGGCGATGTCGCCGGAGAGGATGAGGGCGTCAAGGTGATGGATATCGAGTTCGTTGTGCAGATCCTCAGCGAGTTGATTAGACCAAAGGTTGGCTTGATCGAGAGTGCCAAAGTGGAGGTCGGAGAGGTGGAGGATGTGCATTGTGGAGATGGAGATATGGGGGACTGGTAGGATAGTTGGCTGAGGTTTTGAGATAAGAATTGATTGGGTTAGGGTGTAGGTGTAGAATTGGCAGCGCTCTTGAACTGCCTCAAGTGCCTTGATAGCATCAGAAAAAGTATATCGGTAATTAGCTGCATTTGCTAATAGAGTTTTGGGGTGATAGGGCAGACCGATTTTCTTATATGCCTCAGCCGCATTCCAGCGAACAGAAGAGTCTTCATCTTCCAGGGCTTGAATCAGAGCAGGAATGGCGGCTTCACTGCCTATTTTCTCTAGGGCATTAGCTGCAATCCTGCGAACAGAAGAGTCTTCATCTTCCAGGGCTTGAATCAGAGCAGGAATGGCGGCTTCACTGCCTATTTTCTCTAGGGCATTAGCTGCAATCCTGCGAACAGAAGAGTCTTCATC
>JBFRWF010000347.1:0-6366 GCA_051439465.1 Xenococcaceae cyanobacterium | reverse complement strand
CTTATAAAAAAAGACATTTGTGTAGGTTGGGTTGAGGCAACGAACTCGAAGAGCGGCGAAGCCTAACCCAACACCCATATCACTTATGTTGGGTTTCACTCTCGTTCAACCCAACCTACTTTTTTATCACTAATTTATCGAACATGATATAACCCATTGCTTCAAGGTCGTTACAACTTCATCGAGGGCAATGTCTGAAGACTTTTTAGTTGCCCTTTCCACCACTTCCACTTTGCCTGCTTTGAGCGATCGCCCGGTAACAATCCGATAGGGAATCCCTATCAAATCCGCATCTTTAAACTTCACCCCAGCCCTTTCATTGCGGTCATCTAACAAGGTTTCAACCCCTGCTTGATTTAACTCTGTGTAAAGCTTCTCGGCGACTTCCACTTGCTGGGTATCGGAGATATTGGGAATAATCACAATCACATGATAGGGAGCGATCGCCACTGGCCAGATAATCCCATCCTTATCATAAGACTGCTCTACCGCTGCCTGTGCCAATCGGGAAACGCCAAGTCCATAACACCCCATCCACAGGGGAATTTCCTTTCCTAGCTCACTTGTATAGGTAGCACCCATTGCTTCGGAGTATTTGGTTCCCAACTGGAAGATATGCCCGACTTCAATCCCTCTAGCACTTTGTAGAATTTGGCTGGGGTTATGAATAGCGCGATCGCCTGCACTCGCCTTCCGCACATCTACCACCAGCTCCGGTAACTGGAATTGCTCACCCCAATTAGCACCGACAACGTGATAACCTGGCTCTTTAGCACCAGTGGCAAAATTTGTCAAGTCAACTGCCGTCTTATCTACCAACCGCAGAAACTTGGGAGCCACATCCTGAGCGGGACTAATATAATCATCTCCAATGTCAGGAGCAATATAACCCAAAGGTAGAGGTTTAGAAGCCCATTTTTGTTGTGCTGATTCGTCTGGTACCTCTAGAGCAAGGACTGTCTTGGCATTGTATTGGGGAGCTAATTTCACCAATTCATTTTGCAGCTTCACCTCATTCACATCCTGATCGCCCCGGATATGCACCAGCACCAGCACCATAATGCCATTGTCATAGACTGCCTCATAAAGGACAGTCTTCACCACCACAGTGGGGAAGCACTTAAGGAATTGACATAGCTTCTCAATTGTCTCCGTTCCTGGTGTCTCCCGTTTTTCGTAGGTTGTAAATGGAGAAGGTTCCACCTCAGCAGGTAAAGAGACAGCCTTTTCCACATTAGCGGCGTACTTGCCATCCTCGGTGTAGAGAACTTCATCCTCACCAGCATCCGCCAGTACCATAAACTCTTGGGAACCAGATCCGCCAATTGCCCCAGGATCCGCCTCAACCGCTCTGAAATCTAGACCACAGCGACGCAGCATATTGCGATAGGCTCGATCCATATCCTGATAAGTCTTTTTCAGGCTTTCTTCATCTGTATGGAAGGAGTAGCCATCCTTCATGATAAATTCTCGTCCCCGCATCAACCCAAACCGAGGACGAATTTCATCTCGGAATTTGGTTTGTAGTTGGTAGAGGTGGAGGGGTAGCTGACGGTAGGAGCGAATCATCTCCTTGGCAATGGTGGTGATTACCTCTTCATGGGTTGGTCCGAGTCCTAATTGCCGCTCTTGTCGGTCTATGAGGGCGAACATGATACCCTCAGCTTTAGTGTAGGTATCCCAGCGACCAGATTCTTCCCAAATATCAGAGGGTTGCAACTGCGGCAGGAGGCATTCGGAGGCACCAGTGGCATCCATTTCTTCTCGCACTATCTGGGAGACTTTTTTCAAGACTCGCCACATCAGGGGTAAATAGGCATAGATCCCGCTGGCAATCCGGCGGATATAACCAGCACGCAAGAGTAACTTATGACTAGGAATCTCTGCTTCTGCTGGGTCTTCCCGCAGTGTGACAAAGAGCATCTGAGACAGTCGCATCGTTGGTTCCCTTTCTAGACCGGATGATTATTATCTCATTTAAAGTGATCGCTGTACCATCCTAGTGTAGAAAGGCGAAAATAAGTGACCACCTTGTCATTGTCCAAAGCCTTTATTGATAATACTTTTGACTTTTGACTTCCCCGTACTGCGTAGCAGGTACGCGCTGCGACAGCAGGGGCGCGCTGCGTTAGCAGGGACGAAGTCTAGCCTAGTCTAGACTAGCGGCACTAGTCAGTTTGCCCAGTTTTCTAAGGTTAATCCAGAAAGACGATTGTAATGACGAGTATTATTAGTCACTAAAATGAGATTTTCGGTTAAGGCAACACTGGCAATGAGTAAATCAAAATTGGCAATTGGTCTGCCAATTTTGCGAAGTTGTGCTTTTAATTCTCCGTAGCGTCTGAGAGCATTAATATTTAATGGGAGAACAGGGATTTCTTGAATAAACCGTTCTGCACAGGCTAGATTTTCTACAATCTTACTGGAGTTATAAGCACCAAAGTACAATTCAGCAACGGTAATGACGCAGATAGCTATCTCTGTCCATCCCACTGCTAGGAGCCTATCTCTTACAGAAGTTCGACCATTGAGCCAATAAATACAAGTGTCTGTATCAAGTAAGTATTTCACAGGTTATTCTCATTTCTGTCAAGAATACGACTACCATAGATTTCACTAATAATTTCTTCTGGTGTGCGGGTATCTTCCCAGCTTCCAAAGGTTTCTAAAAATGCTTGAGGTGGAGAAGCGGTTTGTAGCTGTCCTTTTAATAAATTATGGGGTATAATGTGACTGTTTTTTTCTTGAAGAGTTCGTTTGACAATTTTTTCAATGAGGGTTTCTAACTCGGCAAGGGTGAGATGCTGAATTGACTGGGTTAAGGTTGAGTCAAGATTTTCTGATGGTTGAGTCATGGTGGGTGTAGAGTATTGGGTTGACATAGGGGAGCGATCGCTCTTTCATCTTACTCCATCAAACTCTCATCCTTCATTCCTCATTCTTCCAATCACCTCTGGATAAACAGGAATTGAATGTAGATTACTTTTTGCTCCCAGATAAACTTCACCAGTTCCCGATCGCGATTTTTAACCCAATCCATATTGATAATAAACTTCCCTTGCTGCACGATACAGTAGGGAGTGTCGATAAACCAATCCCTGAATATCCCTAGCGTAACCGCCACCAATAACGCTAGCCACAGGATAACCCGCAGCTAGACAAGTACTCAAAACCTGCATTTCGCGACGATATATACCCGTGTCTGTGAGGGCTAATTTACCCAGGCGATCGCTCACATGAGTATCAACCCCAGCATCATAAAGTACTAAATCAGGCTTGACTTTTGACAGTAAATCTGGTAAGTATTGTGCTAGGGTTTGTAAGTAACCATCATCATCTAAGCCTACAGGTAGAGGCACATCTAGATCACTTTTTTGTTTAGTGCCAGGGAAGTTGGCTTCGCAGTGCATGGAGAAAGTAAATACGCTGGAGTCATTCTGAAATATCCACGCAGTACCGTCCCCTTGATGTACATCTAAATCAACGATCAGGATTTGTTTCGCCAGTCCTAATTTTTGTATAACCCGGGCGGCGATCGCTAAATCATTAAAGATACAAAACCCCGAGCCATAGCTGGGAAAGGCATGATGAGTCCCCCCAGCAGTGTTGCAGGCACAACCATGATTCAGTGCCAGTTTAGCAGTGAGAATTGTACCCCCAACTGCTGTACAGGTACGAGTCACTAGAGCTTGACTCCAAGGCAAACCAATCCTGCGCTGGGCTTTGGCATCGAGGGTGCCTTGGCAGTAAGCCTGGACATATTCTGGAATGTGGACTAACTCAATCAACTCCCTTGGCGGTGGTTTTGGGGTATGAATTTGTTCTGGTTGGGCGATACCTTCAGCTAGAAGTAATTCACAGAGTAGCTTGAATTTGGGCATGGGGAAGCGATGTCCTTCTGGGAGTGGGGAGACGTAATCTGGGTGGTAGACAATTGGTAAGTCCATCTGGCGTGTAAATATCCTGGTAAGATAACCAATGTTCAGAAACCTATCAACAAGCTTTCGAACCAACCGAAGAACAATACTTAGAGCGTGTTTGAAAAGTTGATCGTAGGGTGGGTTAGGCGCGGCTCCTCTGGAGTTGAGAACAAGTAACTGGTAGATTCCAAGCGCCGTAACCCACCACTTTTGATGCTCCACAACTTTTCAAACACATTCTTAATTATCAATGTCCTAGACACCTTGAAGTTACTCATACATAATTTCTATGATGAAAAGGTATTTGAAAAGCCCCCCTATTTCTGGGATGGGCGAAGCATTTGGAATGACTTACCTGGGTTTGAAGCATAGGTTATACCCCAAATGCTTCGCCCCTACAACTTTTCAAACACGCTCTAAATTACTTGCATCAATTTATGGAACTAAGTAGGTGGGCAAAAATAAATATAAAACCCGGATGAGGTGTTAGGTGTTAGGTGTTAGGGTTAGCTATTCCCTATTCCCTATTCCCTACTTTTGCCTTTTGCCTTTTGCCTTTTGCCTTTGAGCGCTCTGCGGAGCAGCGACGTAGTCTAGCGAGTCCCTGTTCCCTGTTTCCTGTTCCCTCTCTCAACCATTTTATAATTAATTTGACCGACCTACTTACTATGACGAAACCTCATAACATCATACAACAGCAAGTTCGTCGCTTGGATGAATTAATGGCAATCTCTCGACAGCGATATCTAGATGCGGGAGGAGATCCTCGGCGCACACCATCTGGTTTAAAAGGTGATGATTACCTAACCGATGAAGAAAGGCAAGAGGCGTTGAAGTTAGCAAGAGCTATTTTAAACGACGAGTACATCAACAACTATATCCAGAAAAAGCATCGGAGAAATCAGACATCTAAATTGCCAAAATAGTGGATATATTAGTTGGGTTTCACTCTCGTTCAACCCAACCAACTGGGCTTTTTCTACAATACCTCTCGTCCGAGATAAGGTTGCAACGCCTCTGGAATTTTCACAGTTCCATCTGGTTGTTGATAATTCTCCAGAATCGCTGACATTGTGCGTCCCACCGCCAATCCAGAACCATTGAGGGTATGGACAAATTGAGTTCCCTTCTTCCCTGCCTCCTTAAAGCGAATTCCCGCACGCCGCGCCTGGAAATCTCCACAATTAGAACAGCTAGAAATTTCCCGGTATTTGCCAGAGGAAGGTAGCCAGACTTCCAAGTCGTAGCATTTTTCCGCACTAAAACCCAAATCCCCGGTACAAAGTTCAATCACCCGATAGGGCAATTTTAATGCTTGCAAAATCCCTTCCGCATCCTTTACCAGGGATTGATGTTCCTCTTCTGAAGTATCCGGATGCACTATTTTCACCAACTCGACTTTATTAAACTGGTGCAGTCGAATTAGTCCCCGGGTATCTTTGCCATAACTTCCTGCTTCCCGGCGAAAACAAGGAGTGTAAGCACAGTGATAAATCGGTAGTTGGGATGCTTGGAGGATTTCTTCCCGGTAGAGATTGGTTACAGGAACTTCAGCAGTAGGACTAAGCCACAAATCATCCCCCTCACACTTAAAGCTTTCCTCGCCAAACTTGGGTAATTGACCTGTCCCTGTCAGAGTTTGGCTACTAATTAATACGGGAGGCATTACTTCTACATAGCCAGCGGCAATTTGTTGGTCTAGCATGAAACTAATTAATGCCCTTTCCAAAGCCGCACCTGCTCCGATTAAGTTGACAAATCGGCTTTGAGCTACTTTAACTGCTCGCTCAAACTCGATTATTCCCAATTTTTCCCCAATTTCCCAGTGAGGGAGAATATGGGGATTTTGCGGCAAGTATTCGTCTCCCCAGCGGCGGACTTCTACGTTTTCCTCTTCACTCTTACCGATGGGGGTTGATTCACTTGGTAAGTTGGGGAGTAGTAATAAAAGGGCTTCTAATTGAGCTTTTAAGTCTTTTTCCTGGGGTTCTAATTGGCTCAACTTGGTTTTAGTTTCGTTCCCCTCGTCTTTTAATGCCTGAATTTCTGACCCTTTCGGATCGCTACCGCCTCTAATCTTCTGACCAATCAGTTTACCGATTTCGTTACTGCGAGCTTGCAACTGGGTGCGGGTAGATTCTAGTTCCCGCTGTTGCCGATCCAGCTTTAAAATCCGCTGGATGTCATATTCATCGTCATTGCGGCGATTCAGTAACTCTTGAACAATTTCTAGATTTTGTCGTATTTGCTTAAGGTCTAGCACCGACTACTCAGCCCCTTGGCTTATATGTTCCTATGATAGGATATCTCGGCAGTGCCTCAATACTGCTCGGTTAAGAGAATATGTAGGTTGGGTTGAGGAACGAAACCCAACTCTAGTCTAGTTTTTGTTGGGTTTCACAGGAGTTCAACCCAACCTACAGATAAGGGTTTTCAGCTTATCCGA
>JBFRWF010000346.1:0-8800 GCA_051439465.1 Xenococcaceae cyanobacterium | reverse complement strand
GGTGGCTATGGTTGGTGGAAAACTTGGCAATCCTACTTCTAATGGATTTGAGATAGAATCCGCTGGGTTACAGGTGTTTGAGAAAAAGCCAAAAGAACCGAAGCAGACAGAGGAGAAAGAAGAGGCGGTCTCGCGAGCGAGTGCGGTAGGCAGCGCTACTACAACTACTGACAAAATTACAGCCTGACGCTCAGAAAGCAAGAAAACTAGAAAAACTGGATTAACTATGACAACAAAAACCCAATGGCAGTATTTAGAACCGCGTCCCGACTCATGGCGCAAGCAGCTTTACCTCAAAGGAAGGAAGTTGACTGCTTTTACTGTTTGGTCGGACATGATTGTTAACGGCGATACTCTAGAAGAAACGGCAGATAATTGGGACTTACCCGAAGAAGCGATCAAAGAAGCAATCGAATATTGCGAAGCTAACCTTGAACTGCTCAAGCAAGAAGCAGAAGAAGAACGCCGCTATTTAGAAGAACGAGGAGTGATACTTGAGCCTCCGATTACTCTGACCACCGAGCAACAGAAAAGTCTTGAACAAGCATCAGAGTTGAGCGATAACACTGATGTTTCACAGCCTACAAAAACTACTAGCAAAAAACCCAAGTGGTTGTTATTGTTAAGTGCGATCGCTCTGTTGGCAGGAGGAATAACAGTCTGGCGTTCTGTTTCTAATTCTCAACAATCTTCAGAAGAAGTAACCAATAATATCGAACAAGCAAGATTAACAGTAAAAACCGTACCTGCCAATTTAGAACCAATTCAAGCATGGAGTTATGGTGATGGTTATGTCAGTGCGGTAACGAAAAAACATCTTACTTTTCAAGCAGAAGGCACAATTGACTATCTCAAAAAAATAGACGGAAGGGATTTAAGAGAGGGAGATCGGGTCAGAAAAGGAGAATTATTAGCTAGAGTAGATCGTCGTAAATACGATACAGATATTACTGTAGCAGCAGCAGGACAAATTGAAGCAAAAAACCAAGTGCTTAATGCAATTGCCAGTCTCAGACAAGCAGAGGAATCATTAGCAGAGGCACAAACAGATCTTGAGAAAGCTAAAACAAATGAAGCTTTTGCCCAAGCAGACTTAAAAAGGTATCAAGGACTAGCAGCAGAAGGAGCAGTAGAACAGCGACAAGTAGACGTTAAGGAAACAGAGTATAAAAATGCCCAAGCTACGGTAAGGGCAACAGAAGCAGCGATACGCTCGGTTAAAGCTCAAATAGCTGCTGCCCAAACTCAAGTAGAAACCGCCGAAGCAGGAGTTAATTCTGCTAATGCCAAACTTGCTCAAAGTAATGTCGATCGCGAAGATACAGAGCTAATTGCTCCTTTTGATGGAGTAATAGCTCGTCTCAATATCCGTGAAGGAGAATATTGGTCTCCTCAGATAGTTAATGTGAATAGTGATTACCAGGGGATTGTGGAAAGATTGCCCATTATTCTCATCGATCCCAGTCGGTTTGAAGTTAATGTCGAGCTTCCCGCTTTTCAAGGAGGGCAAGTAAAACTGGGACAAAGAGCTTTTATAATTTTAGACCGAGACCGTTCCAGAGCTAATTCAGGACGCATCACTGGTCAAGATTTAATGAAATTAGCTAGTGCTAAAGGAACGGTGTTTTCTGTCAGTCCTTCACTTTCCCCTGGAAAAAGGTCAGTCCGAGTTATCATCCGTATTGATGAAGGCGTAACTAATCTTCAAGATGGAGAACAGGTATCTGTTTGGATAGCTACAGAAGAAAAAGAGCGAGCAATAGTTGCACCTTTTAATACCTTTATTTTTCGCGATGGCCAGTCTTACGTCTTTGTAGTCAATGAAGATGAAGGTATTGTGGAACAACGAGGGATTAAACAGGGAATTGAAGGATTAGCCAAACGAGAAATTATTGAGGGAGTAGAGCCAGGAGAAAAATTGGTTACAGAAGGTAAAAATCGTTTGGTAAATGGTGCACCAGTAGAAATTATCCCTTAACAGCTACAAGGTTATGAATTACAAGGGCATCATAGAGACGGGAGGTGTGAAAACTTTTGTCAGTCAACCAGCTATTACACCCAAGGCTAGACCAATACTCAATCTTGTTTGCATGAACGATATAAATTGTAAAACTCAGGATAATATACAGTAAATAATTTCTAGAACTCAAAAGTTCTAGAAATTATTTATATTCATTAGATTAGGATTGGATTTTGGGTTTGATAAGATATTGCTGGCATTTGATTATTATTCCCAAACAAGTACGGTACGATAAGATACCGACAAATCTTCTTCTGTCTTCTTAATTGAGAAATAACTCATGAGCCAGCTAATATCTCCCCCAGATACGCCCGAGCCAACAGAAGGGCATGACGGCCCCGATACCAATAAAGCATCATCCTTCGCTAAGTTTTTCTTTCTTCAGACAGTATTTGCTATTTTGCTATCTCTACTTCTCATTGTGGGGGGGTTAATGGGCGCATTTACGATGGTGAAAGAAGGCGACCCCGATATAAATATTGCGATCGCCACTATTCAAACTGACTGGGGTGGTGCTGACCCTGAAACCATTGAAAATCAAGTCACAGATAAGATTGAGAAAGAATTAAAATCCCTTAAGGGTTTAAAGGATTTAAGTAGTGCTTCTTTTGATGGTTCGTCATTAATTCAGGTGGAGTTTGCAGCAGAAGCACCCATAGCCGAATCCATTGCTTTAGTCAGGGCAGAAGTAGATGAAGCCAAACCAGAGATTGCTAGTGAAGCGGAGGAACCGAAGGTAGAACAAATCTCGACGCAGGATACTCCTATTCTGACGGTGGGTTTGTATGGGGATATAGATTTAGCAGTACTGAGTAAAGCAGCCAAAGATATTGAAGATATTTTAGAAACTGTCCCCAATGTCCGCAAAGTGGATCTGAGTGGTAATCGAGAAGAAGTTATTCACGTTCAGCTTATCCCTTCTCGTATGATTACTATGGGAGTGTCTGCAACCCAGGTAGCCAATGCAATTCAACAGGGAAATCGAGATTTACCTTGGGATCAGATTGAAAGTGATGAAATTGGTACACAGTTACGCTATTACGGTAGATTTCGTAGTTTAGAGGATTTACGTAACTTACCTGTAACCCGTTTGGGGGATGAGTCAGAAGGACGAGTAGTAAGATTAGGAGAAGTTGCCGAAGTTAGACGAGATTTAGAGAGGGAAAAAAATCGGGCTTTTTTCAGTTCGGATGGGGGATATTTTCAACCAGTTATTAATGTCGATCTGGTTAAAGTTCCAGGTTCGGATACGATTAAAGTTATTGATGATTCTCTAGCAGCGATCGAGGCAGCTAAACAAAATCCGAGTATTTGGCCCTATGGCATGGAATATCGGGTCATTAATACTGATGCAGACCAAATTAATAAAGACCTGTTCAATGTATTTAATAACGCTTGGCAAGGGGTTTTGGGGGTTTTTATTGTCCTCTTATTTGCCTTAACTTGGCGAGAAGCGATTATTGCTGGTTTATCCATTCCTTTGACTTTTTTAGGAACTCTGGCGGTATTATTTTTATTCGGTTTCACTCTTAATAAGATGGTGCAAATCGGTATGATTTTGGCACTTGGATTACTAGTAGATGTATTCATTCTGATGATGGAAGGAATGCACGACGGTATTTTTGTGGAAGGGTTAAGTTTTAACCAAGCTGCCTTGAAAACAGTTAAAACCTATGCTGTACCTGCCTTTTCTGGTCAACTCACTACTATTTTTGCCTTAGCTCCTTTAATGGCAATTAGCGGGAAAATGGGTAAATTTGTCCGCCTGATTCCGATTAGTGCAATTGTCTGTCTTTTGCTTAGTTATATTATTGCTTTACTGGTAGATATTCCCCTATCTCGTTATTTATTGGGCAAGATTAAAACCAAAGGTCAAAAAAGTAAGATCGATCGCCTGACGGAAAAAATTTCCGAACAATTCCGTAATTGGAGTTTATCTGCGACGATTCGCAATAAAACTACAGCTAAAATATTTACCTTTGGCGCGATCGCCTTATTTATCACTTCAACTATTTTAGTAGGGACTGTTCCTTCTAGTCTCTTTGCTGAAGGAGATGGACGAAAGTTAAGCGTCAATATTGAATTACCCCCCACAACTACTCTCGATAGTTCTCAGAAAGTAGCGGATGAAATAGGAGAATTATTACGGGAGAAAGATTATCTAGACAGTGTTATCAAATTAGTCGGACAAAGGAGTAGTTTAGTGCAAGAAAGTGGACTCAACCCCAAAAATGGTAATTATTTAGTGGGTTTTTCGGCTATTTTTACCCCAGAAGAGGAAAGAGAACAGCTTTCTTTTGAATATATAGATGATTTACGGTCAGAATTAAATACGGCACTACGTCAGTATCCAGGGGCATCGCTGGTAGTTAATGCTCAATCTACGGGAGAAGGAGGCGACCCCATCGAAATTGAACTATCGGGTACAGATATGGATGAGTTACGCCGGATCTCTGGAGAAGTGCAATTGGCACTAAGACAAATTGATGGGGCAATAGATGTACGAGATGATTTAGGTGCGTTAAGACCAGATATTAAGTTACGTCCCCGTCGCGAAGCAATGAACTTTTACGGCATATCCGATGATGAGTTAGCTACCCAAGGACGCTATATGATGACCGATAATGATATTGGAGATTTTCCTATCGGTGGTGGAGAAGAAGATTTAGAAATTCGCCTCAGTACCATGTGGGCTTCCCGTGATGGGGGAATTGGGGGTCCAACTCGTCGCGATGAATTGTTAAGCATTCCCCTGTTTAATAACAATGGAGAAAATATTACTGGTAGTCACGTATTAGAAGCAGAAATTGGTAATGCACCTTTATCTATTACTCATAAAGATGCTCAACGCACAGTTACAGTTTTAGCCAAAAATAAAGGTCGTACCGTAGGGGAAATTGTTGCCGACTTAGAACCAAAATTAGCACATATGAAAGGAAAATGGGGTCAAGGTTATGACTATAAATTTGCGGGAGAATTAGAAACCCAAGGAGAAACTTTTGCTTCGGCGGGACAAATGGCGCTCGTTGCTCTATTTCTCGTCTTTGCTGTCTTAGTAATTCAATTTAGTTCTTTTACTCAACCATTTATTATCATGTTGGCTATTCCCTTTGCCTTCATTGGTACATTTCTTGGTTTCTTCCTTTTACAAATTCCCATTTCTTTCCCTGCGGTAATTGGCATTATTGCTCTGACTGGAATTGTGGTTAACGATGCGATCGTCATGATTGAAACTATGAATAATCATCGAGCCAAAGGTCTGAATGTTCGCGATGCAGCAGCTAGAGGGGCAGCAGATCGATTGCGTCCCATTCTTACTACTAGTATTACTACTATTGTGGGGGTAATTCCTTTAGCTTTAAGCGATCCAACTTGGTTCCCTTTAGCCAGTGCGATCGGTTTTGGTTTGGTTGCTTCTACTCTAATTGCTTTGTTAGTTATTCCTTGTTTGTATTTGTTGTTGACTCCCAATCAGGCAAGCTCAAATGTCGATACAACTTTATAAGACTCTGTTAATCAAAACCCTAATGATGGGGTAATGAAGAAGGCAGCTCAGACAGCAATGAAGATTTTGAGGGGGACAGTTGCCAGCGGTTAATCAGTTATCAGTGACCAGTTACCAGTTACCAGTGAATCGTTAACAACTGGTAACTGGTAACTGGTCACTGGTCACTGAAAAAGGCGATCGCCCCGGTCATGGAGTGACATGAAACATTACTTTGCGTATTGTTTCATCTTTCACTCATGTATCTAAGCGAAGCTTAGTTACATATTTTTCCGACACTCATTCTTCCTCAAATTACGTAGTATCTTATAAAACTTACCAACTCCAAAACAACTTACTCTCTATAACTTTTCTATAGCACAAAGTCCTACATCGCGAACTCCGCCAACTTTTTTCTCAAAACTTTTCTGTAGCACTTAACACGACGCAAAGCACACAGAATTGAGTTTTATCTTTTTCCAGAAGGTAAGCAGAAAATTTTCTGTCAGCTTCACCTTGTAGTACAAACAGCGACTAAAAGCACACAGAAAGATTTTTAAAAACGCTCAACGCAACAATATAATCACTTTTGTTGCGTTCACCACCCCAAACCCCCAAAAAGCGTCGCTCGCCTTGCGCTGTGGAGCAGACCGCCAGTTGTGGTTCTAAGCAAGATTTGGTCGCTTTATCGGGATTAGGAATTACCAAGGGTTCATAATTCTTCACAAATAAACTTGAAAATGGCGATCGCTAACCACAAAAACCTGATCAGATAAGAATTCTAGCTTTGATAGTTCTAGATTTAATATAAGTCGTTCTTCTAAACTGCATAATTCGCTACATTTTGCAGCCATGAAAGCGACAGAAGCCTTGTGGTGAATTGCTTACAGTGAATTTGTTGAATTAAGGAATTCGCTGTATGGCTAAAAATATTTTGTCTAAAGTTGCTTCTGTCATTTCTGCGACTACTCTGTTACTCGTCAGCAATGTCAATGGTGCCAAAGCTATAGTTCTTTTTGAGCATACAGGAAGTGCTGACCCAACTACTGAAGGCTGGACTTTTAGAAGTACCATTGCGCCGGGTAATTCAGTCGATCCTGTTATCAATGACCTAGGCTTGGGAATTGATGCTTGGTCCACAGATGATAACTCAACAGAATCAGGCAGCCGTTTACTTTATTCTCAAGATACAAACGCTAGTCTGAATAATGACGCTCTCACCTTTGGATGGAAACTTAGTACTAACCTCCGAGTTATAGACATTCCTGATGATCCATTCGGTTCAATTGTGACAGGTTACCGAAATGAAACGCAAAGTTTTCAATTGCTTGTTGGTTCTGACAGTAATGGCGATGTAATCGTAACTGCTGGGTTTCTAACTATAGATGAACTTCAGCCAGTAACATTGAGCGGAGTTAGTGCCAATGAGTATCATCTCTATGAACTAGTTTTCGAGCCTGCTTCTAACACCGCTGATATTTTCTTGGATGGTAATTTAGTCATTGCTGACTACAGTGGATTTAATTTGCCTGATGCTTCTCCTTCTCTTTTAAAGAATGCTGTCTTCTTTGGCTCTGGTTCAAGCGCAGATACAGGTCAAGCTAACTGGAATTCAGTGAGTTTTGAGATTGAGCAGTCTGTTCCTGAACCTTCTACCCTTCTTGGCTTAGGTCTAGCTCTAGGACTAGGCGCGGGATCCCTCAATAGGAAGCAGAAGTATGCAGGAGAGAAATAGACAATTGAACCCGAATAATAGGCTCTAACAAAATACTACATCAACCCCGGCATTAAGTCAATAGAGTCGGGGCTTATTGTTGGCAAGTGCGTGCAGCTTCGCTGTGCCTTTGGCAGCGCGATTATTTATTTCGTTTCCTCCAAACCCAAGGCGCTTCTGGGCTTCCATTCCAAATCCCACGCTTAGCCGCCTTTGCTTGTTCGACAGCATTAGCGATCGCCTCCCACGATCTACAATCTGATTTGTATTGCTCATAAGCCCAAACCCAACCATTTTCAGCTTGCTTTTGCTGAACAAGCTGCCATTTATTATTTATTTTTATCCAGGGTAAGCGCAAGAAAAAAATAGCCATAATATGCTAAGTACAGGATTTCAAATGTTCTGTTGACCACAGCCAATTCCTTTGGCCAAGGTCCCTTGGGTTAGCTTTTTGATATCTTGTTCGGCTCTGACTAGTTGAAGGGCGAATTCAACCATTGCCAGTTTTCTCCCTTGACCCCGTGTCCCTGCATCAGGGGTCAGTTCAATTCCATGACGGTAGACTACCTTAATCCCAAATGGGGTCAGGAAACTTAAGTCGATGCCTGTCCCGACTTGGTAGAGGACAAATTGTTGGTTGGGGTAAAGGTGGGGGCGCTGCCTTCCCACAAGTTGGAGAATTTCGCTATTGACTAGGTTTTGGTAGTAATCGTCAAAGCCATCTAGATTGCCAAATAAAGTGAGGTACTCATCTTCTACTACTCCAACATTCACATAAGGAGCACCAAAAGCAGCGATCGCTCTTTTCCCTGACAGCTCATTAGTCGCCCGATTATTGTTAAACCACCATCCCCAAAATTTTAAATCATCTGCGTACTTCTTTAATCTTTTTAGCTTTCTCAATCCACTCTTCTGGTAATGGTTCATTCCCCAGAAAATATACCTCAGTATTGGTGTTCCCGAAAAATACCCGTCCTGCGTCTTTACAAGCAGCGTCGGCCATTGGTAATTCTTCTAAGACCAATTGGGCGAGAGATTCATACTCATCGGTCCGCATAAACCTCGGTAAGGGGATGACTGCTCTTAGTTTATGCCAAGTTGGTTTGTGACTAGGACTGGTGTAAATGGCGGCAGTGTACTGACTTAGGAAGGGGTGGGTTAGCGCCGCCTCTAAGGGAAGCTGTGGGTCGTATTCACAGATTATTTTACCCTGGGAATTTTTGAGAGGTCGCCCATTCTCATCTAGCTTAGCTTTTGAGTTGTCAAAGTCGAGCAGAAGACAACCGACACCGATAACATTGGCTTTGGAGCGAGATTTTCCACCGAACCAAGCACCGTTTACTGCATATCCTGCTCGGACAGCTTCAATTAGCTCATCGATTGTACCATGTCGGTCTTCAAACTTGGTTGTCAGGACTTTGTAGTCCCATTCCTTATTTCTTCCTTGTCGATTCACTAGCTTTGACTTTCGTCTTAACCTCAACTCTCAGGATGTCCTCTGCTATGCTGTTAGCATCTTTGAAGAAGTTGTGGCGACGAACACCTTTCAACTTCCTATTAAGCGCACTCCATTGCGACCAGA
>JBFRWF010000345.1:0-7714 GCA_051439465.1 Xenococcaceae cyanobacterium | reverse complement strand
AAAAGGGTGAGTCAGGACGATCGCAGAAACGAAAAAATAAGCTTTTTCTCCCCCTGCTTCCCCTGCTCCCCCTGCTCCCCCTACTCATCTCAACTATAAATGTAAAAAACCTACACTTGTAAGGAGACGGGGAGAGGGGGAGAAACCGGACTCCGGGAAAAGGTTCTAAAAGTTCCCCAAACTAACACCCCTATGTGTTACCTTGCCACGAACCATATTGAACCATGCCCGAAAAACTAATCACTAATCCCCAATCACCAATCTTCCATTCAAGCGCGTTTTTCTCGCATTAATTTGACAAACCGCTCAAACAAATAGTCGGCATCGTGAGGACCAGGACTAGCTTCTGGGTGGTACTGCACGGAAAAGAAGGGTAAGATTTTATGACGCAATCCCGCCACCGTGCGGTCATTCAGGTTAAAGTGAGTAATCTCCACCTCAGGATTCAAGGAATCGGCATCAACCGCAAACCCGTGGTTTTGGCTGGTAATCTCCACCTGCTGCCGCAAACCAGCAGGTTGGTTTAAGCCCCGATGCCCAAATTTGAGCTTGAAGGTTTCTGCACCCAAAGATAACCCCAGAATCTGGTGTCCCATGCAGATGCCAAATGTTGGTTTACCCTGTTCTAAGAGGGCTTTGGTGGTTTCGACTCCTTCTATTACTGCTGCGGGGTCCCCAGGACCATTAGACAGAAAAATTCCATCGGGATTGTGCTTGAGAATTTCTTCTGGCGGAGTGTTGGCAGGAACAACAATGACGCGGCAACCATAACTTGCCAGACGTCGCAGGATATTGCGTTTGATGCCAAAATCAATCGCCACTACCGTCAGAGTTTCAGCATCAGTGCCACTGTCAGCGGGACGAAATTCCCAATTAGAGTCTGTGGACTCAGACCATTCGTAGACATCCTTAGTGGTCACATCCTTCACCAGATTTAACCCCGCCATATTCGGTGCTGCCTGCACTTGGCGAAGTAACTCTTTTGGGTCAATAATTTCTGTGGAAATCCCCCCATTCATTGCCCCAAAGGAGCGAATTTTGCGGGTGAGAGCCCGAGTATCGATCCCGTAAATTCCGGGGATGTTATGTTCGGTGAGGTAGTCGGGGAGAGATTGAGTGGCACGCCAGTTACTCGGACGGCGGGTGATATTGCGGGCGACAACCCCCCTGACGTAAGGGTGTGCTGATTCTTCATCTTCTGGATTAACACCAGTATTACCCAGTTCTGGGTAGGTAAAGATGATAATCTGACCGCAGTAGCTAGGATCGGTCAAGACTTCCTGATATCCGGTCATCCCGGTGTTAAACACCACCTCTCCAACAGCAGTGCCGATGGCTCCGAATGACCAACCTTGGTAGGAAGTCCCGTCAGCGAGAACTAATAGGGCTGGTGTGGCCTCTGAAATAAGCATAAGTAGTTTCTAGATTATTAGCAGAGATTAAATTGTGCTGTAGACGATAGACTATTAGTAGCAAGTTGCATCAATCCGCCCTAGGGTTTGTCGAACAGGTAATCTCGTCTTAACAACAGTTAATCTTAACAGATCCAGTTTCGCCTCCTTGGGCGCAGGTGAGTGTAAACGGGGTTGAAATAGCATGAGTCCTAGAAAACTGACTGATGACAATAGGAAAGAAATCCTCAAGCTGTATCGACAGACAGCAGAAACGACCTCAACTCTGGCAATTCGCTATGGGGTGAGTAGCTCGACCATTAGCCGTTTCTTGAAAAGTAACTTGTCGGAGTTAGAATATGAGGACTTAATTCAGCAAAAGCGTCTCTGTCGAACCCCAAAGAGTGGTGACAAAGAGGTTCTGGAG
The DNA here is from genome assembly GCA_051439465.1 of Xenococcaceae cyanobacterium. Lineage (GTDB taxonomy): Bacteria > Cyanobacteriota > Cyanobacteriia > Cyanobacteriales > JBFRWF01 > JBFRWF01. The sequence continues at coordinate 5,896 of JBFRWF010000345.1, read as the reverse complement.
ACTGTTGAGCAACCAGTAGAGTCTGAAAGTGACTTTTCAGATGACCAAACGACTAGCCCCGTAATTCGGCGGCGTCGGCGCTCATCAGCGCCTTCTGAAACTATAATTGCTACCCCAGTCCCAGAAGAAAAAACACCTGCTCGGACACTACAGAAAGTTTCTGTCAAGGATGAGGTAGAGTTTTTTGAGCAGGATGAGGATGTTGAGCGAGTAGATGTCATTACCCTAGGAGAGATGCTAGGAGAAGACTTAGCCGATTTGGATGAGGATGAAGAAGATTTAGAAGACATTGATGAGGATGAATGGGAAGATGAGGTGGAAGCGGATTATCCTCATACTCTCTCAAAAAACGCTGATGTCCAAGTTTTACCCTTGTCTGAAGCTTCCTTCCCTAACATTTGCTATTTAGTGATCGACCGCGCAGCGGAGTTAATTACTCGACCCCTGAAAGAATTTGCTGATTTAGGAAAGATTCCTGCTGAAGAAGTTCAGCAGAAAACGCTGCCAGTTTTTGACAACCACCGAGTAGCACGGCGTTTTTCTAATCGTTCTCAGCGAGTGATTAAAGTTCCTGATGGTCGAATGCTTGAGAAAACTTGTTCTTATCTACAAGCTAAAGGGATTACACGACTGTTGATTGATGGTCAAGTTTATTCCTTGTCGTCTTTTTAGCCAGAAAGCTGAAGGGTATTGCACTAAATTGTAGTATCCAATTGGTTCTCAGGCACCTTCTAAGCTAAAATATGCACAAAGATCCTGTTCGTTATGGTATTGTACTGGTAACTGCTTCTTCCAAGGTTGAGGGAGAAGCGATCGCCTCGGCTTTGGTTGAGGCTCAATTGGCTGCTTGTGTCACCTTGACACCAGTACATTCTATTTACACTTGGCAAGGCAAGGTTAATTCTGACGAAGAGTGGCAACTGATAATTAAAACAGACTTAGCTCAGTTTCCAGCTTTGTCAGCCAAGGTTCAAGAGTTGCACTCCTACGAGGTGCCAGAAATTATCGCTCTGCCGATTATTGCTGGCTCAGATTCTTATCTGGAGTGGATTTCAGAAAATGTTAAGTAGGTCGGTCAAATTAATTAGAAAATAACTGTATTTATCTAAGTTTAGACACTTCCCTATTCTGGGATGAGTATTGTCTGGTACGGCTAGGGGTAGTACATCGGGGACGTGCCTTACCCGTAGTCTGGCGAGTGAGGGAACACAAGAGTGCCTCTGTATCGTGAGCGCGATTATCTCCAGATGCTGGAACAGGCCGTCGAGGGATTGCCCAAAGGGGTAAAGGTGGTGTTGCTGGCAGACCGGGGCTTTGTCCACACGAACCTGATGGGAAAATTGACCAGCCAATGGGGTTGGCACTATCGCATTCGAGTGAAGAAAGATACTTGGATTTGGCGCTCTGGCAAAGGTTGGTGTCAACTCAAAGATTTCCATTTCAAGGGAGGCTCAGCCCTGTGCTTTCACAATGTCAGGCTGCATAAAGAGCTTCCGGTATGGATCAGTGCATCTCATTTTCGGTCGCAACAATATCAATCTATTGTCAGCGATGAGAAGACTACCCTCAAAACCTTTGCAGAATATGAGATGCGCTTCGACATCATCGGAAAGTTTCCTCGACGACTAATCCAATGGCACCGAATCTGCAGCGATCGCAGATTCGCTCTGTGTGTGCTCTCTCTCGGTTGTGGTTTATTCTCGCAGTGGCGACCCTCTACGTCACCGCCCAAGGCGTTGCTGTGGTCAAGGCAGGTAAACGTCGGTGGGTAGATACTCACTGGTTTCGGGGCAACAGCTATTTTCGTATTGGATGGGAGTGGGTTAAAGCTTCCCTAGAGAGCCAGTCCAGTAGAAAGGGTTGACAAAAAAGAAGTATTGTGTAGAGAGGAAAAAATCAGCACAGAATTAGTGGTGTCGTCTATGCGTCCTCCCAATTGGAATCCTCCTCTAGAATTGTCTCGGGCTGAACAAAAGGTAGTCAAGGGGATCCGTAAAGCTAAACTCTTCGTATTTCTGCGTAATTGTCGGCATCAAATGTTCAACGATGAATTCCAACAGGAACTCGCCACTCTGTTCAAAGACAGCACTGTTGGCTTCTGTCCAGTCCCCCCAGGGCAGTTAGCCTTAGCTATAATTCTACAAGCCTATACAGGAGTATCAGATGATGAACTGATAGAAGCACGCTATGATGGACAGACGATGGCAATTAGTTCTCGACTGCCTCGACTGTGAACAAGCCCCTTTTGGAAAAGGGACATTGGTGAGGTTTCGGGCTATCCTGATTGCTAAAGAAGGCGATCGTCGATTAGTCGAACGTACAGTAGAAATGGCGGAGCGAGTGGGAGGCTTCAGTGCTCGTTCTCTTAGAGCTGCTCTAGATTCGTCTCCCTTATACCGACCTCAAATCTCAAAATGTCGAGTTGAAAGAGCTGCATATTGACCGGGCTTACTTGAATAGCAAGATGGTTAGAGAGCGATCGCCTTCTTTAACTATCGTGTGTAAGGCTTGGGCTGTAAGGAACGGAAAGCGTTTCACTAAAAATGCCTTTACCCTTGATTGGGACAAAGGTTTAATTTACTGTCCCAATCAGGTAGCTGTGCCATTTCAAAGGGGAAAGGCAGCTCGTTTCCCTAAGGATGTTTGTACCATTTGTCCTTTACGCGAGCAGTGTACTTCCAGCGCTACAGGACGTAGTGTTTCTATTCATCCAGAAGAAGCACTCTTGCAGGAGTTGCGTCAGCGTCAAACTACAGCTGCTGGGAGAGCCAAACTACGAGAACGAGTTGGGGTTGAGCATACCCTGGCTCATGTTGGTCAGTGGCAAGGACACCGTGCCCGTTACCTTGGTACACGCAAGAATCTCTATGACCTACGAAGGATGGCGGTGGTTCATAACCTTCATGTAATTGCACGGATAGAAGAGTCAATTGTCAAGTCCACCTCTGGATAAACTTGATGATGAGTTGGCACAATGCAGACAAGTCCTTTTTTGTCAACTCTTTCTACTGGACTGCCGCTCTAGAGAATGGCTGGAGCCTCAGGAGTCGGGTGCGGTTTACGAGCAACCACGATCCTGATAAGGCTATGGCCTCCAGAAAGCAGCATGATAAACGACGCTATCGGCTCGAGTTTAAGGTCCACACCTTTCAATACAAAGTTGAATAAGTTTTGTCAGTCAACCAGGACGGATAGACATAACAGACTGTTGTTTGGCGCTCAACCGCTGTAACTTGTACCTGATAAAGTTTTTAGGCTTTTTGGCAATACTCTCATGAATAATGCAGGCTATGTCTCTATTGATACATGCCTGTTAACTTCTTAATTTCCCGCTTTGTGGAATACTCCAAAGAATTAGGCTTTGCCAGTTTTTCTATGAGTTTTTCTATGAGTTTTTCTATGAGTTTTATGAGAGCAAGAGACTAAGAGAAAAGCTAACATTAAACGAAAGACAAACAATCAAATTTTGTCCAAAGTCCAAAAAGCTAAAAACAACATATTATGGAGCAATTTTCAAATTTAGTAGAATTACTACGTTGCCAACAGCAATATCTGTCTAATCAAACCGCTTACAAATTTGTAACAAAAGGGGGGATAGAATCAGATTCGCTGTCTTACCAAGAATTAGATCAACAGGCGAGAAAAATTGCAGCCTATCTTCAATCTATTGTGAATCCTGGTGAGCGAGCTTTGCTACTTTATCAACCAGGTTTAGAATTCATCGCCGCTTTTTTTGGCTGTTTATATGCTAAAATCCTGGCCGTTCCCGCTTATCCACCTCGACGTAATCAGAATTCCTCTCGGATTAAATCAATCATCACAGATACCCAAGCTAAAGTAGTTCTCACCACTACATCTTTGCTAGATAGCATCAAGAACCGTTGTAACTGCTCAATAACCACTGGTGGCGATGGGGAAAGAAGGCGATCGAGAAGTAAGGCGATCGAGAAGTAAGGCGATCGAGAAGTAAGGCGATCGAGAAGTAAGGTGATCGGGAAAGAAGGCGATGGGGAAAGAAGGCGATGGGGAAAGAAGACGATCATTTTGGTGGTAGAGAGCGGGGTCAGAGCCCCGAAGCGATCGCCAACCGGAAATCTAACTACAGGAGTAATCACCGAAGCGATCACCACCGTGACTGATTATTTTTCCGATAGGCTCTAACTAATCAGAATGGGTTGTATCAAGTAGGGGCTGGTGCTCGCGCTCCTTACACATCTGGTAGATATGGAACAGTTTCATCTCCAATGGAGCGAGAGAGCAAATACTGCCAGAAGGAAAAAGCTAATTTCCGACAGGTCTTCTTCAAACCCGCAAACGTATCACTCCCCCGACGCCCGTTGTCATGGCGAGTACCACCGCTAATCTTACGTCTTGTCACATATTCTCTGAGATCAGTTTCAGCAGCATTGGTATGTAGAGGTACTTGAGGTGCATCTAGAACCCGCAGTAACTCATCTTTATGAGCACAGAATTGCTGCATCACCAGGTTGAGACCGTAGTGATGGGGGTAGCGCTGCCCAAAAATTTCCTCAAAGCGCTCTTCTAATCGCTCCCTGTCTTGGGGATTTGGCTGCTCTTGGTAAACTTTCAGTTCACGAAGCGTAAGCCCACAAGGTATCCTGGACTTGCTCAATCTCTTGCCTCTGCTGTGCCGTCACCCCATTGAGACGGCGGAGACTTCGCTCCATATGAACCCAACACAGAGCGTGGACTAAAATAGCAAACTGTTTGGCTCCGTCACGCTCGAATGATCGTAACTGGTGAAAGTCCATGCTCAATTGCACTCCCGAGCAAGGCTGCTTCTGTTACCAGTTTGATTCCCTGTTGGCTGGTAATGCCTTTTGCCTCTAGATATTGGCTCCACTCTTGGTCTCCTTGACTAATGACCTGAGAGGAAAACTTCAGTTTGGACAGATGGCAAGCTGCCAGTTGTTGCTGTTCCAAATAGCTGCGGGAATATTCATCATCGGACGAAGTCTTCATGAGGGCCTCGCTCCCATCCGCAGATAGTTTTCCCGACTTTTACTTTTGGTGCTGCACAAGTGAGCAAATAGGTTATTGCCGATGACTGTGCAATATCCATTCTGACCTTGATGTCTGGCTCCTGTGTCATCAGTATGTATATAATCGGCTGTCTCTAACCCTACCTGCAAAATTTGACTCTGCTCGGTGTGAAAAGACTCTTTATTCTCTAGCAGCAGGCGGTTGACTTGACCGGCAGAAATATCCACCCCTAGCTCTCTAAGCTGTTCGTCGATTAAATTCTGAGGCACTCGACACTGGTGATGTTGATAGAGAATGAACGACATCAGGGTAGGTCCGTAATGTCCCTGGTATTGGTCGGGTAACTTCCCGACTATTGTCTTTCCCTCCACTGTGACGATCTGTGCTAGTAAAAACCTGATATTGTGCCGCTTGAGAATTAAATCCTGCACGTCATACTCTCGATACCCGTTGAATGTGGCTCCCTCCGGCAGAGTTTCTGGTTCTATGATCAGCGAGCGAGTCTACAACGAAGCTCGTTTTCTTGCTGCGTTTGTCTGAACCTGCTCTTTTCCCCTCTTTTTTAGGCTTCTTTTCCCCTTGATTGACAGTGCTGGGTCGGATTTTCGGGAAAGCCCTTCAGTTTCTTGGCAGCTTTGAGTTGCTCGTCGAGACGACTGACTTTCTCCTCAAGAAAAGGCAATAGTGTCCTGCTGGTTCTCAATTACCTGCTGCTGTTGAGCAATCAGGTTCAGCAACCAGTCCACCAAAGGTGTACGTTCTGCCTTTGGAATCTCAATAGGAAGCAAAGGGAAGTGTCATTCTGCTATTAAAGCAGATGGAGAGTCAAGGAAGCAACCCCATCGCCTTGATTCCCGATCGCCTTTGTTCCCGATCGCCTTTGTTCCCCCGA
>JBFRWF010000344.1:0-8145 GCA_051439465.1 Xenococcaceae cyanobacterium | reverse complement strand
AAAGAGGTGATATGTAATCACATCCTCGCCAAATGTTGGCAAGCAAAATCCGTGATAATCCGCGTCATCCGCGTCATCCGCGTTCTATCCGCCCATACACTTAACCAACCCTTAAACCCAAATCCTACTATTCCCTATTCCCTATTCTCTATTCCCTATTTCGTATTTTCTGTTGCTGAATAGTTTAAAGTAAGTAGAGACAAAAAACTCTTTGATGGGAAAAGCAATGAAAGTCAAGGGGTTAATCGTCACTATGATATTGCGCACATCTCGCTGAGCTAAATTGACAATCTGCTTTGCCACCCAGTCAGGGGACATCACCCCAATCGGGTTGAGATTACTCTTAAACGGACCGAGAATCAGTTTGCGCACCACACAAGGAGCATCGAGGCGGCGCAGCGTCACCAAGTCTCCCAATGCCCGTTTGCTCAGCTCGTATAGGGGACTAAAAGCAGGACTGACTTCCGCTTCTGAGGTATTGACCCAAACTTCTTTACGCACTATATCTTCGTTAGTACGGATGGTGGTAAAAAATAGTTCCAGTAACCGCCAACAGGAAAAGGTATTGATTTCGTAGGATTGTGAGATCGCCTCCCCTGTTCTCTCACCATACCCGTTAATACCGTGATTGACAATCAGTATATCTACTTTTTCTAGCTCTACTGTCAATTCTGACTCTTTGCCTACCTGCCAAGTCAGGGTTTTCACAGGGAAGTTTTCACCCTTGACATCTAAAGTAATGGTCTGCTTCTTGGAAGTCAGAGCAATCACTTTTGCCCCCCTGATGTGGAGATGCTTCAGAAGCGATCGCCCCATAGTGCCAGATGCTCCGGTCACAGCAATCCTTTTACCCTTGAGAGAGAGAGCGGTGCCCATAAGCTTATCTACCAAAGTAAACGCACCGCAATAATAAGCCTTTTGATTATCAAAATGATGCCGCCAGTGGTAGGGTCGATTGACAAACCAGCGAGAGGGTAAGCTTTTCAAATCACCGGGACGATGGGTTAAATCCGTTAGTTCATCAGCATAAGGTAACCCACTCCCACGGGCGATCGCTCCCACTAAGAAACTCAGGGCATAAAGAGAACCCGCCCAAGCTGCCCATTGGTGGGGAAGTGCCAAACTATACATCACTGCCCAGGGCAACAGGCTAAATAGAAGCATTACCAATGATTCGGGCACGTCATTGTACCAGTGAGCTTGTCGATAGAGACTATCACTGACGACAGATAAATCCCGACGGAAAACGCGATGATGCCACACATGCAACATATACAGGGGGGGCCAATAATGGGAGAGAGCGTGGTAAAAGTCTCGTACCAGTTCCACCCAGAAAACAGAACCTAGTGCTATCGCTGTGGTTGCGAAGGTCATCATAGAGAATTATTTGACACCTTATAATAAATTAAGAATTCGCTAAGAATTTTAACAATCTCAGTTACAATAAATCATATTCAACCCCTAATCCAAAATCGATTATGCCGAAGAATTATTGGCCTGAAAACGACAATGACAAGGAGTTTGACCCGATTAGCTCTCTGTTGTCGGAATGGTCAGACCCAGAAGAAGAAGAAGAAGAATTTAGAAGCGATTTTTTCCAGGGTTTAGAAGGGCGCAGACGCAAAGCAGCCTTGACGCTGATGATGGTATGGGGCATTATTATTGGGCTCCATTTAGTTTCTTGGGGATATTGGGCAGTGCTAGGTGTCACCGGAGTGCTAGTAATCCAGTTCATACGTCTGATATTCGCTAAACCAGAATCTGCCCCCGAACCATTATCTGATGATACCCTAGCCAGTGCGCCTTTTGTCTCACTCCTAGTAGCAGCGAAAAATGAAGAAGCGGTGATCGGCAATTTGGCAAGAATGCTGTGTGATTTGGATTACCCAGCAGATAAGTATGAAGTCTGGGTAATTGATGACCACAGCACGGACAAAACCCCCGAATTATTAGATGATTTAGCAAATCAATACCCTCAGCTAAAGGTACTGCACCGCTCAGCTGGTGCGGGTGGGGGTAAATCTGGAGCCCTGAATCAAGTATTACCCCTGACCAAAGGTGAGATTGTGGGCGTGTTTGATGCCGATGCCAAAGTGCCACGGGACTTACTGCGGCGATTGCTGCCGATGTTTGAATCAGAACAGATGGGAGCCGTACAGGTACGCAAAGCGATCGCCAATGCTCCTTTAAATTTCTGGACGCGGGGACAGATGGCAGAAATGGCTCTCGACAGCTATTTACAGCAGCAGCGCATTGCTCTCGGTGGGATTGGCGAACTGCGGGGTAATGGTCAGTTTGTCCGTCGTTCGGCTTTAGATCGTTGTGGCGGCTGGAATGAGCAGACCATTACCGACGATCTAGATTTAACTATTCGCTTACACCTGGATCATTGGAAAATTGGCTTTTTACTCTTGCCTGCTGTAGAAGAAGAAGGAGTTACCAGAGCGATAGCTCTTTGGCATCAGCGCAACCGCTGGGCGGAAGGGGGATATCAGCGCTATCTCGACTACTGGCGTTTGATTATCAGTAATGGCATAGGTTTTAGGAAAAGGGTGGATTTGCTCTTATTTGTACTGCTTCAATATCTGCTCCCAACGGCGGCTGTGCCGGACTTATTAATGATAATTGCCCGCCATCGTTTTCCGGTACTCAGTCCCCTTAGTAGTTTAATGTTCTCTCTTGTCTTTTGGGCAATGTTTACGGGGTTACGACGCACCCACACCGATAAAGAATTTCGCCTTTCAAACTTGTTTAGTATTACCCTGCAAACTTTACGGGGCATGATTTATTTGCTTCATTGGTTCGTGGTAATGCCTAGTACCACGGCTCGTATGTCAGTGCGACCTAAGCGGCTCAAATGGGTCAAAACAGTGCATGAAGGCAGTAGCGAAGAAAGTTTTGAGTTTTAAGCACAAATTATCCAAGCCGATAAAAGAAAACATCCATAATGCACTATGAAAGATGAAAAGAAATTTTTACCGTCTTGGCTATGTCACGGGTAAGTATTGCCTCCGGCTCCCAGATCTCGGCTGATGCCGATGCCGCCGTTGCTGATCGGGGGGGCAACGCGGTTGACGCAGCCCTCGCGGCTGCCCTTGTTTCCATGTGCACCGACCTAGGGATCATGGCTCCGGGAGCTAGCGGCTTCATCACCATCTGGTCCCCAGAAGACAATCCCATTGTCATCGATTACGTCTAGATGAGAAATATCTGTCAAAACCTGTTAAGATAATCATATGATTAGCAGGTATTTAGGGAATGGAACGCAGATATAAGCCGGGGGAGTTTGCCAAAAAAGTCAATCGCACAGTAGCAACCCTGAGAATTTGGGATAAAACAGGGAAACTCCCTGCCAAACGACTCACCAGTGGACATCGTTATTATACCGATGAGGATTTAACCCTCGCTCTGAACTTAGAAAGAAAAGAGGTTATAGCAAAAACTTTAATATATACACGGGTATCATCTCCAAAACAGAAAAATGACTTGGTTAGACAAAGAGAAGCAATGGAACAATTTTGTCTAGCTAGAGGCTACACCATTGATAAAGTTATTCAAGAGATAGGAGGAGGGCTAAATTACACTCGTCCCAAATTATTGGAACTAATGAGTATGATTGAACGCCGAGAAGTGGGGATTTTGGTTATAGCCCATAAAGATCGGCTCTGTCGCTTTGGATTTGAGTATTTTGAGCATTTTCTGAACACACATGGAGTAAAATTAGTCATTGCTAATCAATCTGTCCTTTCTCCTCAAGAAGAATTGGTGGAAGACTTAATGGCGGTGATTCACTCATTCTCCTGTCGTTTGTACGGTTTGAGAAAATATCGAAAAAAAATCATCAAGATGATTGCGGAGCAAGAACCCAGCAATATATGCTAAAATATCCAGAAGGTTATGTGGTTCTTCAATGGAAGTCTGCTTCCCAAATCGCAATGTAAATGCGATCTTTCTGATTCCAGTGAATCATCCCCTTTAAGTTCCCCACCCTAAACGAGCGCAGATCATTTTGACGTTGATATATCTGCTTTAGTCCCTCCTTTACTAGTGGGGGGGTATTGCCACCTAACAAACCATTCAAAGTTTTTTGCATCACTTCCAGATCTACCGACGGGGCAAAAGATACCTCAGTTTGGCGTAGCCTTCCGGTATTGGTTTCAAATATATAGCCCAGATCGACTTGATTGGGAACAAAGTCTTTATACAACCATGCACGGCTATTGGGCCAATAGCCCTTTCTGTTTGAGGTTGGCTCTCCTAAAGCTTCCAGAAGCTTACTTTCTTCTGTTCCTGTGACAAAAATGGGCAAGCTAGTCAAGCTCTCCCTATTCCCTCCTTCTGGTGTCGGTTTTGGGGAGGGGGAAACCCTCGTCGGTAAGGGTGAGGAGGTAATTTGAGGAGGTTCTGGACTGGGTGAGGGAGGAACTTGAGGAGATTCTCGAGTTGTTTCGATGATAACTTCAGGAGGTTCTGGAGTCGTTGAGGGGGTTGGTGAGGGGATGGTTTCCGGGGAAGGGGTTGGTGTGGCTTCTGGGGATGGAGATTCAATTGGAAAAGTTGGTTGTTCTATGGGTTCAGGGGATGAAGCAATGGGACGCGATCGCTCCTTATCTGAAGATAAATTCAAGCCAATGGCAAAAGCGCCAACCCCGACTCCCCCGAGCAGCAACAGAGGTAGCAACAATTTAAGCCAGCCATTCCCTTTCTCTATCGGGGGGTTAGTAGGGACAAGGATCGCTTCTGTTTGCGTCTCAGTAGCAGTGTTTGCCCTTGATGGTAAATTTTCTGGGGAGACTACTAGAGTAGCTGTCGTCGAATTCACTGTTTGAGACTGCAAGGATTCGAGCATTTCCCTGGCTGAGGAGAAGCGATCGCGGGGATGAAAACTAATCGCCCGCTCAATCACGGTTGCTAAGTTGGAATGAAGATTTGGTGTCTCCTGACGCCAGAGAATCTCCCCCGTATGGGAATCTGTTTCTAAATTTTGGGGTGTCTTACCCGTGAGCAAATAGATTGCTGTTAGCCCTAAACTATAGAGGTCGCTCGAATAAATTGGTCGCCCCGCTGCTTGTTCTGAAGGAATATATCCAGGGGTGCCAATCGCCACGGAAAAGGGGGTAATTCCCTCATGAAATACCATAGTAGTCATTGCTTCTTTCACAGCACCGAAATCAATCAGCACTGGTTTGCCATCGGAAGTGCGCAAGATAATATTATCTGGCTTCACATCCCGGTGAACGATGCGGCGACTGTGGACATAATCCAGTACTGGCAATAGGCTTATCAGGATTTTTTGCACCTCGTCTTCTGACAAGGTTCCTTGTTGTTCCTGCTTTTGCGTCAGCGTTACCCCTTGGATCCATTCCTGCACCAGGTAGAAGTTTCCCGCTTCCAAGAAATAGGCATAAAGCCGGGGAATTTGGGAGCTTTCCTCCCCTAATTGCTCTAAAATTGCCGCTTCTCGCTGAAACCGATCTTGTACCCATTGCTGAACCTCAGGATCTTGGTTGATGGGTTTAAGCTGCTTGATTACGCACTTTCGCGCTGAGGGCATATGGGTATCTGTTGCCAGAAAAGTCTGACCGAAGCCACCTCTACCCAAGGTTTGCAGAATACGATAGCGATTGTTTAATAGTGCGGTGGTCATCAAATAGGAACTAGAACAAGGGAGGGACTATTTTAGCAAAGAGCTTAGTTGGCAGTGGCACTTAAGCGCCACTGCCAACATTTATCTTAAACCCGCCAGAAGACCCCCACCATAACCGTAGGGTTGATGGTGGGATGAATGGCGGACTCAAGCAACAACATAGCATTTTTAGCTAAAAGCTTATGTCAATTTAAGTCTAGTAAACCTTTTTCTTTAATCTTGGGATTAAAGCGAATGTGCATCTGCACCCCACGGGCTTTTAGCTGCTCTTTAATTTCTGCTTCCACTCGCCGTGCTACTTTTTTCAGCAGTTTCATTTGTGCCAATTCTTCACTTTGCTGGTATTCCTCCTTTTCTGCCTCTGTCATTGCGGGTTTCGCGTCAATGGGCTGATTCCATTTTGCTTCATCTGCGCCATTGCCAGGGGGGATAGAACCATTTTCTTCTATCCAAGCCTGGCGAATGCCTTCTAAAATGGTGCGACTAGGGCGAGTAATGGTTTGCACTTTCAGCCAATAGCAGCTTTTTGGTTGGCGTACTAAGTGCTGTTTGAGGCTGAGATAAATATCACGAGAATAGCCAACAAATTGCAGCACTTTATCTTGGTCAAATATTGCGTAAACTCCAATTTGACCCTGGAAAGATTCGGTAATATAACCGTTTTTATCCAGGTAAGGGATATATTCTAGGCTGGTGAGGGATAGAATTTCTGTTTGAGTGGCCATGGCGATTGTGGATTGTGGATTTTGAGTCCGCAGATGAACGCGGATTAACGTACTACTTAGTGGAGACTCCTGGGCGCAACCAGTTGATAGATTATCTATTTTACTTTTCGGTAAATGGCACAGAGACGGCTGGGCTTAAAGATTTTGGCTTTGAACATAAAGTTGGGTGGCACGTTGATAATTACGTAATCATCGGAGTTATGATAGGGTTCAAACTCAGCGGGCATCCCTTTGGGCGTTTCTTTGCTATAGGGAACTGGTTGAAAAAGTAATTCGGTAAATTTTACCTTGCTTCCCTGGGCTTGTTCGCTAATCTGCTGGATAAATTTTTCGTTTTTCAATAAGCCAAACAGCATTTCTTTGACATCAGGTTCAAGGGTAAAACTGCCATCAAAATTTTCAATAATCTTAAGACCCATTTTTATGTCAATGCTTAACTGAGACAACTTTAGCGATCATACATCAGGGGAGAGGGGGAGAGGCTGGTTGACTGACAAAAGTAAGAGCTTTACGTCTTCAAAAGTCGGTCAGGTAAAGAGTTGAGGGAATTGACAAAAGGGGGAGGGAGCCAGGGTAAGCTCATCTAATTTTGTATCAAAGTATCCTTGACAAAATAGGACTTTCAGTGTCAAAGCTCAATAAGCACTCTCTGGCGAAAGGGATTGACGGCGATCGGATTTGAACAGCCTGACGAAAGAATAAGTTTTTGCTCTACTGAGAGTTGCATCTACCGGATAATAACAACGAAGACCAATCAGGAGTGAACAGATGACGGCTACCAACTTAAGGCGGGACACTAGGGAACTTCGGATCAGGGAACAGGGAACTTCGGATCTGGGAAAAGGGAATAGGGAATAGGTAATGGGGAATAGGTAATGGGGAATATAAGAGTAGTACTAAATGAGTCGTGGCAAATCAAAACCTATATAAACTGTCCAGGCTTAAGTGGATAGCCCAGATGACTAAAGGCTTTGGTGCCAAAGCAGTTCTTGACCAGGAACGTAAGCGGGAAAAAAGCAATAGTCTCCCCATCAATCCAGGAAATCAGTGACCAGTTTTTCTCCCATTTTCGCGACCTCAAAGACCCGCGAGTGGAGCGCACCAGAGACCACAAGTTGATAGATATCATCGCAATCGCTATTTTCGCGGTCATCAGTGGAGCCTCGGGATGGCAAGGGATGGAAGACTATGGTCATAGCAAGCAGCAACAGTTACCCTACAGCCTTTATGACTCGACTTTTGTCAAGTACATTTTATACATTTTAAGATGAGCTTACCCTGAAAAGAAGACTGGGTTATTTTGTCATAGTCTAAACTCCAGTTTCAATACAAGGTTGAATAAGTTTTGTCAGTCAACCAGATGAAACTCTCTCTTATTGACAATCATTTTCTTGGGCTCACTCCACCTTGACTGGGCTGGTTGTTAGCCTTTCACTACCTACTTTGAACGTACCAACAGACCCTTGTAATTGCTGAGCAACCTCTACCGTTTGTTTCAGAGAACTAGAAACCTTGTCAGAGGAATCGGAAGTTTGTTGAGATATCTGGGCAATCTCTTCCATCAACTTCCTCACCACTTGAGATGTCTCGACCTGAGATACCGTTGCACTGGAAATGGACTCGAACAACTGGTCAATCTGGCGAGATCCCTCGACCATCTGCTCCAGACTCTGCTTCGTCTCTTCCACCAAATGAGTTCCTTCCACCACCTGGGCAGTACCCACTTCCATCGCTTTCACCACTTCAGTGGTTCCTCGTTGAATATTGACGACA
>JBFRWF010000343.1:0-7166 GCA_051439465.1 Xenococcaceae cyanobacterium | reverse complement strand
CCCCAATACTGGGAGGGATTTGCCCTATTCTCTGTCCCCCTGCCCCCTTGCTTCCCCTGCTCCCCCTGCTTGTCTTTTCCGACAACTTTTCTTAACCGAGCAGTATTGCCCACCTAGGTTCCTGACAACTCGGTAACTATGCAGGGCTAAATTATCGGACTGAGGAAGTAGCAAGTCTACTGCCGCGCAACATCCTTTAACCTTCGGTGGCAGTCGAGGCGGAATTCCTGTTCAATTGCTGCGAGTAACTGAACCGGGGTCCAGCTTTGATAGAGATGGGCAGCGATCGCACATCCCCCAGCACCAACCCCTTCCTTAACATATCCCTGCTCATAAGCCCGTAGGTTCGGATAGCGAGACGCGGCAAAACTCAGTCCAGTTGCCAACAGCGGCACTCCACCGATAGCGTTTGCTAATCCCACTGTATCACCCGTCGGATCTTCAGCCACCCAGCGGGTTGTGCCGACAATAATCTGTTCCAATTGGGCTTTCTCACCGAAGTAACCTGTGATTGCCCGCATCAGAGCATAAACTGCCAGCATTTGCGTGCCACCAGCGAGCATTACCCCAACAGAGCGACTAGCCGCGATCGCTATCCCCGCTGCTACAATTTGCATCGGATCGCCAACAGCGGCAACTAATGCCAGGGGATCAACCCGATCGGACACGGGCAAAAAACCCGCCCCCTGTAACCCAGTTTGTACAACCGACCACTTTTGGCTGTGATTGCAGCGAGGGTGGCTGCTGTTTACCTTACCAGCGGCAGCAATGCCTAAACCAGTGAGGATTCCCAAGGCAGTTGTTGTCCCCCCCACTACACATTCACCGATAATCAGATAGCCCCCAGCCGCTTCTATTGCGAGTTTTTCCCCCCACTTCAAGCCTTGTGTTAATAAGTGTTTGACAGTTGCCAGGGGTAACGCCTTGCTAGAAGTGAGACACTTAGCCGGGGCTCCTCCCAAATCGATGGCTGGCACCGCACTGGGGTGGGGTAAACCAGCATTAAACAAATAGACAGGGATGTTGAGGGTTTCAACCACAGCACGGGAAATCAATACAGGGGATGCCCCAAACTCTAGGGGTGGCAAAGGATACTTGGGCTGGGACACCGGACCATTAATCAAAAACTCAGCATCAGCGATCGCCGTATATTGACGAGCAGCAGGGGTCGCCCCCGCAGCGGAAATCCCTGGAATTAGACCCGTCGCCGTAAATCCCAAAATACAAGCAAATACCGGGGAACGTCCCTGATACCGCTGCAACCACTGCTGTCCTTGTTTTAGCTGGGTGTAGACCTGAATCATAGACTTTTAATCGTAATCCAACAAAACTTGTACCCACTGCGGAGGTCGAGGAATTGGATTACCCAGTCGATCGAGAACCAATAAAGCCACCAAATGAACTGCAAATAGATAGATGAGATTATTAATGACGATCATCACGAAAGCGATGGCCTGAATCAGCAAGAAACTAGGCTGGGCAAGCAAACCCAGCTTCACAAATATCCATTCCGCCAGTTCCGCGATTTGCGTGATCAAATAAATCCAAAGGTCTTCCCCCAAGAGAATTGAAAACAGCCAGAAGCGAAAAAAGAAACCGAAGGTTCCAATTAAGGTACCGACGACAATGGAAAAAAGCCAGCCAGATCCCCGTCTCCAAAAAGCTCCCAACTGGACACCCATTAAACCATAGGGCATCAAAAACACAATACTGCGAGTTGGTCCCATCAGTACCGACAGTAGCAGCCCAGAAACCAACGCTGCCATCCAAGAGGCACGGTTTCCCCGTCGCAGATAGACCAAAGCGATCGGTACCGGGAAAAAAATCTTCAGCAGTGGTCCTAAAGGAAAATAGTAATTAATCAGCCAAATCAAACTAGCGGTACTGGCGAGAAAAGCCGTTTCTACCATGACTAAAGTGCTGCTGGCACTGACTGTCGGCTTCTTCAAAGATTCTGATTCATGCTTCTCGGATCCTGGCATTACCGACTGATCGTCCCCATCAACCCAATTATCTGGAAAGTCTTCTAAGCCTTCATTGTCTATGGTTTTCGCCTTTTTCTTACTCTTTCCTCTTTTCATCTTAAAAACCCGCTGGAGACCCCCACCCTTTCCGAAATCAAACAGTCCTATGACCGCAACCGACAGCAGAAGGCAACTTTTAATTATACCTGATTTGGGATGACAATTAAGATGCGTTTACTCTGCTTGTACTAGAGGGTATTTATAAAAGAAATCTTAACACAGCTAGATTGCTTGGTTTTGGTGGGCTACAACGGATAGTTAGTTAGCAAGTTAGTAAGATGAAGTTATCACCGCCTAACCCACCCTACGCAAGGTTTAATATTTTCTTCAGGACTTGCGCCGCGAACCATAGCGATCGCCGGGAGTTTGAGCTGCTGAATTAGATAGTTACAAAGCAATCCATCCTTGAGTTTGTACGGCATCTATAGAACTTGAGTTATGTCATTCGTAGCGACATATTCCGTTTTGTCGGTAGAGACAAATACCCGAAAAAGTTTCACTTTAAATTAGCGATCACAAACTTCCCGATCTGCGATCGCTTAATCCTAGTTTGATCACTTTGGCAATCACAAAAATACCTTCACAACATACTACTTAACATATTACAAACTGACGTGGGGAAGGTGGGTTATTTATGTCCACCTACTTATCGTCAAGTGCGGTTAACGTAGGGGTGCACCGACGTGCGCCCAATCATCTAAGATCAGCAGATGAGTTTGGGGTGGCGATCGCTCTGTTGTCGTGACTTAATAAAAGTTAACACAGTACCGTTTAATTTTGTCCGACTACTTATTCATCGGCTGAAACCCTTATCCAGCCATGTTATCACAAGCCGTTTTTCACGTAGTATCAAGGGTTTGACCAAGATGTGTCAGGCAGCCAGCTATCAAACCATAAATTCTCCTTCTCACCTTGGTTAGCGAATACAATCCGCTAACCAACTCCTCCCTCCAAAGATGCCGTGAAAAGTCAGGATGGATATCAAGTTGTCAAGGTACATTATTTGAACCAAGCAGGTCATCCCTAAGTATATGTGACCATCAGCACAGGCTTGGCAGCAATAGTACTTATCATCCTTTTCTACCGCGTCGTCTATAGAAACGATGCACAGGCAAGTATTACAAGCACATTTTATTGAAGTGACAGTAGTCATCATTATTCTCCTCAATTTTGTTCTTACCTAAAATTTTAATATCTGAACAGATATTCAGATATGCTCTAAATTTAATTTTTGCTTAAGGCTTGCAATGAGCTGCTAATGTTGTTAAGCTAGTTAGGCGGTGAAAATAAGTTGCCGGGATAGCTCAGTCGGTAGAGCAGTGGACTGAAAATCCTCGTGTCGGCGGTTCAATTCCGCCTCCTGGCATGTTGTTATCATGAAAATAGGTGGGCGACGGTTAAGTTGCTCAGTTTGAGTGGAGATTCCGTAATCTCCCAATAGGTCTAGGGTTCAGACCTGTTCCCACCCGAAGGGGCTGGCGAAGGATGGACAACCCGGTAAAGGTCAAGCTCCTAGAGCTACCTCGCTGAATTTATCCAGAACGCGTAACCAGTCTCACAGCTAGAGGGAAATGCGTAAGTCAAAACTGAATACCGCTCAGTGAGGGAGCAACGCGAAAAAGTGGGATGGACACAAAAAGCGCGATCGCTCCCTATAGCTTCGGATTACCACCCACCAAAACCTTCGCTACCTTTTGGTTGTTGCCTTCCTCAGAAAAATCGTAAGAGTTCGCGTAAAAATTGCGCGAACCCTACTCGAAGTTAGCCCTTAAAAACTAAGAAGAACTAGAAAAAATTCAAGCGAAAATTATCGACCATTACTGGTCAGCATTGAGGAAAATATAAGCGATATTTGGCTCAGATAATGATTGGCATAAATCTTAGGCTGTGGCCGGATAGATGAGAGCAGTCAAGATAGAATTACAAAAGTTTTTCCAATTACCTGCTATCCATTGACACCGGGCGTGCAATATAATCTCAGCATTTTGACGTAGCCAAAACTTTCCATCACCTTTTAGTCGTAAATTAACTACTTGACGGATTAAACTTTCAACTGCACCACTCCCAATTGGTAAATTATTCGCCGATATTTTGTGATAATTCAGTCTGACTTTTTCCCAGCCCTTAGTTAGGTAATTAATCGGTTCTGTCAGAATTTGTCTGCGGTGACTCCGAGCGGTTTTTTTTATAGCTTTCATCTTTTCAAGTAAACAGCTTACCTTTCCCCACCTCAACTCTGAACGACCCTAAAATACAGCACGGGCACCAAGTTCTGTTAATTATTATTAACTTATTTAAATTTTATTTAAAGGAACCCGATAGCGGTCTTCTCCGACCGCAGTGCGGGAGGCAGCGCTTGTGGTCGATAGCGATCGCAAGTTGGATAACGATCGCAAGTTGGGGTGAGCCTTTTGTAGGGGATAACGATCGCAAGTTGGGGTGAGCCTTTTGTAGGGGATAGCGATCGCAAGTTGAGGTGAGCGCCCCGTGGGGGTGAGCGCCCCGTGTAGGGTGAGCGCCCCGTGTGGGGATAGCGATCGCCCTCTGAAGGTAGCAATCGCTTGTGGGGGATAGCGATCGCAAGTTGAGGATAGCGATCGCCCTCTGAAGATAGCGATCACAAGTTGGGATGAGCTTTTTGTGTCCATCCCACTTTTTCGCGTTGCTCCCCTGTGCGGTTGAGTTGCCGTGGTAATTGGGAAACTTGGCTCTCTGTAGCTTGCAACAGGTTGCGTGGACATTCCGTCCTTGTCGATCCGCAAACTGTCTCAGCTAAAGATGCTGGTGAAACCTGTCAAAGGTATGTCTGGGATAGGGAAGAAAGCAGGCGGTAAGAATCTGGCACTTAGTCCAAAGGCAAAAGAGAGCGATCGCCTGCCCATTAGCGCTACTATCGAAATCAGGGACATTCATTAGGATAGGAAATGGCGGTTTCAGAAAGTCGGGGGTTGAGTGAAGGGGAATATCAAGCCCAGGTACAACGGGTGATTGAGACGCTCAAACAAGATTTACCCACCCTGTTTGAGAAAGATATATCTTACGATATTTATACCCAGGATATTTATTTTAAAGACCCAGTTAATACCTTCAAGTGGAAATTCAACTATCGGATTATCTTTTGGACGCTGCGATTTCACGCTGGGCTATTTTTTAGGGAAATCTACTTTGACGTGCATCAGATACAGCAGACAGCCAAAGACATTATCACAGTAGATTGGACAGTTCGCGGAACTCTGCGCATCCCCTGGAAAGCCAAGGTGTTTTTTAATGGCTGCTCTACCTACAAACTTACCGAAGATGGTTTAATCTACCATCACCTCGATACTTGGGATCGCAAACCGAGCGAGATTTTAAAGCAGTTCTTCCGCAAGGGAGAATAGGTGATCGCCTTGATGAGTTGACGAAAAAATCAAGTAACTGGATGAGCTTATTGAGAATGACTAAAAAGAGCGAATAAAAGCTGAAGAAATAGAAATAAGAAGAAAAGGAGCGGGGAGATTTATTTTAGCTACAAACATTCTAATTGGAGTTTAGACTAAATCGCCACTCGAAGACTGCGATCGCCAAGCCCTGTCAGGGGTTTGACGGGGTTGTCACCCCGTCAGGCAATTAATAATGAAACGGAACTGTAACCAGGGGGAGAAATGGGAGTAGCATCCAACTCCAAGTCCACCAACCAGAGGAAGAAGGAGATTCTGGTTCAATAAGGAGGGCATCAATTCTTTCTGCTAAATGATTGCAAGAGACAGCACAGCTAAGTGCTACGCAGAAGCTTTCTGGTAAATTCACAGAAACATTACTAACCCTCTGGGCTACCACTAACAGGGATTCTGCCAGCAGTAAAGCATCCACTTGTTCAGCCGCCCGCCGATCGGCCCGCAGTTCTCTTAATAATAAAAGTTCTTGCCACAGGGCTTCCGTATTGGGTAACCAAGCGGTAAAGGAGCGTAACCAGCCCAGCCAGAAAAACCAGAAGGTGTCGCAATACTGGTAATGTGCCTGTTCGTGGGCTAAAACTGCCTGTAGGTGCGCTCGATCGAGGGTGTTTAAAAGTCCCCTACTAATCACCAATTCTGGCTGCCAAAAGCCAATCTGGGCGCTATAGGGAAAAGTCGCATCCAGAATTCGCGCCATTTTCCCTGCTACTAACTGTTGAGAATAGGTGCGAACTTGTAGCCGCGAAAGCCATCCTTGGTGAGCTAGATTGAGGAGAAACACCCCTGCCCAACCGATAAAACCCAGAGCTAAGAAGTAGCTAAACCAGCTTGCCTTTAGCCCCAACATTTGTCCCTGGGGTCCCATGTACAATACTGCTAAGACAGTCATCAGCAGGAGTAGGGGAGGGAAGAGGAAGAAAAAGAGCGATCGCCGCCACCTTTGGATCCAACTGCCCGTAGGTTGTGACGCTGCCAATCTTAGACCCCAAGCTAACCCTAATGCGGTGAGCATCATTACTAAATGCATTACTCTTGCCCCTCCCGCTCGCGGCGCACTGCTTCTAGACGGGAAGCGATCGCTTTGATTTGTTCTATGCTAGCAGTATCAAGACTATCGGCAAAAGAGGCAACAACATCCGGATTGCTCACTGCCAGAAAGCGGTGCAATTGCTCATAAGCCTTGATTGCCTCGGCTTCTTCACGAGAAACCAGAGGTCGCCAACAAAAGGCACGTTTCTGTTTATTGCAAGTCAGCCACCCTTTTTTTGTCAAGCGATTTAGTACTGTGGTGACTGAGGTATAGGCCAATTCCCGATCTGGATCTGCCAAAATCCGTTCATGTACATTTTTGACAGTGGCACAACCCAGTTCCCAGACGATATTCAAAATTTCTGTTTCCAGTGGACCAAGGGATAGTTGTTTAGGACGGTAGTTAGGTAAAGAAGACATCTGAAGTAATGGAGAAATTCTGCAGGTAATAAGTAGTCGGACAAAAATAAATATCTCTGTATTAAGAAAAATTAAGATGAAGATGGCTCCGCTCTTTTGCCTAACCGATAAGCTCTCCCCCTCCTCTCCCTTACAAGTGTAGGTTTTTTACATTTATGGTTGAGACGAGCAGGGGGAGCAGGGGGAGCAGGGGAAGCAGGGGGAGAAAAAGCTTATTTTTTCGTTTGTGCGATCATCCTGACTCACCCTTTTGTTA
>JBFRWF010000342.1:0-4603 GCA_051439465.1 Xenococcaceae cyanobacterium | reverse complement strand
CAGAAGGGTATAACCATTGCTCTGTATAGATTCACTGATTTCAAAATAAACCCCAAATGGTATAAAACCCCCTTTATCAATTTGTTGTCTTTTTCTCCCCCTGCTCCCCCTGCTTCCCCTACTTCCCCTGCTCCCCCTGCTTCCCCTGCTTCCCCTGCTCCCCCTGCTCCCCCTGCTCCCCCTGCTTCCCCTGTTCCCTGTTTCCTGTTCCCTGATCCGAAGTTCCCTTCAAAAAAGGGCTAGTTAACCTGGATTTGGTATTAGTTATGCCACCGCAAGAATTTTGGCAAGGTGTTGAGCAGTTTAATCAACAACAGTTTTACGCCTGTCATGACACCCTAGAGGCTCTGTGGATGGAAGCCCCAGAGCCGCAAAAAACATTTTATCAAGGTGTGTTGCAAATAGCCGTTGGCTGCTACCACCTTGGCAATCACAACTGGCGTGGTGCGGTAATTTTGTTGGGAGAGGGAGTCAGACGACTCAGCAACTATCAACCCGTATACGAAGGCATTGATATTACTGGGTTGGTTGGGGAAAGTACCCAACTCTTAAAGGCACTGCAGCAGACAGAGCCAGACAGAATAGTTGAATTTGTTGAGCAGCTAGAACTGGCTCCTGCTGCTGATGCTGATAAACTCAGTGGCGGTGATAATCTTGCCTATAGCTTGCCGAAAATAGTTAGAATTGAGCTGTAAAATCAGCAGAGAAATTACGATAGATTCAACAGCGGTACTTCACAGACTATAATTAGCTGCGCTCAAGATTAACAATCATGCTTTCCTTTCCCTTGCCTGTCCATCTAAAACGTCCCTTGGGGTTATTTTTGGTAATTCCAGCGGCAATTGTCGGAGCGATCGCGATCTGTGCTCCACTTAAATATGCCCAAGCCCAAGCCCCTGGAGGTACAGGGGCGCTCACTGTCCGTTCCGATATCCAAGAAGCTAACTCTGAAACTGGAGTAATCACTGCTCGGGGCAACGTACAAGTCAATTATCCAGCCCGACAGATTCAAGCCACAGCCGCCCAAGCTCAATACTTCAGTCGTGAACGCCGTCTAGTCCTCAGTGGCAATGTTTACGTTTTACAGCAGGGCAATAGTATGCGAGCGGAGACAATGACCTATCTGATCGATGAAGGACGCTTTATCGCCGCACCTAAACCCAATCAACAGGTGGAATCGATTTACATGGTCTCCGATCCCGATGCTAGCACTGAACCTGTGGTAGTACCACCGACATCGCCTTTTGATCCTTAACCAACTAAGTTATGAATTGATGATATGAATTATAAATTGTGAAAATTACTCAAAGCTCTCAAGGGCAAGCATCGTGACACTCATCTTAGAAAATATCCACAAATCCTACGGTAAGCGATTTGTCGTCAATCGAGTCCACATCAGAGTTTCACAAGGAGAAATTGTCGGACTGCTTGGTCCGAATGGAGCGGGGAAAACCACAACCTTTTATATTGCTACAGGTTTTATCAAGCCCGATAAGGGCAAAGTTTGGCTCAATCAAAGGAACATCACAGCAATGCCGATCAATGAGCGGGCGCATTTAGGCATTGGCTATCTTGCCCAGCAACCTAGCATTTTTCGCCACCTGAGTATACGAGACAATATTCAGCTGGTGCTAGAGCAAACTAAGGTGCCGCTTCGCCAGAGACCTTTGCGTCTACACCAATTACTCAAAGAGTTTCACATAGAGAAAGTGGCAGAGACGAAGGGTTTTCAAGTTTCGGGTGGAGAGCGGCGACGGACAGAGTTGGCAAGATCCTTAGCAGTGGGTAGAGACGGACCGAAATTTTTACTTTTAGATGAGCCGTTTGCTGGGATTGATCCCATTGCTGTCTCAGAAATTCAAAAAATAATCGCCCAGTTACGCGAGCGTCAAATGGGCATCTTGATTACCGATCATAATGTTCGAGAAACCCTGGAAATCACTGACCGCGCCTATATCATGCGAGATGGTCAAATTCTGGCTTCTGGTACTTCCGAAGAACTTTACAATAATCCCTTAGTGCGGCAGTACTACTTGGGAGATAAATTTCAACTTTAGCTATCCGCAACTGCTTCGATTTGTTACCAATCCCTCACTGTCATGACCATAGGCAAATCTAACTTCTTCACAGTGCGAATTCCTGGCTTGTCGGTCATGGATCGCTACATTGCCACTGAGCTAATTCTGCCCTTCCTCTTTGGGATGGGTTTATTTACATCCTTGGCTCTGGCAATTGACACTCTATTTGACCTAGTGCGCAAAGTGACAGAATCAGGGCTTCTGTTCAAAATCGCGCTCAAAGTGCTGATCTTGAAAATGCCAGAGTTTATCGTCTTAGCCTTGCCGATGTCTATGCTTCTGGCAACTCTGATGGCGTACAGTCGTCTTTCTAGCGACAGTGAACTGATTGCCCTGCGTAGCATTGGTATCAGTGTCTACCGGATTGTTCTCCCTGGTATTATTCTCAGCCTCTTGGTAACGAGCTTGACCTTCTTAGTTAACGATTTCGTCGCTCCCGCTGCCAACTACCAAGCATCTATCACCCTGGAGAAAGCTCTGGATAACGTAAAGCCCTCGTTCAAAGAAACAAATATAGTTTATCCTGAATACAAGAAAGTCAAGCAGTCAGATGGAAAAAAACGAACCGTATTGACACGCCTATTCTACGCAGAAGAGTTTAATGGTGAGCAAATGCAAGGTTTGACCATTCTCGACCGTTCCCGGGAGGGGGTTAACCAGATTGTCACCTCCGAATCCGCGACTTGGAACATCGCTGAAAATACTTGGGATTTTTTCAACGGTACCATTTATCTGATTGCTCCCGACGGCTCCTATCGCAACATTGTCCGCTTTGAACACCAACAACTAGCAATACCTAGAGCCCCCCTGGATATGGCAAAAAGAGGTCGCGACTACGATGAGATGAACATTGTCCAGGCTCGGGAGTATTTGAAGGTTGTGCAGCTGAGCGGCAATGAAAAGAAAATTCGCAAGCTAAAAGTCCGCATTCAACAAAAAATTGCCCTCCCCTTTGTCTGCCTCGTCTTTGGTTTGGTGGGTGCAGGTTTAGGACTTAGACCTCAAAATACTAGCAGAGCAACTAGCTTTGGGATTTGTGTCATACTGATTTTTTCTTACTATTTGCTGTCATTTATCACCAGTTCTATGGGCATTTGGGGGTTGTTATCACCCTTTATGTCTGCCTGGATGCCTAACTTTTTGGGTTTAGGGGCAGGAGGATTGCTATTGGTTCAGTCATCTAAGTGAAAAAATTGAAAAATTGTCTACAACTTAAGTTCAGAATATGTCTCCTAAGAAAATTCCTCCCAACATCAGCTATTTAAAAGCACGCCTGCAGCCTTTCG
Organism: Xenococcaceae cyanobacterium; assembly: GCA_051439465.1. Lineage (GTDB taxonomy): Bacteria > Cyanobacteriota > Cyanobacteriia > Cyanobacteriales > JBFRWF01 > JBFRWF01. Next base: position 1,239 of record JBFRWF010000342.1, on the reverse strand, counting down.
GACGACCTATGTTTTTGGGATCTTTTGGTATCCTATGGGTGCTTGGGCTGTGTGTGTGGCAATATTGGAATCATCCAGATTGGCTAAATCCGATTTTCGATGAACCAGAAGTGGTTCGAAGTAATCCAAGGGACGCCCCAAACAATCCAGTCGCCAACTTAGAGTTTTCTGAGGAAGAGTTAGCTGTAGATACCCAGAGCAACAATTTGGAGTCGCTATTGGCAGAATTGGAGGCAACCAAAACTTTAACGCCAGCCCTTCCATTGCAGCAAGAAGCTCAATCGGCAAACCAATCAACTGAGCTATTCACCCCCCTGATCCCCAAACAGAACTCCTCGACCAGCAATCCTTTTGTAACTTTGACACAAGATTTGCTAAATCGAGCTTCTCTGAGTGATTATAACTCGTTGGTCAAGATCAATTCCCAGGGCACGACTAAGCCTTCCTCATCAAAAGTTAGCTCAGCCGTGACACGGATTGAGCAGTTTTCCTCCCTGAATAGATTGTCAAATCCCAACCGAGTCCCAGCAAAGGAAAGCCCTTTAGAAAAGGCAGTGAACCAATTGTTTTCGGCCAATTCTAACCCAACTCCAACTGTGACTGAATCTCCAACACCGACTAACACCAAGATAAATTATGTTCCTGGGTATTCATTGGGAACAAACAGCTACACTCCTCCCGCGACAACACCCACACTCGGATCTAATTCCTACAACTATTTACCCCAACCTCAGCCAGTAAATAGTGTCTCAGTTCCTGTGTCAGGAACGCCTAATAATTTCAGACAAGTTTCTCCCCAAGGCTTTAATCAGTTAAATCAATCAGAGGTAAGAACTAATCCCGGATTTACTTCTAATTTGATAACTCCGGGATTACAACCGACTCAAGGACAACGGAATCAGTTTAATCAACCTAACTTCAACAATTTTCAATTACAGCCGACTCAAGAACAACAGAATCAGTTCAATCAACCTAACCTCAATAATTCCCGATTACAAACTCCTCAAGTACAACCGCCAATTCAAGTGTATCAGCCTAATTTCTACGATTCTCCTCTAAGTCCATGAGGCTATCCACTTTTATATTTATTTTTGCCCACCTACTTAAGTTGTTATAGCACTACGATGGCAGGTTAGGACATATTTAGATGAGGGTTAAGCAGACTATTGACTTAATCCGAATAAGGGTTTACACTCCCTATGGGGAGGTTAGGTTTTGTCCTAATCCCTATCAGGGATT
>JBFRWF010000341.1:0-33436 GCA_051439465.1 Xenococcaceae cyanobacterium | reverse complement strand
GAATAGGTAATGGGGAATAGGTAATGGGGAATAGGTAATGGGGAATGAGGAATAGGGAATATAGCAGTCCATTATAAGTCGTTCCCCTGCTCCCGGGAGCTCTGGGAGCTCTCGTCACGTTCCCCGTTCCCCGTTCCCTGTTCCCCGTTCCCTGTTCCCCGTTCCCTTTTGATTACTGTCCCGGCTTAAGTGGATAGCCGGCTTAGACTCAGATCCCATCGCTGCTTCTGGCAAAGGATGGGTGAGAAAGGCATATTCTTCTACTATCTTATTGCCAATCAGATGCTCTTGGATAATCCGTTCAATCACTTTTGGGGTGGCGTTGCGATACCAAACACCATCGGGATAAACTAGCAGGATTGGACCAGAGGTGCAAATTCGCAGGCAATTAGCTTTGGTACGGAAAATGCAGCTAGGATTAGCTTCTGTCAGCCGATCTAGCCCTAATTCTTTTAAGCGTCGTTTCAGGTAGTCCCAGGATTCCAAGCTAGTTGTTTTTGAGCAGCATTTGGGCTTGGTTTGGTCGGAACAGAGGAAAACGTGTCGCTGAATTTGATTGAGTCCCAGGCTTTGCACACTATCTGCCAGGGGGTCTTTTTTCGCTCCTTGACTGGCTTGTCTGTTTTCTAGACTGGATTGAGTTACTGTTGCTTGGTCGGTCATACCGATTTTGGATTTCGGTCAAGAAATAAGGGTTGACAAAAGACAGGTAATATGAGGGAAAAGAAACAAGAAAGGGCGATCGCTAAAAATAGTTTACAGTGCGCTCATCAATTAACCGAAGGTCGGCGTCCTTTATCTATCATAGCTTAGCGGAATCGAGTACTAACTATATTTGACTTTAGCGATCGCTCTGTGTATTGTCTAGAACTACATTTTGAGGTACGAAATGTGGGTTTGATGTTCCTGACACAGAAGCCAATGCCGTCCAAATCGCCCAACCATCCACAAGTAACAAAAACAGGGTAAACACTAACAAAATCAAATACATCCAAGGCTGCGGGAGTGGACGGATATCAGTGGTATCAATCCGTGTCTTTTGCTCTATTAGCTTCACCATACGAGCAAACCCAACCACCCGCATCGGCAACAAGTAAGCCTTTTGGGATGAATAGCTGACAAAATAATAAACCAATCCCCCTTGACCAGTAGTACGAAGTTTTAAATCCTTAATTTCTGACCAAGATAAGGACCACCCTTTGCGGAAAAATCGGGGAACCCAGGGAGGATAAGCTACCTGAATTTTCTCCTCATCCAGAATCACCCGTTCGCTCAAAGCACCATACAACGCAACTGCCCCCAAAACAATGCCCAGCCATAGTAACATTGGCGGTACGGTAGCGGAGGACACCTGTGCCAGAAAGGGTAGGGGAATCGTCAGCGCTATATACAAACTGAATAAGGTAATGCGAATCAGGGGAGAAATGCGAAAGACAGAACAGCTAGATTGCTTGGATTCAGACTTGATTTGAAGGTTTTGTGACACGACTTGTTAATTTTCTTTGTTGCTTCACACTATTTGACATTTTCCGTCACTTACTTGTGTTATATCTAAATTGTTAGCGTTTGATGACTGAGGAGGATTTATGTTCTTACAGCACAAACGTAGCGGTGATTTAGTGGAAGTAATAAATGTGGGAAACCTGTACGATCCTTGCCAGGGTGAGATTCTTGGGAGGTTTCACTGCGGGGAAGAAATGCAGGAACCCGAAACTTTTGCCAAGTCAGAGGTGATTTTTCCTTCCGGTGAATCCCTACCTCGTTGCTGGTTAGATCCTAATTATCGACTCAATGCTGCTTAAAGTAACATTTGAGTGATGGTTCCCCAATGCCAGAGCGCTCAGATAACTATTACTGTGTCGCACTGGCAGTTTTTTCAAGGTGACTGGTGATACTATGTCCGATGGCATCGGTATTGTCTAAAATCTTGTAAGGTGGGCAGGTTGGGGAGGAATACTTAAGCTAAACAGTAAAGTCTTTGCTCCTGCCCACCCTACATTTACAGGATCGATGTAACTGGACATGATATGACTGGTGACTGGTGAGGAGGTGACTGGCTCCGAGGTTACTGTGATGGGAAAAACTAATTACTAATCACGAATCACTAATCACCAGTCACAGAATGTCCAGACAGTTTGATCTCCTTGTCCCCAGAAGCCGTTATATTTGGTAACGCGGATATCTCCTAGAACCTTGGTTTGACAAGCTAAGCGGCGGTTTTTTGTAGGAGAATGGGGAGGGAGCGATCGCCTGGCTTTATCTTTCCAGTTGGGTTCGGAAACTTCCCCTTCTATATGCACCGCGCAAGTGCCACAACTGCCAATCCCCATACAGTTAATAATTTTGGCATTGCCGTTATAAAGAGCAATTCCATGGTCTAATAAAACTTTGCGCAGGTTTGCACTGCGTTCACAGGTAATAGTTTTCCCTTGAGCTGTTACTGTAGGCATTTCCCCATCCCTTGCCGTTTCTTTTCTTTTCTTAATCTAAGTTTACACTTATTGACGATTTTATGAATACCTCTAACCAGATTTGGATCTACGACACCACCCTGAGAGACGGCGCTCAGCGTGAAGGAATGTCCCTCTCTCTGGAAGATAAACTGAGAATTGCCCGCAAGCTAGATGAGATGGGAATTCCCTTCATCGAGGGTGGATGGCCAGGGGCAAATCCGAAGGATGTACAATTTTTCTGGAAGCTAAAAGAAGAACCCCTCACCCAAGCTGAAGTTGTTGCCTTCTGTTCCACCCGACGTCCCCACAAAGCAGCAGCCGATGACAATATGCTGCAAGCCATTCTCGCCGCAGGCACTCGCTGGGTAACTATTTTTGGCAAATCCTGGGATCTCCAAGTCACCGAAGGACTGAAAACCAGCTTAGAAGAAAACTTGGCAATGATTAGGGATACGATTGAGTATCTCCGCAGTCAGGGACGGAGAGTGATTTATGACGCCGAACACTGGTTTGACGGCTACAAACAAAATCCCGATTATGCTCTGCAAACTCTAAAAGCTGCCTGGGATGGGGGTGCAGAATGGCTAGTCTTCTGTGATACCAATGGCGGTACTCTGTCTCACGAAATTAGCCAAATTGTCAGGGAAGTAGTCAAAGCTTTACCAGGAATAGATAATGGACAAGGCTTTTCCCAATCACCAGTCACCAGTCACCAGTCACCAATCACCAAATTAGGGATTCATACTCACAATGATTCTGGCACAGCCGTTGCCAATGCCCTCGCTGCAGTCATAGAAGGGGCGCAGATGGTACAGGGAACTATCAATGGTTATGGAGAACGTTGTGGCAATGCGAATCTGTGCACTCTGATTCCCAATTTGCAACTGAAAATGGGCTATACCTGTATTGAGGATAGCCAACTCATTCAGTTAACACGAACAAGTCGTTTAATTAGTGAAATTGTTAATCTTGCTCCCGACGATCATGCTGCTTTTGTCGGACGTTCCGCTTTTGCTCACAAAGGGGGTATTCATGTTTCGGCAGTTGAGCGTAACCCCTTGACTTATGAGCATATTCAGCCAGAATTGATTGGCAATCAGCGGCGGATTGTCATTTCCGATCAGTCGGGATTAAGTAATGTTTTATCCAAAGCGCGTAGTTTTGGCATTGAGCTTAATAAGGGAGATACAACTTGCCGTCAAATTTTGGAACGGCTCAAAGATTTGGAGAATGAAGGTTATCAATTTGAAGCCGCAGAAGCCAGTTTTGAGTTGTTGATGCGTTCAGCTTTGGGACAACGCCAGGAGATGTTTCAACTCAAAGGTTTTCAAGTCCACTGCGATATGCTACAAGAGGCAGATATGCCCTACAGTAACGCTCTGGCAACGATTAAGGTGGCAGTTAATGGGGAGGATATGTTGGAGGTTGCAGAGGGCAATGGACCAGTCTCAGCCCTAGATAAGGCGTTGCGCAAAGCCTTGGTGAAATTCTACCCAGAAATTGCCGATTTTCATCTAACAGATTATAAGGTGCGGATTCTCGATGGTGGTGCTGGTACTTCAGCAAAAACTCGCGTGCTTGTGGAATCGAGCAATGGTGAACAACGCTGGACAACGGTTGGAGTTTCTACCAATATTCTGGAGGCTTCCTATCAGGCAGTTGTTGAGGGTATTGAGTATGGTTTATTGTTGCGATCGGTTAAAACAAAAGTGACTTCTTCAAATTAAACTCTTGGTTTTGTTATTCGGGCTCTACCGAACCTAGTATGCTAATTTGATGCTTAAAAAAGGGAACAGGGAACCTTTAATGTCTTTTCTAGTTACCTGATTATCCAACTTACTGTTTGTTGGTTGACTGGCTAATAAGTATTCTCCTGGAATCGGAACTTTATCCCAGGCAAGCTTAAAAATCGGGTCGTGACGCAAGTAATACCAAATCCGGGTTAACTACCCTCTTGATGATCTAATCATTACCCATAAGTCCTAAAACCCTTGTGGAGACGGGGAGATGGGTAGACGGGGAGACGGGGAGACAGAATGATGTAGAGTAAATTTACCCAAACATAGGGGTTTGGTCGAACCAATGAGGGGCGATCGCAGCCCCTTCGGGTCAGGCAAAAGGCACGCATTCAAAAGTCAAAAGGAGGGATTAACTGGTGGCCTAGACAAATTATTCCTCTAACCGCTCAATCATACTTTTGCATGCAAGCCTTTTGACTTTTGACTTTGAGCGCAGCGAGTGGAGATCGCCGAAAATAGACCAAAATTTCGGAGGCTAGAAGCCTCTTTAGGAAACCGTTTCAGTCGTTGTGGGTAAAGGATAGCCTTGATGATGAGGGGAAATTGAACAAGGCGCGATCGCCATTTTCAAGTTTATTTGTGAATAATTATTAAGCCTTGGTCATTCCCAATCCGGGAGCATAAAAATGTGTGGGGTGGGACCTTGATGAGAAGCGCTCACCATGCCAGACTTAAATCAGGGACAGATTCATGATGCCCCACGGTTTTTTCTGCTCCCATTATTTGGACGATCTGCTAAGATAGAATTATGAAAAATGTAGTCAAAGTCAGATTGTATCCAACATCGCAGTAAGAGTTGTCTAAGCGCGAAAGCATTCGGGACAGTGAGATGGATGTGGAACTATTGTCTGGATGCTAATAACCGGAATTATCAGGCAACAGGGAAGGGGATAGTAGTTCGCATACCATAGAAGTGACATCCTCCCCGACTGAATCTTATTCAGTCGGAGCTTCCTACCCTCACGAGTAGGCATTCGGAGCCCTGCGCCACTTATCTAGAACACGTTGGTACAAGCGATGTGCTATCTCCCACCGTTGGTTCCCCGACAGCCCGACAATTTGATAGGCAATTTCTTTCCCCCAGAGTCCCTGAGTACTAACGAAGTTTTAGAAATATCTGCCCTCTGTACGGTCAGAATTTTACCGACACACCGAGAGTCAGCAGCAGGCTCTTATTCCCTGTGTCCAACCCCCTATTCTGAGTTGTCAAGGTACAAAGCCGTTCATGGACTGTGGAGGTCCCAGCAATGCCTGACTTTCACTCTCACCCATCAGGTGGCTAGCCACACTAATCATACAACGCCCGATTTATCTTCTAACTCGTCAGGTTCGCTTTCATCCCCCTGTTAAACGTTGGCGGCGCAACCGAAGGTTGCTTACAACCGCCTCGTTTTGAACAGGGTGACTTCTCGCTCACAAATGTTAAACCTGCAAGGAAACCTGGTGAGATGGTTAAATTAGGATAAGCGCAGGTGACTGACTTCTTCATGCCAGTCCTTTCCACTCAACTCACTTGATTCTATGAATGCTCTCCCTCAGACGACTATGCGTCGGCTCAAAAAAATTCCACAAATTCCCAGTGTCTGGGAAGGAGATCGCCGTCCCTTCTCGGGGATGGGGTCAAACCTAGAGCCTGATCCTGAAGGAAATGGGGACTGCATTATCTGGGTGGATGGCTCAGAAGGCTTTGTGCGGGCGATGGATGTTGTCTCACCAGAAATGGGACCAGAGGCAATTGTTCGCACTTTGCTGCGAGCGATTGAGAACCCCCACAGCCCTGCTCAACCAGCACGACCTCAGAAAATTGTGGTTCGAGACCGAGAAATCCAATTCTTTTTACGGGGAGCCCTGCAAAGTTTGGACATTTCCATTGATTTTGTTCCAGAGTTACCACTGATTGACGAACTCTTTCGCGGATTCGAGGAAATTGGTAGCGCTAGACCACCGATAATTCCGCCTAAGTATGAAAGCCTGCTAAGACAAACCGCCTCCGAGATCTGGAATGACGCACCTTGGGACTTAATCGCTGATCACGAAATCCTTGCCATCGAACTCAACCGCTGGGATGTTGGCACAATCTACGCCTGTGTAATGGGAATGTTAGGCAGGGAGTATGGCGTGATATTATATCGCTCCCTCGATTCCTTGAAGCGATTTCGGTCAGCAGCTTTAAGTGAAGAATCGGTTGAGCAGCTCGAAAAAGCTTTTTTAGCACAAGATTGTTGGTTTTTGAATTTCGAGCTAGCTGATGATCTTGATTTAGAGGATGATGAAGAAATGGATTTAGCTGACCTACCCCTGTCAGATATTCGTCCTCTCTTTGGTAGCGTACATCCCTATGAAGGAATACGACCGTTTCTGGACGAAGAAGAAGCGATCGCAGTTTATGTGGCTCTCAAAGCACTCCAGCGCTTTTTCCGGGAATACCAACGGGAATTCGCACAAGAGATAATAGGCGCTATAAGCAAGCGCTACCACATCTCGGTGTCCCCAAAAAAGGAGGCACAAGAAACCGTATCTGTCACAGTTTCCACCATGCCTGAGCTCACTTCAGAGCTGTTGGAAATGTTAGAACTGGCAGGATTAGAGGAGTTGGAGGATAACCCGGAACTGAGCGTGCCAATTCGGGAAGATTTGGTGCCAGAAGGTTCTTTCCTCAGCCTTGGCATAGTGCCTTGGGAATTGGTAGAAAAGCTGCGCGATCGCTCTAGAATATGCTATCAGTCTCAGGGCGTTTCCCCTGGCGGAGAAGGGATGCCAGTGATTTTGATTCAAACCTCCCGTCCCAAAGCCAAGGTGCTGATTGAAAATATCCAAACTGCTGGAGGCTTGAAGGCAATTTGCTTTAATCCAGGAGAAGATCCGTTTCGTGACATTAACTATGATTTGGGCATTCTCCAAACTGGTAATGGCAATTTGTACATATTTGGTGAGTTTATCAGGGACGATCCCGATCACGCTCGAGCCCGTAAGAAATGGAACCAGCGCTGTCAACAAACGAATGGTTACTGTGGCTTGATTGTTGCTATGGGAGTCACGGGAGCATCTCGCGGCAATCCTCAACTGCGGGATATGATGGCTCTATTTGAGACGAAAGCACTGGAAGCAAAAGAATTGGGAATGGGAATACTTCAGTTGATGCCTCAGTTTGATTTTGAATTGGAATAGGAATTGGCGATGCCGACGCGCAGAAATCTTTGATGTATGAACATCGCAGTGATTGGGAATTTAGGAATTAAACCTGAGTTGGATATAACGAGGGTGAATTGAATAAGGCAGGGGGCATCTTGTTTCTAGAACATCGATTCAGTATTCAAAATTCATATTAATACTCCTACTAACCTGCGGATGTAGGGTGTATCCCTTTCACCTCAAGGATTATGCCTCAGCCAAATAGCTCAAGAAAAATCCGCTGATTGGCTGAATTAAATCCCCCTGGTCATTGTTAGAACTAAAGAGAAGCCAATAATCAATCAATTGAAGAACAGCTTTTGAAAGGTTTATTATCTGGAGTTTGTCAAATGTACCAAAAGAAAAAAATCATGGTAGTTGAAGATTCTCCTATCATGCGTGTTGTTATGGGCAATATGATCTATAAAGACCCATTAATTGAGATTGTAGAATATGCCAATAACGGTAAAGAGGCACTAGAAAAACTTGGCTCTACCCAACCTGATTTGATCCTGCTAGATATTGAAATGCCTGAAATGGATGGACTTGAGTTTTTACGTAACTCCCGGCTAAAAACCAATGCTAAGGTTATTGTCCTTACAGGCGAACCGAGTAGTTCGCCAAAAGTTTCTAATGCCAAGACCCTAGGAGCAAATGCTGTTGTTTCCAAACCATCTGGCGCTGTTTCTCTAGATTTACAAGAAAAACGAGGTCAAGAAATCAAACAGTTAATTTATCAATTACTGAATTTATCTTGAACGTCAGGACTCGTGAAAAAAGCTTATCATTAGACCTCCTTTACGCACTTCAAAATGTATTATAGTGAGATTAATTACCAGTCACCAATCATCAGTCCCCTTCCTAAACAACTTGATAAACAAAGCTCAAAGTTGCCCAGGCATTGACGTCCATTGCGTAGACATCAGACCCATACCACGTAATTTCTGGGGAAACAGCACTGGCTGCGTGCAAGTCTTGCAACAGAGCATGGGCCACTTCCAGGGGATTGGGTAAGTTAACCACTTGTTCTTTGTCACCAGTCTGATACTGCATAGCTGATAAAGTTTCAAGGGTTTTCGCAAAGGGAGCTTGACTGCAAATAATCTGGATTTCTGCTAAACCAATTGGTCCGGTAACTATCCAGTTCAAGGAGGTGGAAGGTTGGGGGACAATTAGAGTTTCTCCTGGGGCAATGAGCCGATTTTTCAATTGAGGTGGGCTGCCATAGGGGTCTGATTCAGTATTCAATTGAGGTGAATAGAGGGCGATCGCATTCCCCCCTGAATCGATGCCAAGCAACATTAAGTAAATCGGGCGATCGCTGTAATTCTCCAGTCGGTATTGAATCTGACTGCCGATGGAGAGGGTGGGAAGTGGATCGTCTTGATTGAAGAATGTAGAGGCGGGTTTGGTATTATTTCCTTCACCAGAATCTTTTGGGTAATGACTACCACCCCCTATTTCTAAGACATCATCATCACTGGGCAAAGCAAGGGATAAGTCCATTTGAGATGGCTTCGCGTACTGCGCCCCAGATGTCTGCGATTGACGTAAAGTTTCTCGCCGGATCAGTTTTTGGTTTTTTGGTTTGATAATCTCCAGAGTTGCCCTCACTCCTAAGCGAGAGGACCCTTCATTGACTGTCAAACGCCATAACTTTGCTGCCAGCAGCGTTTTCAGTTGCGGGACTAACCGATAGACCGCTGACTTAACCGCTTCATTAGCAATGCCCGCCGTATTCGGGATTAGAACACCACCGATAGAAAACAGTCCATAACTTCCTGGCCATGCCGGAATATCTTCTGCAGTTCTAACCAGATTTGAGTCAACAATTGGGAGAGTCTCCTTCATTTTTCCAAGCAAACAATCAGCAGCTTGCCCCCCTGCATTCACCACCCATGAGACAGCAGAAATGTTAGAAAAGGCACTGGTGGCATCTACCCGCTCAATTCTTTCCAAGTCAGCATCTAGAGCAACCGTCAGACCCAAATTACGGGGAAATACCCGGACTAATTCCTGCACCAGTTGCCCCACCTGTAGGGGATAATTATTGAAGTTCGCAGTTCGCACCAGTCGAGCTTTTGCTCTCAAACCTTCCCGGGAGAAGATTTGTAGAAACACACCCTGAGTCCCAGGATCCGGTTTCACCTCAGCTTCGGAGGGTGTAGAAATGTCTTGTTGAGGTGTTTCTGCCGTAGGTGGCGATACCAGGGTCAAACAGGAACTGATCCCGTAGTTCTCCAGAACCGTTCCTGGGAGTCCAGCAAGATGTATCTGGGCAGTGCCATTGTCCTCCACTGCCGTAACCACACCTTCTCCACCCATAGAAACCTCAGGCATTAGATAATAAGTGAACCGGGGCTGTTTCCCAACTCCTTTCAACCGAGGCTGTTGCTGTTTGCCCATGACACGCTCAACCTTCTCGGCTGTTCGCGTTACTGAAACCAGAACTGTGCTTGCTGGTGTCACTTGCCAGAGATATTGAGTCAGAGCATAGGTGAACAAACCCGCACTAAAGCCATACCACTGAGCTTCCGCTGCCACTCGACTTTCAAGGGCTGCTGACAAAACAATACCGGGCATTTCAAGCGATCGCTTGTCCAAAGGTTCTTGTGATGATGAGTTTATCCGGTTCTGGAGTTGTTCTTGAAAAGCCAGTTCCTCTGGGCTAGGTCCTTCTGAGATAGTTGGGAAAGAGCGCACTCTCAGATTGCCCTGAAGGACTTTACCAGTACTTCTGTAACTGGTATCGAGAACTATTGTCAGCTTATCTGTAGCCAGCAATCGCGCTAGTAAAACCAGCGTCTGTTCCAGCAAATTATTTTGAGGAGCTGGTGTGCCATTTGTTGGCAACATTCCATCTCTGGGCACCAAGCTATTCACTAGCCTGTAGGCAGGCCCAGATGACTCGTAGTCCCTAGTCTCCCACTGAGGGACTTTCACCTGAGTGCCATAGCCGCTAAAGTGAAAGACCACCACATCTGTTGCCCTTGCCTGTTCAGTCAAATGCTCAATAAAAGCCGTCTCAATATCTTTTCGCGTCGTTTGTTGGCCTGTCAGGGTCAGAATATCCTGGGGATTAAAGCCAAAGCGGTGAATTAGAAGTTCTCGTTGCAGTTCAACATCGGTGACACAACCACTTAAACCCGTGCTATAAGGGTACTCATTAATTCCTACCAGGAGCGCTAACTTCCGACTAGTGGGCTGTGCCAGAGTTTGATAGTAGCGCTTTATCCAAGGTGCCACCCAACTATCATCATCCAAGGATGACAGGCCTGTTTGACTTGCCCCTAGCGTCAGTAAAGCTAACCCAGCCTGTTGCAAAAAAGTCCGCCGATCAAATCCCATCAGAAAACCTCCAGGGTACTGCGACCATAATCGAGGTTGCCACGTCGCTGTCGCTCCTCGCAATGCTACCCTACTCTACTACCGTTCGGGAAGCCGCTACTTTACCCTACCCTACTGACTTTGCATTGCCTTTGCTAATTCTGCTGCTACCTCTGGACGGGAGAACTCAGGTGGTGGCAACTCACCTCGTCGCAACATCTCACGCACTTTTGTGCCTGAAAGGTGGATGCGCTCTTCTGTCTTGCTAGGACTGGTTTTTGTAGTTGCCATCTGCTGAGTGCGGGTGCAGTAGAAGGCGTGTTCAAACTTCATTGGTGTAATACCCAATTCCTCTGGCTCAAATTCATCGAAGATCTGTTGAGCCTCGTAGGTGCCGTAGTAGTCACCGACTCCAGCATGGTCGCGACCGACGATAAAGTGAGTGCACCCGTAGTTCTTGCGTACCAGGGCGTGAAAAATTGCCTCCCTTGGCCCAGCGTAGCGCATCGATGAGGGGTTAATCGCCAGAATTACCCGGTCTTTCGGGAAATAGCTCTCCATCATAATCTCGTAGCAGCGCATCCGCACATCGGCAGGGATGTCATCGCTTTTGGTTGCCCCTACCAAGGGATGTAGGAACAAGCCATCCACAACTTCGAGGGCGCATTTTTGGATGTACTCGTGGGCGCGGTGAATCGGGTTACGAGTCTGGAAGCCAACGATGGTTTTCCAGTCTTTCTCTTTAAACATTGTCCGTGACTGGGTTGGGTCAATCTGATACTGGTGAAACAGAGGATGAGGATCTCGCTGGATCAACCAGACTGGACCAGCCAGATTAATGGGACCCTGTTCATAGACTACTTTCACGCCGGGATGCTTAATTTCATCGGTGCCGTAGACATGAACAGCTTCGTGGGCTTTGTTATAGCGGTATTTCTGGGTCAGTTCTAATACCCCGACAAAATTGCCCTGAGGGTCATTTAGACGAACCCAGTCTCCTTCTTTGAGAGGTTCTGCTACTTCCTCACTGACGGAGAGGGTGATGGGAATCGACCAGATAATACCATTGACCAGGCGCATATCATCGACGATCTTCTCATAGTCTGCTTGTTCCATAAAGCCATTGAGGGGACTAAACCCACCAATGGCGATCATCACAAGATCGGAGGTAGCACGGTGATCGAGTTGAACTTTAGGTAAGTGGTCTGCTTGATCGAGAAATTCCTGGCGTTCCGCAGGGGTAGCAATGCGATTAATTAGTTGACCGCCGTGAGGCGCGATTCCATATGGATGTGTACTCATATCGATTTTTTTTAGCTGCAAAGATTTATCGTACCAAGCTCTGGAAAGGTTTTATACTGAATCCGGATCTAGAACCCCCTTTATCAATTTGTTGTCTTTTCCTTCCCCTGCTCCCCCTGCTCCCCCTGCTCCCCCTGCTTCCCCTGCTTCCCCTGCTTCCCCTGCTCCCTGTTTCCTGTTCCCTGCTTCCGGAAAAAAGGGGGTAGTTAACCCGGATTTGGTATTAGTTACTGATTAGCTTTGTCACTTAATTCCGCAAGTGTACGAGCTGCCTCCGAAGCCGCATCGCGGAACGGAAGTAACACCAGATCGGCACCAGCGCGTTTGAGAATATCCATTTCCCGGAGGGTGTGACTCGTGAGGGCAACGCGACCTAGAAAATCATGGTGCTTCAGGGCGTGCAACAGTGTCAGACCAATACGCTGTCCTGGAATTGTACTAACCACCCAACGGGCATCATTGAGGGGAAGCACAGCGGCAAACTCAGGATCTTCTGCATCCCCGTAGAATGTCAACATACCTTCCTTGCGCCAGAATTTCACTATCTCTGGATCGAAATCCACGCCGAGGACAACCAACCCATGCTGATGCAAATCCTGAATCATGCTGCCGCCATATCGACCTAGCCCGAACAAGATTACGTCAACCTGGGATACCTCTGCTTCACCTAAATCGCGGAAGGTTTCTTCTCGGTGAGGGATTTTGCGTTCAAATAGGCACAGCCAGGGAGCAAGCCACTCATAGAGAATATGGGAGTAGAGAATCGCGTAGGTAGACAGTCCCATAGTGATCAGTCCAACTAAGGTGATCAGTCCCATGACTTCTTCGTTGATATGACCCAAGCTGACGCCGAGGGCAGCTAGAATTAGGGAAAATTCACTGATCTGGCTTAGGGAAAGACTGGTGATGGCGCTTGTGTACTTCCGGTAACCCATTGCCCCTATCAGAACTATCACCATCAGGGGTTTGCCAATTAGCACGAATAAAGACAAAATTATAGCTGGACCTAACTGAGCCCCTAGATGGCTGATATCGATATGGACACCAAGGTTAATAAAGAAGAACAGTAACAAGAAGTCGCGCAGGCTCACCAGCCGTGCGCCAAGAGTTGCACGGTAAGGGGTGGAGGCGAGGGCAACCCCCGCAATGAAGGCACCCACCTCTTTGCTAAACCCCAAAGCATCTCCTACAGAAGCGAGGGCGATCGCCCAGGCAATGGCGAACAGGATTAATAACTCAGTGGAGCGAGCTAGTGCATGCAAGAGGTGTGGCAGTAGATAGCATGTGGCAAGCCCTACTAGAATCAAGAAGGCACTCCCCTTAGCGAGAACCATAAGTACTTCTTGTCCTAAACTGGCTTGTTGGTTGTCTGTGCCAAAAGCGGTCAGTCCAATCATGACTAGCACCACAACTATGTCTTGTACAATCAGGACACCGACAGCGATGCGACCGTGTAGTGCATCAATCTCTCTTTTGTCGGACATTAACTTAACGATGATGATGGTACTGGAAAAGGTGAGAGCCATCCCGACATAGAAGGCAGCTACCGCACTTAGCCCCAGTAATAAGGAGATCAGATAACCCAGGCATCCCGTCATCACAATCTGACCTAGACCTGTCACGATCGCCACTGGTCCAACGGCGCTGATCTCGTGAGGATCGAGCTTTAGCCCAACAACAAACAGGAGTAAGGCGATGCCAAGCTCGGCGAACAGTTCCACCTGATGACTGGAAACCACCAAGCTCAATCCTGCTGGTCCCACTAGGATGCCAACGGCAATAAACGCCATAATTAGCGGTTGCCGCAGCCAGAGAGCCAAGGCTCCGACTGTAGTGGCGATCGCTAGCAGTGCTGCAATTTCGTAGAAGACATTGCTCAAAAACAGCATATTATCAGCTCAAGTTTTGTCAATATTTATACAATTTTACGCGTAAAATCCATAATAAGGTATGTATTTAATAGGTATGGTGAAGCTTTAAATTTTTTTTTAGTTCTTAGTCATTGGTAGTTAGGGAAACTTTTGTTATTGTTGTTTGTTGTTTGTTGTTTGCTCACGATAACAAATAACCAATTATTCGTTTTCCGGGGTCAAAAATTTATGGGTCGCGCCAATAAAGTTATACTTGCATATTCTGGTGGAGTTGATACTTCTGTGTGTATCCCCTACCTCAAGGAAGAATGGGGAGTAGAAGAGGTGATTACCCTGGCAGCAGATTTAGGTCAGGGAGCAGAACTCGGTTCAATCCAAGAAAAAGCCCTTAAATGCGGGGCTGCTCAATCTCTGGTGGAGAATGCTAAAGAAAGTTTTGTCAAAGACTATGCTTTCCCTGCTCTTCAAGCAAATGCACTGTATGAAAATCGCTATCCCCTTTCTACTGCTTTGGCTCGTCCGCTGATTGCTAAGCTGTTGGTAGAAGCTGCCCAAAAGTACGGCGCTGATGCTGTCGCTCACGGCTGTACTGGCAAGGGGAATGACCAAGTTCGCTTCGATGTTGGGATTATGGCACTCAACCCCAACCTGAAAGTGCTAGCACCAGCAAGGGAATGGGGGATGAGTCGTGAGGAAACAATAGCCTATGGAGAGCGATTTGGCATCTCATCCCCAGTGAAAAAGTCCTCTCCTTATAGCATTGACGGCAATTTACTCGGTCGCAGTATTGAAGCGGGACCTCTGGAAGATTTGATGACGGAACCACCAGAGGAAATATATACCATGACCAAGGCGATCGCGGATACTCCAGATGAGCCTGAATACGTCGAAATCGGCTTTGAGCAGGGCATCCCCACTACTATCAACGGCAAGGCTCTCGACCCCGTAACACTGATTACTCAGCTCAATGAGATAGTTGGCAAACATGGTGTCGGGCGCATTGACACCATCGAAAACCGTGTGGTCGGGATTAAATCGCGGGAAATCTATGAAACACCAGCTCTCTTGGTTCTCATCGAAGCTCACCGCGACTTAGAAAGCCTGACTCTCATCGCCGATGTTACTCAATACAAACGCGGTATCGAAGATACCTATAGTCAGCTTATCTATAAAGGGCTGTGGTTTAGCCCCTTAAAAGAGGCTCTGGATGCCTTCATTCAGAAAACTCAGGAGCGTGTCTCTGGCAGCGTGCGGGTTAAATTGTTCAAAGGCAATGCCACCATTGTGGGACGGCACTCAGATAATTCTATCTACGCCCCTGATTTGGCAACTTATGGAGCCGATGACCAATTCGACCATAAGGCGGCGGAAGGCTTCATCTATATTTGGGGACTACCCACAAGGGTTTGGTCACAGAAAACTAGAGGCTAGTACTACAGTTGTACTTAGAGCGTGTTTGAAAAGTCGATGGTAGGGTGGGTTAGGCGCGGCGACTCTGGAGTTGAGAACAAGTAACTGGTAGATTCCAAGCGCCGTAACCCACCATTTTTGCGAACGGTGAGTCGTGAAATAGCGATCGCACTCGTGAGGTATCGATTTAGTTTAAACTCGAATGTCAAAAATCCGAAGTTAATTTTGGACAAGTCCTTAAGCAAGCCCGGGCGATCGCCCGTTCGGTAGCGATGCTGGTTTTGGTGGACGAGAGTGGTTCGATGGGGGGAAAACTGCTCCAGGCTGCTACTGCTGCGACGCTGATGTTAGATCGAGCTGCGGCGATCGCTGGTCTTGTTTTTGGGGTTTGGGGATTCAAAAGAGGAGCCCATCCGCTTATCCATCGACCCTTAGTTTCGGGTCATTGCGAACAGGAACAACAGTCTATTGCCCCAATGGAAGCTAATAGGGGGACTTTACTCTGTCCGGTTTTCCAACAGGCTGCTCGGGCTTTGGTCTCTCGTTCGGAACAAGTCAGGTTACTGCTGCTTTTCCATGATGGGGCTTTATCGGAGGCGGATGGGGTGGCGGTGCGTCAAGAGGTTCAGTTGTTAAGGGGTCAGGGGTAGGGTGTTGACTTTGTGAAAGAAAATCAGGCAATTTTTATGTTGGTGGGATTGGGCAAAACTTTCTTAATATCCTATTTCTAGACATGATCAATGACAGAAATAAAGACTAATAAAAAAGTTCCTGCACTTTTTCTGTTAATAACAACATCAGAAATCATTCCTCTCCCTACTCCCTGCTCCCTGCTCCCTGCTAAAAACAGAGTTAATTATTGGGAGATCGCTTGTTGATATCTTTGTCTTTTAGTCTCTATTTGTTCTAATATTTGAGACAGTCTAATTTGATTAAAGTTTACCCATTTTTCATCTTTTAAATCGGCAATTATATCTAAGGGAATAGCAGATTCGATAAATATTTGATGTTGATGCCATACTTGCAAGCCAGCTTCTGTCATGGCATTCTTAGTGATTCGCTCTACTAATTTTAAGCCAGTACGCGAGGATTTATTCGTACATATATTTTTCGTAAATTCTCTAGCACACAACAAAGAAATTTGTAGATGTTTTAAATCTTGTCTTCCTTGCTGGGGTAATCCGACCACTGATTTGAGTTTTCCTTCTAAGCAAAGAATCGGATTTAAGACTTTTAATTCTATTCCGGCTAATTCTTCTTTCCCCACAAAAATAATAGCTGACTCAGATATTTCGGTATCGTTAAGTCCAAAAACTGAATAGAGAAAATCAATCCTCAATTTGTTATTTTGGAAATTAGTAACGATTACGCCGGAATTCGGACTGGGATTAAAATCTCGATTTAGTTTCAGGTCTCCGCCTAATATTTGATGGCAAATTGCCGCTTCTATTCTGCCCCCAAAAAAGTCAATATCTTCACTAGAAAATGGTAAATACTGCTCTAATTTTGGTTCGCGATCGCGGTATAAAGTAGCCCAAAAATTAATAGCTTGACCTCCTACCAAAACCAGATCGATATCCTCTTGTTGTAGCTGAATAAATACCTCTTTTAATTCAATAGGATTCAGTTTCTTCATCTTCACTATTCCATAACGAGCTAGACCAGTTAAAATCTTCTATATCTGGTTTCCATTTATCAGCAAATAAGACATCGTTAACAATTTTTTGTGCTTGCTGTGGTGGCAAGTCATTGAGTTTTGCTCTCGCTATTTTTTTTTGTTTTCTGAGCTTTTTACTGGCTCGCTCGTTGTTATCCATCTTGTAATTTTCTCTCTTGGTTTGTACCCAGTCACAATGTTGTCAAGTAACTGGCGATCGCTGGGGAAGAATTGTTTTAATCCGTTCTTTGGTTGCTCGGCGATCGCACAAATTGCGCCATCAAATTTACTCAGTGTATTCAGGAAAGTTTTAAATCTCACAAGAGGCGCAGAATTAATCATTTTCTTCAGGAAAAATAACGTCCTCATAAAGCAGAGAAATAGGACAGCGAAAATCAACGCTGGTCAAGTGAATTTCTGGTTCTATGTCTTCTGTTTCCTCAACGGAGTAAGCAGTCAATTCCCATTTGCCTCTCTCATTGAGTCGATAACACTCAATATTCATTTTGTCAGCACTAATAAGGACGTATTCTTTAAGGGTTTTGAGACGGCGATAGTGTTTAAATTTATCTCCTCTGTTATAGGCTTCTGTTCCAGCAGAAAGAACCTCGACCACTAGACAAGGATATTGAATAAACTCCATCGCTCTCCTATCTCGTTCATCGCAAGTTACCATAATATCAGGGTAGTGAAAAGGTCCTTTTTCAGAGATACCTAGTTTGGCATCTGCCATAGAGACTTTGCAGCCCGTGCCTCGCAGATGATTTTTTAAAGCGGTCGTTAAATTAACAGCAATATCATTGTGAGGGATTGTTCCCCCCGTCATGGCAAAAACTTCGCCATTGACGTACTCATACTTAAGCGGTTGTTGTTCTTCCCATTCAAGATATTCCTGGGGAGTCATCAATTGGGGTTTAGGATTGGCAATCATATCAGTTATTTAGTTATCAGTTATCAATTATCACTTGTTTTTAGTGGCTCATTTACTATTATGAACGCATCCAAGTCCAGCGCCGCTTGGTTTGATTCATATTAGTCCCTTCAGTTCCCCTAGCAGTTCCTCTGCTTCAATCATATTGCGATTCTCGATGGCGACGGCCAAATTGCTCATTTTTTTCTATAAAAACACCCTCTTTCTTGTCCAAGCCCTCTAACCTCTTGAATTCTTCCTGCAACTGCAACAGGCAGCTGATTATCGCATCTTCCTCTTGGTGAGTCTTAGCTTCTCTGAGTAAGGCATCCACTTCCTGTTGAGTCAGGCGGTAGAAGTGGTCGAATTTTTCATCGACGGGAGGGGCATCAGTGTGGGCATCTCTGGCCAAGACGTGCAAAATGCCATCCCGATCAACAAAAAACACGCACTCAATCCGGTGTTCGTTAGCGGGGCGCGAGATAGTTAGTTTGAGAGTGACTTCGCCAATAAAGACGTTATGCCTAGAGCGGCAGTCCAGTAGAAGGAGTTGACAAAAAAGGAGTATGGACAGACGATGGCAATTAGTTCTCAACTGCCTCGACTGTGAACAAGCTCCTTTTGGAAAAGTGACATTGGTGAGGTTTCGGGCTATCCTGATTGCCAAAGAAGGCGATCGCCGATTAGTCTTACTTGAATAGCAAGATGGTTAGAGAGCGATCGCCTTCTTTAACTATCGTGTGTAAGGCTTGGGCTGTACGGCTACCAACTTAAGGCGGGACACTAGGGAACTTCGGATCAGGGAACAGGGAACTTCGGATCAGGGAACTTCGGATCAGGGAATAGGGAATTAGGGAATAGGGAATAGGGAATAGGTAATGGGGACTAGGTAAGGGGAAATAGGTAATGGGGAATATAGTAGTCCTAAATGAGTCGTGGCAAATCAAAACATATATAAACTGTCCCGGCTTAAGTGGATAGCCGGCTGTACGGAACGGAAAGCGTTTCACTAAAAATGCCTTTACCCTTGATTGGGACAAAGGTTTAATTTACTGCTCCAATATTGCAGTAAATTCGTCGCACAAAAAAACTACAACTTGTCGTTTTTGTCTTCACATTAATTCAATGAAAAATTTATTATCTACATTGCTCTTGCCAATTGCTTTGGGAATATTTACTCAATCTGCTATAGCAATCGAGCCAACAGAAAAAGTTTTATATTTATCCAAACAATTTCCCAAAGAAATTGCTGGAAGTTGTTGGTCTTCCTCCAACCAAACATCTAACGCTTCGGGAGATTCAACTAGTGTTTATACCTATAAATTTAACCGAAATGGTCAATATTTACAAAGAGTCGAGGTCTCATTTTATTATCGAGAATCTAATGCAACTAGAAAAGATGTTAATTATTACCAAGGAACCTGGAAGATTTCGGACAAGATAATAACAATAAGCACTTCTAATGGCGAGGAAAAATTTCGCCTGTTAACTGAAAATATTTTCGAAGCGAGTGAAGGATTGATTTACAATAAAAATACCAACTGTTCGTTTTAATATATCTACGGCTAACAACTTAAGGCGGGACACTTGGAGTAAGGAACAGGGAACAGGGAACAGTTCGGAAGAGCCGTAATAATTAGCCATATTGCGATACTCCCTTGAGTCTAGCAGAAAATACCGCAATCTACCAAATTGTCAGAAAAATCAGCTTTCCATTCGCAACACCTTTTCCTTCGGTGGCGGCGTCACGCCGCGCCTAGTCAGGCTCTCGGAGAGTTTCCTGAGGAATCCCAAGTCCGACTCGAGCAGGGGCTCACTTTCACTCCCGGAGAAGCCCGAACCCCCGGAGGGATTTTTCTCCAGAAAAGCGAACGCCTGCCGGAACTGACGCGGGCTGGCGGAGATGGGCTTCTCAAAGTGGCTCGAAACAATCCGCTGGAATTCCCAGCTTGCCACCAAGTCAGCCCAGTCGATTGTTTCCCTGGGTGCCCGGTTGAGAATGAGAGTCTGTAGAATCGGTGCTACCAACAGGCGGCCGCCCCCTCGCAGGGCATCGAATGACCGCTTCCAGCCCTCTTTCCATTTGAACGGGAACAGACCGAAATAAGCCTTCGGTGACCGCTCCGGCGCTTTGAGAGCATCGCGAAACGCCTGCTTCCATCCAATCACCTGCAGTGCACTCGGTCGGAAGTAAACCGCAAACAGCGACATGCGCTGCCATCCCTGGCGTCGGCTGGCATCACTGTCCTCGATGACATCGAACGCATCATCGCGAGCGTGGAACAGCAAGGGGTACGGTTCAAGTTGGACGATCGCCGGCGGCTCCTCCGGCACGGAAATCACCGAGTCAGTCACGAGCAGTGTGCCCGAGTACTTGTGGAAGAATACAACTTCCTCAAACGGTCCCGGACCAAGGTTGATGGGACCGAGCATCGCGTAGTCAAAATCATCGGCAAAGGGAGAATCGGTACTATCCTTGGGGAGCACTTGAGTGCGCCCCCAGGGCAAGCCGAGCCAGCTAAGGGGGAGGTTCAGCGGGAAGCTCCACTGGTGAGGAGCTACGAATACCTGCGCTTTTGGAAAGCGTCTGGCGAAGGGGCCAACGAAGACCTTGTGCTCTATGCCGGAGACGGTTGGCAGGATAATGTACTTGACGTCGCCGTGGGATGCCTCCAACTCCCTGACTCCCCGGACACACTCTGGGGTCGGCGCGACTGGCGCATAGACCAAAAGACCCCCATAAGAGAGCTTAACGACGGTCATGCGAATCGGCATGACGACATAGAGGATGCCCTGCAGCTGGTCGAAGGTCCAGACCATGTCCTTAACCACTTCTCGGCGGAGTGTCCGCCGCCTGCCGTAAGGGTAGAGGGGCACCGCAGGCCAGAAAGGCCATGACAAGTCCCCAGGACGCCAAATGTTTTTATCTCTCATGAATTGCTTAACTGCTCAATCTCTCTTGTAACCTTGTATAACGCTGCTGTTCTTTGAGTTGCTTAACAGCGATCGCGATCGCCTTCTTCCCCCCAATCACAATTCCCAACTTCTTGGCACGAGTCAGTCCAGTATATAGGAGGTTGCGAGATAGCATTAGATAATGAGTCATATACAGAGGCAGAATCACCACCGGATACTCTGAACCTTGACTTTTATGAATTGAAATACTCCAAGCCAAGGTAATCTCATTTAAGTCGGCATAGTCATAGGTGACCAATCGCTGGTCGAACTGCACTGTCACTTCTTGCTCTGTGGTATCGATTCCCTTCACCACCCCCAAGTCTCCATTAAATACCTCCCGCTGATAATCATTCTTCTGCTGAATCACTCTATCCCCCACTCTTAGAGTCGTCCCTCCTCTGGCAATCTCTGCCTTATCAAGACTGGGAGGATTGATCAGCTGCTGCAGTACCTGGTTGAAGTTCCGAGTCCCCACCACCCCCCGCGTCATCGGACACAATACTTGCACGTCCGTTGCTGGGTTAAAACCGAGTCGAGGAATCAGGTCTTGAATCAACTCGCAAACCACCTGCACCCCATGCTCCGGCTCGAATCCCCCGTTGTGCCAAAGACAGTCGGACTGAGGCACATCGGAAATCGGCTCCAAAACGGGATACTGACCTCGATTAATTTGGTGCGCGGCTCGGACAATGGCACTGCATTCTGCTTGGCGGAATACCTGAGTCAGTCGCACCACCGGAACCCGTCGGGAGTTTATCAGGTCTTTTAAGACGTTTCCCGGCCCCACGGAAGGCAATTGATCCACGTCTCCCACCAGTAGCAGTTGAGCATCCATAGGCACAGCTTTGAGGAGGGAATGGGCGAGAAATAAGTCCAGCATCGAGGCTTCATCCACTACAATAGCAGTGTATGGCAGCAGATTGTCCAAATCCCGCTTAAATCCCATCGTTGCCGGGTCAAATTCCAACAGCCGATGCAAGGTTTTGGCTTCCACCCCCGTCATTTCCGAGAGTCGCTGCGCGGCGCGTCCAGTAGGAGCGGCTAAAGCAATGGATTTGTCCATTGCTTTCCACAGGGAGACGATTGTGCGAGTGCAAAAGGTTTTGCCGCAGCCGGGACCGCCTGTGAGAATCATCACTCTGGAACTGGCTGCCATCTCCACTGCTTGCTGCTGCTGCTCGCTTAGCTGAATCCCTCGGCTTTGGGTGAAGCGCTCAATCCAGTTCCGCACCCGGAGAAGATCGGCGCTGAGGGGATGGGATAAGTGGTGTTGCAGCAGTTGTGCCAGGTTTTCCTCGGTGTGGAAGAAGGTGGGTTGGTAGCACAGAGGCATTTCTCCTGCTCCTATTTCCACAATCAGTTCCCGGGACTGATACATCTGGTTTGCAATAGAAGCGATCGCCTCCCGTTCGGGTTGGTGCTCGGAGGTGGTGAGCTGCTCCGCTGCCAGGTTTACCAATTCCGGTTGAGGGAGAAAGCAATGTCCAGCGGAGGCCGCTTCGCTCAAAACGTGGAGCACGCCAGCCCGATAGCGAAAGGCTGAGCCTGGGGAGATTCCCAGGTTGCGAGCAATCTTATCGGCAGTGAGGAAGCCAATGCCGTAGATATCGACGGCGAGTTGGTAGGGGTTGTTGGTGACTGTAGTAATAGCAGCTTCCCCGTACTGCTTGAATATCTTGACGGCGTAGGTGGTGGAAACCCCATGTCCTTGAAGAAAGACCATCACGTCTTTGATGGCTTTCTGCTCCTCCCAGGCTTTTTGAATCTGAGCGATGCGCTTTTTGGCAATTCCTCTAACTTCACTGAGACGTTCGACTTGATTTTCAATCACTTCGAGGGTCGCCAGTCCAAAGTGAGCGACAATGCGCTTGGCGGTCACTGGACCCACGCCTTTGATTAGTCCACTCCCCAGATATTTCTCCATCCCAGTGAGGGTAGCGGGTTTTGTTTCAGTGTACTGCACCACCTGAAATTGTCGCCCATATTGGGGATGGTCGCGCCAAAAGCCTTTGAGTTTCAGGGTTTGTCCGGCTTGAATGTTGGCGAAGTTCCCTACGATGGTTACTAAGTCGGAAGCTCTGGGTACTTTCAGCCGCGCTACTGTGTAACCGGATTCAGAGGAGTGATAGGTCAGTCGCTCCACTACTCCTGTGAGGGATTCATAGGCTTGGGAGTGGAAGCGTTGATGAGAAACATCTGCTGAGGTAGACATCACCGGGGATAACCGCTAGACACTTGTTAGTCAGTTTCAGTTGATTAGTACAAATATACTATCTTTTGCTTGGATATAAGTAGACACCAGTCAAAATCTATAAAGGGGGTTTTCACCCCGGATTTGGTATCAGATGATGAATGTTCCAAAACAAGGAAAGTCCCAGTCCACCATCTACATAAATATGTTGACCTGTGATGAACCCGCTCTCCTGTGAACAAAGAAAAGCCAACAATGGAGCCACGTCTTCGGGCTGACCCCATCTTCCCATGGGAGTGGCCTTTGGTGGCAGCTTGTTAATAGAGGGAAGCTTCTCCAGATATCCATCCCATGCCTGAGTTTTGATGTAGCCTGGCGTGACAATATTGACAGTAATTCTCCGTGGGGCTACAGCTACAGCATAGTGCTTGGCAAGTATTTCCATCCCAGCTTTTGCTGGTGCAGCCATAGCATATACTTTACCTGGGTTATGGACACCGCTAGCAGAGATGACTACCACCCTACCCTGACTGTCAGACATGTAACTCAATGCCTTTTCCATGCACCTGAGAAAAGCTTTTGGGTAGAGTTCCTGAGCCTCCTCATACTGTTCAAAGGTGAATCCTCCAGGAAGTGTAGCGGTGATTGCGTACCCAGCAACATGAACAAAAGCAGTCAGTTGGCTGTTGAAGTTTTCTTCTAATGTTTTGAAAAGTTCATCAACTGTTTTGGATTTCTTGATGTCTCCTGCTACTGTCACAACCTTAATGTTCGACTTTTCCAATTCCTTCTTTGCTTTGAGTGCGGTTTCGTGATTGGAACTGTATCCAAGGACAAGATTGAAGCCGTCACTCGCAAGCTTGCGAGAAATGGCTAAGCCTATACCACGAGTTCCTCCAGTTACCAGTGCAACTTTCATAATGGTTTTCCCCATAAACAAAAATCAGTCGAGTAGAGTAGCATTTGGATATTCAACTTAATGATGCGTTTCACAATTGATCCCTCAAATGCTTCGCCCCTACAATAATGAAGAAGTTCTACTATTCATTGCAAGAGATACAGAAATAGATTAAATTGTAGTCTTATCTTTAGTTTTAAGATGGACACAACTCATCAAAAAATGCACTTTATTAGGAGACTATAAGCTGATGGGTGAAAACCAAGGAAATTTTAATGCTGAACCTCAAGTACAATCAATCAAAGAAGATTGGGGTGGAGATGGCAGGGGGCGCATGAACCTATCCGGTAGAAGTACAGCAATTTCCCCAGACTACGTGCCTCGTCAATACCAATTGTTTGACTCCAATACTGTACCAGAAGCGTCAGAGTGGCGCATCAATGGAATGCCAGAAAATGTCCCACTGGGAACACGGCGATTATTATCTTGGCATGAGTGTGGCGCATCCACATCAAAAGTTGCTCTACCCTCCCAATTTGAAGCCCCCGCAGGGATATTTACGGCTGATTTAGAGATTTTTGTGCTCAAAGGGGCGATCCAAGTGGGGGAATGGCAGTTAGATAAGCATGGTTACTCTTTTATCCCTGCCGGAGTAAAAGTTGGCCCTTGGAAAGTGTTAGGGGATGAAGCAGTAGAAATTCTCTGGATGGAAAATGGGCCGATTCCGTTGAGATATGAAGCGTCACAATGCGATCATCCAGATGCCAGGATGTGTGACTTCATCCCAGCATTGGATAGCAAACTGCTACCATGGGGCAAGACAGATACGTTGCAGTTTGAGCCAGCTAAAAAGAAGTTCCTCAGGCAAGATAGTAATGGTGGTGGAGTATGGCTGCTTGCTATCTTGCCACATTATGACGGCAGGTATCCAATGATTCAATCTTATAATGAAGAGGCATATGGTTTAGCTGGATACTGTGACATAGGAGACTACCGATTCGCGAAGGATCACTATTGCTACTGTCCCAGCTTTAACACCCTTCCTAGGCACAAGACTGATGATGGCGGCTTATCCTTTGTACGAGTTGATAGGGATCTATCAAAACTTGGAACAGTCTTGTCCTATGCACATAGAGATGCACATGGGTGATAAGCAGCAAAGCTGATCGAAGTGCAAAATTGAATGACCGCCTAGCGTTCGCCTCTCGTAAAACTTCAGCAGCTTGCCATAAATGGGTGGATATTGCTTGGCAAGACATCGTCTGGTTAAATCAATTCAATGTGTTTTCTTGCTATAATCACTCCTGTATCAAAGTGAGTTCGACAGACTAACTCAAGAGGCATTCAGCAATGGGGAAAGGTGAAGGGGGAAGGGAGAAAGGCTGATTACTCCGTTCCCTTAACCCTTACCCTTTACCCCAAAATTTAAGCTTTGAGATCCTATCATCGAACTCACGTCTGTATCAGATACACTGGAAGCACAACATCATCATTACAGCACTAACTACCTGTTTGGTCAAGAAAATTAACTACTATTCTGGATATTTCATCAGGCATCTGGTTCATCATGTATATTGTCCCACCTTCAATATCAACCATCTTGGCAAGAGGAATTGCTTTTTTAATCAACTGCCTGTTTTCTGCCTTTGCTAAACCAAGTCGCTCAAGCTGTTTTATTTCCTCGGTTCCAGACAATATGAGGGTTGGACAATTGATTAAACCAAACCGTTTTAATGACTTTTCTGTGTAGTTGAGCACAGCAAAAGGTGCATACGGAGGATAGCCATAGCATTTCAACTCATCTAAAAAACAACGGTGATTTAATTCTATCGAGCCTACATAACTTAAGCGAACTGGCCATCTTTTCATCAGGTGAGAACCGTCTTTTTTAATTTGGAAAGCCTCAGAAAATCTGTTGTAGAGAGCTGTTCTTTCCTGTTCCTCGAAATAATCGATATTAGCCAAGACAATTTTGTTGACTCGTTCAGGATATGCTGCTGCCACTTCTCCCGTTACAAAAGCACCCGTATGGTGTCCAAGGATGCTCGCTTTTTTTATGCCTAATGCATCTAAAAGTAAAATTACAGTTTTGGCATAGTCTTCAATGTAATACATTCTGGGAGGCTTATCAGAATCACCAAAACCTAAAAAGTCCATAGCAATGACAAGCATTTTCTGAGCAAAAATTGGTATCAACTCTCGAAACTCATTACTACTATTTATATTTTGATGAAGTAAAAGTAAAGGCTCTCCTTCACCACCGATGCGGTAAAGAATCTGACCATCTTCTGTGTCTAAAAATGCTCTTTTTAGTTTTTGCATTTTTTGCTTCATTTCTAATTAAGTAAACGACTTTTATGATTTCAATATTTTCCCATGACTAAAGTCAAATTCTCGCCCTATAACAAGAAGATTAAATTCTTATGTTTCCAGAAAATCAATAACAATTTTAGAAACTTCTTCAGCCATCTGATTCATCATCCAGAGGGTTCCGCCTTCCAGTTCAACCCCTTTGCCATGAGGAATTACTTTCGAGAGCCAAAATTGATTTTCAGCTTTTGCTAAACCTAATTTTTCTAATGGTTCTAACGCCTTTGCCCCTGATAAAATCAGAACAGGACACTTAATCAAACTAAATCGTTCTTTGGCAGAAAGACAGTAGCTTGCCACAGCCAATCCGGTGTATACAGGAGAGCCAAAACACTTCAAATCATCCAAGACACAACGGTGATTTAACTCTCCCTCTCCAACGTAATTGACACGAGCCAACCATCTTTCCATCAGGTGGGAGCCATCCTCTTTAATTTTAAACCCTTCAGAATATCTCTTTAAAATCTTGTCTGTCTCTTCTTTGTCAAATCCATGTACATTGCAGAGAATTAGTTTTTCAACTCGCTCTGGGTAGGCTGCTGCCACTTCTCCTGCAATATAACCCCCTGTGAGACTACCGAGAATACTGCTTTTTTTGATGCCCAATTCATCCCAAAGTGCAATCACCGTTTTGGCATAATCTGCAACTGAATATACTTTGGGGGGCTTGTCAGAATCACCTAACCCCATTAAATCCATCGCGATCGCCCGTCTGTTTTGAGCCATAATTGGCATCAATTCGCGAAATTCATCACTACTGCGGGGAGTCATGTGCAGTAAAAGTAGCGGCTCGCCTTCCCCACCGATTCGGTAAAGAATCTGTCCATCTTCTGTGTCTAAAAATGCTCTCTTGATGCGTTGGTTCATTTTTTTCTCTTCAATGCTCTACTGGAGTTTAGATTTGGGTTGGTAATCGAACAACTACTTAAACTATAGGTCATCAGTCAACGCACCCGCTCTTCTTTAATCAGAGTCCGTCGATAAATTTGATTGCTTTTGAACCAATGCCAAGTGCGGGCTCGATGGTTGTTGCAGGGACTAATATGGATCATTTCATAGATGTACGCATCCGGTATGTCTTTGTAACTGAAGTAGAGGATAATAATGGAATCGTCAGCTTCCCAGGCATGCCCGTTAATGCGCTCCGTATCAAACCAGAGCTTTTTGTCCCGGTAAGCTCCGGGGAACTGATACTCCTGAACCTTTCCTTCTGGCCACTTATACCGATTGGTTTGGAAATAGGGATAGGGAGCATCTTCTGGAAACTGGCAGGTTATATGGGACTCGTGCTTGTCGATGATATTTCCATCATTGTCGATTACTGTATAAGTTCCTGCCCAGTCGCCTTCATGTCGGACGAGTACTGGCATTTCATCTCTGATATTAGACATGGGAATTACTCCTTTTTATCTTAATGTCAAACTATTAACCCACCAATACCCAAAATTATGGCACCACAACAATCTTCCCAAGAATACCCCGCTTCTCCATCCGAAGCAGTGCCCGAGATACCCCTTCCAAACCAACTACCTCATCGATCGCTGGCTGTAACTTGCCCTCAGCAATCCCTGGAATGACAAGATCGCGCAGTGTTGCCAGAGTTGCCCGATAGTCATTGTTGTACCAGAGTGCAATGCCGTAGAGCGTGACATTGCGCCCGATCAGTTTGACTAGTGGCAGAGTAGCATCCATGCCAGTAGTGTAGCCGTATGAGACGATGCGACCATTATTGGCTATAGACTCAAGGCAATGAGGAAACGTCACTTTCCCCCCGCCGTCGAGTGCTACCTGAACTCCATCCCCGGCGATCCTCCGAACCTCAGAAGCCACATCCTTGGTTCTGTAGTCGAGTCCGCATTCGACACCCAATTCGAGCAGGCGCTCCACCTTCGCTGCAGTACCCGCAGTGGCAATGACTCGTCCCCCTAGCAATTTGGCAAGTTGAATCGCTGCTGTCCCAACGCCGCCACTGCCTGGATGCACGAGTACCCACTCTCGGGCCTTGACCTTTGCTTTGTGGACGAGTGCCATACTGGCAGTCAGATAGGCAATGGGCAAGCTGGCTGCCACATCAAAGGAAACCTCATCGGGAAGGGGTAACAACTCCGCTGCAGGTCCAATCGCCGTTTCAGCAAAGGCACCGCTCACGTGCCCGACTACCCGCATCCCAAGGGCAAATCCCGTCACTCCCAGACCAACGGCATCGACCTCGCCAGCTGCCTCCTGACCAAGGATATGAGGCAATCCCCGATGACCATATCCTTGATAGGTTCCATAGGTCGTCTGAAGGTCAGAATTGTTCATCCCGGCAGCCCTAACGCGAATCCTGACTTCACCTGGACCTGGTTCGGGAACCTCTACATCATCGACCCGAACAGAAGTCGGGCCGCCGTATTCGTGAATCCGTGCTGTTTTCATCGAAACAATCCGCTTTCGGCGAAGTAAAATCAATTTGTCTTGGGGGGACGTGGTTTAAACATTGTAATGTAATACACAACATATGCCCTGTCTCGATAGTTTTGTGTGAGTTCCTGAGGCTAGATTTTCCACCGCGCGAGAGATTTTGGCAGCTTCCTTGGGCGATCGCGCGTGACCGTAAATCTCTGAGGTGGGGTGGAGAAAAATTTCTGCTCCCCGCATCGCTAGCCTGGATTATTCATGAGCCAAAAAACAAGGCTCAGAAAAGCAGAAATTTACATCCAGATTTTCCTGGGAGTTAAATTAATAATCAGACTAATTTCACGAGCTTTCATGACAATGAGCTGCTAACTCTACCAACACTCGTCTGACTGAAACGCTCACTTTAGCCGCAGTTTTGATGACAGTTTCCCGTAAACGAGAAACCTGAGCCTTTGCTAGTTTCGTCCCCCGTGCCGCTTGCCTCATTGCCAACATCAGAATATAAGCAGCTTGGGATAAAAACAGACGAAACTGATTAACGATAAATTTTTGACAGCTCAGTCTGTCGGCTTTAATATACTTCGCACGGTCACAACTTGCGCTTTTTCCCCAAGAGCAATAATCTAGTCTTCGAGTCACAAGGAGGAGAAAGGCAAAGACCTCAGCATGATGCACCTTGAATTTACCAAAGAAGATAAACAAGCCCTCTATTATGCAGGGTAATCGCATCTAATTTTGTATAAATTGTACTTGACAAAAAATGAGACATACGCTCTAAAAAGTTTCCGGCCGTCGAGGCTGTCTCGAGAAGCTTAAGCGGTAAACCTGGTTGCACTGATTGACTGACAAAAATACTGAAACTCTTGTTCTGCTTACTTTCCAGATTTTGAACAACCTGCTGCGATCGCCTGGGGAATTCGAGGGCTAACAACAGCTTTCTCAGATTGCTCTAACCCTTGCCAGACCTAAGTTCCAATCGCCAGCCCTCGCTTATGGCGGAAACCCTTACTCCATGGCAATTACACGGGATTTGTCAGTCTACCAGCCTGGTCGCATCCCATTTTGGCAAATACAAGGGGAGGGGAGATTTTATATTCGCGATTGTTACTCGCGAATTAAATTACCAGTGTAGAGCTCAACGACTCATAGAAATAAAAAAAACGATATTATTCGCGATGTTAACTCGCGAATAAGTTTTCTCTTTTTTCCCAAATGGGATGCTCCCAGTTAACCTAAGGATCAGCAAAGGTTTGTATTCCCCGGTAAGTCATAATGACAAAAGGCTTTGGCAAGCTCGTTCTGACACCTAAGCAGGAGCAAGAAGCTAAGATCCTGCACGCATAGTGTTCTCAAGCATTTTCAGCACCTGCAGGACCCCAGAGTGGACCGAACGAAAGATCATAGGTTGGTGGCGATTATCACAATTGCGATTTTGGCAGTGCTCTCTCCGAGCAGATGGGTTTGTCGCTATCGAAACCTATGGTAAGACCAAGCAGGCTTGGTTGGAGACGTTTTTAGACTTACCCCACGGCATTCCGTCACACGATACGTTTGGGCGGGTATTTGGCCTACTTGACCCCCAGGAGTTGCGAAACAGCTTTCTGGGTTGGGTAAGCAGCATCACGAAGAAATTGGACCTCGAACTGATTCATGTGGATGGGAAGACAGCTAGAGGTTCCTATGACCGAGAGGGCTTTCCTCAAAGCACTGCATAGTGTGAGCGCCTGGAGCAGTGACCATGGGTTGGTACTGGCTCAACAAAAAGTTGATAGCAAGTCGAATGAAATTACCGCAGTGCCCTTAGTGCTGAAGTTGCTCAACCTCAAGGGAGCGGTGGTGACCCTCGATGCCATGGGAACCCAGCGGGAGATTGCTGCCCAAATCAAGCAGGCCTCAGGAGAGTATGTGCTGGCTCTCAAAGGCAACCAAGGAAAGCTCAGCCAGCAGGTGTCCGATTGGTTCAAGCAAGCTCAAGCTAAGAACTGGCAGGGGATTGAGTTCAGCTATTACGAGACGGTAGAGGCCGGACATCATCGAATAGAAACCCGTCAGGTTTGGGCGGTGCCAGTGAGTCAATTACCACCGTTGCATCGGCAAAGTCAGTGGGTGGGCTTAACCACCGTTGTGATGGTCCGAAGTCGGCGACAATTATGGAATAAAACAACGACCAAAGTTCGATTCTACATCAGTAGTCTAGAAGCGGATGCCCAGCGACACAACCGGGTGATTCGGTCCCATTGGAGTATTGAAAACGGTCTGCATTGGGTGCTCGATGTCACCTTTAATGAAGATGCCAGTCGGATTCGTCAGGGGTATGCTGCGGAGAACCTGGGGTTGTTGCGTCGTTTGAGTGTTAACTTACAAAGAGCGTGAACCATCTAAGCAGAGTCTAAAGATGAAGCGTTACAAAGCCGGGATGGACAATAACTTCCTGTACAAAATCCTGGCAGCCAGCGCTGCTGCCTGAGGAGTTGGTCCAGATAGATGCCAGACTTATAGAGACGAGTTTGAGGAGGTGAGCAACTGAACTAAACCAGGTCACGCGCCCTGATAATTCATCAGCACAGGGTGACACAAGAACAATAAATTCTATAGCGGAAGTTCAGGTCAGAGCTTGAATTATGCAGCCAAATTTTAGGCCAGGTTCCAGCAATTTGAGAACTCGATTAAGATGCGATTACCCTGCTCAGTAACGTTCGTTTCACTATTTCCTCCTTCTAAAAGGTATTTACTGGTGTAAGAATGAGAATGAGAGTGAAATGGTGCCCCACTCCCACGGTAGATTCAATCTGCTGGTATTTACGACGTTGGTAAACAGATTTAGCAGCATCCACATCTCCTAAGCCAGAAAAAAATTTCCCCTTTTTTTCGTCTTGATTGATAAGTAATTAAAATCATAACTCCACTTCTCCTGTTTCTGATATCGGCTTCCCCTAATCCCGATAAAGCGACCAAATCTTGCTGAGACCCACCATCAGGGGAACAACTGGCGGTCTGCTCCACTCGCTTCGCTCAAAGGCTTGCATGCAAAAGTCACGCATTCAAAAGTAAAGCTGAACTGTAAGTTGGAAAAGTTAGGGCACTCACCACTTAATCCATCCTTTTGCATGCAAGCATGGGTGACTTTTGACTTCCGCGCACTGCGTAGCAGGGTCAAAGACTAGCGGCGCGGGGTTTTGGGGTGGTCAGCGCAACAAAAGTGATTATTTTGTTGCGTTGGGCGTTTAAAAAAATCTTTCTGTGTGCTTTTAGTCGCTGCTTGTCCTACAAAGTGAAGCTGACAGAAAATTTTCTGCTAGTCTTCTGGAAAAGATAAAACCCAATTCTGTGTGCTTTGCGTCGTGCTTAATGCTACAGAAAAGTTTTGAGAAAAAAGTTGGCGTTGCTCGCGATGTAGTACTTTGTGCTAGAGAGAAGTTATAGAGAGCAAGTAATCTTGGAGTTGCTGAGTTTTATAAGATACTACGGGATTTGACGAAGAAAGAGGTGGAGGGAAAAAAAGTGAAAGATGAAACAATACAATAATATTTACATTTTAGTCTTATAATCGAGAAGTACAAGACTAAATATCTTAAGCAAAGACTATATCTGATGAAAAAGCTAATTCGTGGTTTAGATGAATTTAGAAAAACTTATGTTCATGAGCATCAGGAGCTTCTAGAGCAGCTTTCTCATGGTCAAAAACCACGAGTCCTCTTTATTACCTGCTCTGATTCTAGAGTGGCTCCCAATCTAATCACTAGCACCGATATGGGAGAATTATTCGTCATTCGTAACGCTGGTAACATTGTGCCTCCTTTTGGGGCTGCGAATGGTGGCGAAGGCGGTACTATAGAATATGCCATAACTGCTTTGGGAATAGAGCAAGTAATTATTTGTGGACATTCTCACTGTGGGGCAATGAAAGGACTGCTAAAGCTAAATAAACTGCAAGCAGATATGCCCTTAGTATATGACTGGTTAAAACATGCTGAATCAACTCGACGTTTGGTCTTGGACAACTATCCTCATCAATCTGGTGAAGAATTGATTGAGACCTTAGTTGCCGAGAATGTTTTAATCCAGATTGAAAATCTTAAAACTTATCCAATGGTCAGAGCTAAGATACATCAGGGTAAGTTAAATATCTATGGATGGATTTACGAAATTGAAACGGGAGAAGTTTTAGCTTATGATGCCAAAACTCACACCTATCTTCCCCCCAAAAGTCAATTATTTGAAGAAGGTTCTTCAACGGCCAGAGCTTGCGACTTAGAATCAGAAATGACTTCGGAAAAATTAAAAAGCGTTCGCACCAAGCTGAAAGCTTTACTAGCTTCTACTCCTCATTCTCCTGGTGCAGCTCAATTGGCCATACGATCACTTAAAGAATTATTTGAAGAAGCCAGTAAATCTGGGATGACTAGCAGAGAGTTACGTGATTATCATTCTTTATTCGCCGAACCAATTCAAACTTGGGCCAGAAAAGTTACCGCAGGCGTAAATTAGTTTTATTGTATTTTATGAGGAAGGAGCTGGTTGACTGACAAAAGTCGGAACAAAAAGGCTGAAATCCAGGCTAAATAAGGAATTGGGGCATGGTCGCCCAAACGGCAGTTGCCAATGACGTGAGCCGTAGGCGCAAAGCGGGCGTAAGCGCCAGCAATCGGGAGCTTCATCGCTGACCAACTGGTAACAGATCAGTTCAGACCAAGCGCCCAAATCAGTCCGACGTTGATA
>JBFRWF010000340.1:0-6368 GCA_051439465.1 Xenococcaceae cyanobacterium | reverse complement strand
GTGTATAAGAGACAGCCCCCTCTCCCCCTCTCCTTGTCTTTAAATGAACCACAGTATCCTCTCCATTGGGGGGAATTATTGAGGACATCCAAAATTTTACAGAGACTGGTCCAGAGTTGTAGAATGGTCCAGAATTGTTCAGATTTTCTATTACTGAACCAGGGGAAGCGCCTTTATAACCAACAATAGCCCACGAACATCGGAATTTAAGGCTGTGAATCATACGACTTCCAATTGATTCACATGCTCTTTTTGCACGCTCTGAGAGATTTATGCTTGCTTCATCTTTAACAGCAATCGCCACAACACGACCTACAGGTAAGTCTTCAATCAGTTTGGCAAATGCTTCGGCTTCAGAAGCCTTTCCCAACAAATTAAATGATTGGCTAATGAGTTGATTGCCATTCGATTCATCGAAAATCACAACATTGAGCCCTCGCTGATATCCTCCCTCAATGGAAACAATATTCCCATTCATGGTAATTTGAGCCATGTTTCCATGATTGCCGCCAGCAGATGTTGCTGAAATGGTGGGACTCTTGGCGCTGACAGATTCCACGGCAATTGAGCGAGAGGCGGTTGCGGAAGAATCATTTGACAAGGATTCTTCCGCTGTTCCGGGTGCAGCGCCCTTTTGACCAATCATCGCCCATGAACCTTGGTATTGAAGATTGTGGATGAGACTACTTCCCAGGGATTCACATGCTCTTTTTGCACGCTCTGAGAGATTTCGACTTGCTTCATCTTTGACAGCAATAGCTACAATCCGACTAAGAGGAAGGTTCTCCACAAAGAGCGCAAAGGAATCTGAATTACCCTCTGCATAGGTATCGAAAGTCGTGCAAGAGATATTTTGACCACTGGATTCATTGAAGACGGCAACATTGAGTCCTCGGCTGTAGTTATCAAAGCCGATTTCTCTGTCGTTCAAAGTTATGAGTGCAGAGTTTCCGTAGGAGTAACCAGCAGAGTGAACTTTCACAGTTATATTTGTTTGGCTCATGGTAATGCCTTAGAGCGTCTTGGAAAAGTTATACCATGGGGATTGGTGATTAGGGATTGGTAATTAGTGTTTAGAGTATTTCCCCGTCACCAGTCACCTCCTCACCAGTCACCTCCTCACCAGTCTCCAGTCCCCAGTCTCCAGATGACATTTTCATTAATTAAAAACTATTGAGAATTTCTCCCCAAAAAATTGTACACAATTCTTAATAAAGCCGCTAATGAAGCAAGAAACGTTTTAATCTAGATCCTGACTGATTTTAAACATTGGTTTTATCAAGACGCAGGGGGCATCTTCACTCCGATTGGGATAGATGAGAGCAAAACCAAAGCGCTGAGTCTTGAGAAGGATGAATCGCAGAAGGGGGAAGGATGAGTGAGATGGGAGGTAGCACAGGAATAGAACCATTCGATTGGTACTGATATCTCCATTCAGACTTCAGACTTCTCTATTCACACTTCAAAAGGCTCCCTTTGCCCCTAGGCTTAAGGAAGTAGCAATTTGTTAATGGGAGATAGTTGAAATCCAATGAGTGTTAAGGCAAGTGGTGGAAGTTCAGTAGCACGTCCCCAACTCTATCAGACCGTAGCAGTTTCTGCGATTTCTCAAGCAGAACAACAAGATCGCTTTTTAGAAAGTGGGGAACTCAATCAATTAACGGCTTATTTTCGTTCCGGTAACAAGCGTCTTGAGATCGCCCAGACGCTGACTGATAATTCTGATTTAATTGTGTCCCGCGCTGCCAACGCGATTTTCGTTGGTGGTTCGCCCATGGCTTACCTGGAAAAGCCCCGAGAAGTAGAGGCGAAAGAGATGGCAACGGTGGGTGCTGGTGCCACGGGAGATGTCCAAGAAGGGATGAAACTGGGAACCGTCACCTACGTAGAAAGCAGCGGCGGCGGCGGCGGTAATGGCGGCGGCTTTTTCAGCGGATTGCGATCGCTCTTTGCTGGTGCAACTGCCGCCGGTCCGACACCACCGGGATTCCGACCGATTAACGTCTCCCGGTATGGTCCGAGCAATATGCAGAAGTCCCTGCGGGACTTATCTTGGTTTTTGCGCTATTTAACCTACGCAATTGTTGCCGGTGACCCGAATCTACTCACCGTCAACACCCGGGGATTGCGGGAAGTCATTGAAAATGCTTGCTTAATAGCTGCCGCCATAGTTGGTCTGCGACAAATGCGAGCCGCTTCTCTCGATTACTTCAGGGGGGATGAAGAAGCCAAAGAAATCGTTACTCAGTATTTTGACATTCTGATTAACGAATTGAAAGCCCCAACTCCCGCTGATAAACTGCGTCAGCGTCCCTCCAGGGACCAACAAGGGCTGCAACTGCCCCAAAGTTACTTCAATGCGGCACAGCAGCGCCAGAAGTTTGTCATGAAGCCGGGACTGTCGCAATTTGAAAAACAAGCAGTAATTAAAGCTGCCTACCGACAAATCTTTGAGCGCGACATAATCCGTGCCTACGGACAGTCCATCTCCTATCTGGAGTCTCAGGTTAAGAACGGCGACATCTCGATGAAAGAGTTTGTTCGTCGCCTGTGCAAATCTCCTCTATACCGCCAGCAATTCTTTGAACCCTTCATCAACAGTCGCGCCCTAGAACTGGCATTTCGTCACGTTCTCGGTCGCGGTCCCAGCTCAAGGGAAGAGGTGCAAAAATACTTCTCGATTGTTTCTGAGGGTGGACTGGCAGCACTAATAGATGCCCTAGTAGATTCCGAGGAATACTCAGACTACTTTGGCGAAGAAACAGTCCCCTATATCCGGGGTTTGGGTCAAGAAGCTCAGGAGTGCCGCAACTGGGGTATGCAGCAAGATCTGTTCAACTACAGTGCGCCTTTCCGCAAGGTTCCCCAGTTCCTTACCACCTTTGCTAAATACGATCGAACATTGCCAGATCAGCACGTCTATGGTTCTGGTAATGACCCGCTGGAAATTCAGTTTGGGGCAATTTTCCCCAAAGAAACCCGCAATCCCAGCAGCCGACCCGCTCCTTTTGGCAAAGATACCAAGCGCCTCCTGATTCACCAGGGGCCAGCAATAAACAGCCAAATCTGCAACCCGGAGGCACGAGGTGAAGATCCTGGTTCTCTTGGAGCAAAAGTATTCCGCGCCAGTGCAGCGGAAAAAGCCAGTGTCGAGGTTGGGGAAATCTCTACTAAAGCGCTGATTTTTGCCTGCTATCGGCAAGTATTTGGGCGAGATGTCTATGAAGGTCAGCGCTTGAAAGATGGAGAAAGCCAGCTGAAAAACAGCGAAATTACAGTTCGGGATTTTGTCCGAATGCTGGCAAAGTCTAATGTATTCCGGAATATGTACTGGACTCCGTTCTACGTCGTCAAAGCGATTGAGTACATTCATCGTCGCCTGTTGGGTCGTCCTACCTATGGGCGTCAGGAGATGAACGAGTACTTTGATATTTGCTCGAAGAAAGGCTTCTATGCTCTGGTTGACGCGATTATAGATAGCTCTGAGTACGGCGAAGCGTTTGGGGAAAATACTGTGCCCTACGAGCGCTATATAACGCCAGCTGGTCTGCAATTGCGCTCGCTGCGACCGGGTACTCTTAACAAAGAGGATTTTGGCATCAGGGTCGATCGGGAAGTGACGCCGCGCTTTGTGGAATTGGGTTCAGTTCAAGATATGCGGACAGAACCTGATATTCAATTCCGCATTAACCAGGGTGTGAGCGTGCAGCGCGAGCAAACTAAGATTTTCAAGCTGACGGATCTCAACGATAAGGTAGCGGTGCAAAACTTGATTAACGCTGCCTATCGGCAGATTTTCGAGCGCGACCTTGCGCCCTTCATCGTCCAGAATCAATTCACCTCCCTCCAGAGCAAACTCAGCAATGGGGAAATCACTGTCAAGGAGTTTATCGAAGCGTTGGGTTGTTCAGACCTCTACATCAAAGAGTTCTACACACCTTTCCCCAACACCAAGGTAATTGAGCTGGGAACTAAGCACTTCCTAGGACGAGCACCTCTAACCCAGCAGGAAATCCAGAAGTACAATAAGATTCTCGCTTCTGAGGGGATCCGCGCCTTTATTGGCGCGATGGTTAGCAGCATGGAGTATCTCCAGGTGTTTGGCGAGGATGTGGTGCCCTATCGGCGTTTCCCAACCCTCCCGGCAGCTAACTTCCCCAACACTGAGAAGCTTTACAATCAGCTGACCAAGCAGAATAATGAGGTGGTAGTGCCTAGCTTTGAGCCGGTGACTTAAGCATCTAGGTGTTCTAGTTTTCCCTGACTGACAAGGGAATTGGGGATTGGGGAATGGTGATCCGACGCGCAGAAATCTTTGATGCGCGAGCATCGCAGTGATTGGGCAAAGGTGATTAGTTTTTTCTAGTTACCGGTCCCCAGTCACCATTCACCAATCACCATTCACCATTCAAAATCTGAGGAAAATGTTAAAAAATATTAAGGAGTCAAGGTGAGTGTGAGCTAAATGTCGCAGAATAATTGCGGAAGGTTGCTGTGTATAATCGGCAAGAGTGTAACTGGTGCATTCACCATATCACCCTAAAACACCAAGTCAATGCACAGATTTTGACCTGAACAATTTAGGTCTCATTTTTTTATTGAGGTAGTTCATCGATGAGTATTGTTACGAAATCGATCGTAAATGCAGATGCCGAAGCCCGTTATCTTAGCCCTGGTGAGTTAGATAGAATCAAAGGTTTTGTCAGCACAGGTGAAAGCCGCTTGCGTATCGCTGAAACTCTAACTGGCTCTCGCGAGCGTATTATTAAGGAAGCAGGCGACAGGCTATTCCAATTGCGTCCTGACGTTGTTTCTCCTGGAGGTAACGCCTACGGTGAAGAAATGACTGCGACTTGCCTGCGCGACCTAGACTACTACCTGCGCCTGATCACCTACGGGATCGTGGCTGGTGACATCACACCAATTGAAGAAATTGGTCTAGTCGGTGCCAAAGAAATGTACAAGTCTCTGGGGACTTCCCTTGATGCGATGGCTGAAGGGGTTCGTCAAATGAAGAATGTTGCTACCTCGATGATGTCTGGGGAAGATGCTAGTGAAGCTGCCTCTTACTTCGACTATGTAATCGGGGGTCTGCTGTAGGGCGAGAATCCTTTCCCTGCCGAAGAGACGTGGCATTTCGCGTCTGTTCCAAAGCAAACTAGGTGAAATAAGGAAACAAAACTATGCAAGACGCAATTACCTCCGTTATTAATTCCGCTGACGTCCAAGGTAAGTACCTGGATAGTGCCGCAATGGACAAGCTCAAGGGCTATTTCCAAACCGGCGAACTGCGGGTGCGTGCCGCAAACACCATTAGCGCTAACGCTGCTTCCATTGTTAAGGAGGCAGTTGCTAAGTCTTTGCTGTATACGGATACCACTCGTCCAGGCGGCAATATGTACACCACTCGCCGCTATGCCGCTTGTATCCGTGATATGGACTACTACTTGCGCTACGCCACCTATGCCATGTTGGCAGGTGACCCCTCTATACTAGATGAGCGGGTACTCAATGGGCTGAAGGAAACCTACAACTCTCTGGGCGTTCCTATTGGCACAACTGTTCAGGCTATTCAAGCAATGAAAGAAGTCACAGCCGCCCTAGTTGGTGTTGATGCTGGCAAAGAAATGGGTGTCTATTTCGACTACATCTGCTCTGGCTTGAGCTAAAATAACTGACCTCTGCAAGTTTGCAGAAAGTTGTCTCGGTGGAGGTTCGGGAAGTCTAGAGTGAGTGCTAGCTGGTTAAAGGCTTGGTCTTTCTGGCTAAAGATGAGTTTTGACGATCTAGTATTGACTCCTGACTCCCGACCTTTGCTGTGTTTAGGACAACCAAATCCTCTGAGGCGACGGACAAACTTGGCATTAGGTAAAGAGCGACGAAATAACTGCTTGAGATTAAATCCAATTCACATCAAAAATTTTTTAACTGTATCAGGAAGGAGAAATGAGCCCATGCGACTGTTTAAAGTGACTGCTTGCGTTCCTAGCCAAACTCGCATCCGGACTCAGCGGGAATTGCAAAATACTTACTTTACTAAGCTAGTCCCCTATGACAACTGGTTCCGCGAACAGCAGCGGATCATGAAAATGGGAGGCAAAATCCTTAAGGTTGAGCTAGCCACTGGTAAGCAAGGAGCCAATGCTGGACTGCTTTGACATCCTCCCGCCGCCAACCCTACGTGTATGGCGGGGGATTTCGACTACCTAGAGCGCCGATCCAGTAATATTCCGTCAGCAGTCCTAGAGCATCGATTCAGTAATACATTTTCGGCTGGGTCGGGCACGGCGTTTTGGTACTTTTGGCTTTCTGACAAAGTTTTTTGATGCCGTGCCCCTACATTTATCTACCATTTATCACAGATATCC
>JBFRWF010000339.1:0-17197 GCA_051439465.1 Xenococcaceae cyanobacterium | reverse complement strand
AAGCAGCGGTTATCTAATGAGCGGGCGAAAGCCTTGCGCCCATAACTCAGTATATTTCCCAAAATTTTGGGGCGCATGGCTTGCGCCCAAAATGTAATATAAACTAGAGCAGTGAGGGCTTGGGCTCGATATTCGGCATCTTCAAGCTCCCGGACGGCGGTGATCGCCTCTTTAAAGTATGTCGTAGGGTGGGCTAGGCGGCGAGAACTTATCCAACTAACCTACTAAATAACTATCCGCCGTAGCCCACCAATTTTGAAGCCCCGCTCTTACAACCTTTTAACCACCTTCAAAGAAATCTTCACTAAAAAACAGGTAAAGCGAGAAAGGAGATGCCAATGCCCAAGGCTAAACCAACAAATACCTGAAAAGGGGTATGTCCCAATAGCTCTTTCAGCCGCTCTTCGTTAAACTCTTTGCCTTCCTGAAATAGTTCGTCAATGATTTGATTGAGAAGCCGGGCTTGCTTCCCCGCAGCTTGACGGACACCAGCAGCATCGTACATCACGATCACCGCAAACAAGCAGGCGATCGCAAACTCAGGACTTGACCATCCCACCGTCTGTCCAACGCCAGTTGCCAAAGATCCCACTAAGGCTGAATGGGCGCTGGGCATTCCCCCAGTTGTTACCAAAAAGCGGAAGTTAACTTTACCATTTTTGATCAGCTCAATCACTACCTTCAATCCTTGGGCCATGAAACAAGCCAGGAGAGCAACTACCAGTACCTGATTGTCTAGAATGTTCTCAACGTCCTGCATGGTGTATTTTTCAAGCGGTTTAGTGCTTACGGGTCATAATAAATTTAGCGATCGCCCGCAAAGGTTCAGCTTTTTCTCCGTAAGGAGTTAACTCAGTAATAGCCGCATCTACTAACTGCTTAGCTTGGGCTCTTGATTCCTCCAGTCCCCACAAACTCGGATAGGTTGCTTTTTGTGAGAGCAAATCCTTCCCAGCAGTTTTTCCCAATTCCTTCTGGGTAGAGGTGATATCTAAAATATCATCAACAATTTGAAACGCTAACCCAATATTCTGAGCATACTTAGACAGTCGTTCCACATCCTCAGCTGAAGCTCCTGCCAAAATCGCCCCCGAAACAACAGAAGATTCCAGCAGGGCACCAGTTTTGTGGGTGTGAATAAAAGTCAGGGTGTCCACAGAAATATCCGATTTCCCCTCAGATTCTAAATCTAGCACCTGACCGCCTACTAATCCTGCGGCTCCCACAGTACGACCTAAGCGGGCAATTACTTGTAAAACTTGTTCCGGTGGAACATTCCGAGTTTGAGTTGCAACATATTCAAAAGCATAAGCCAACAAACCATCTCCAGCTAGAATGGCAATATCATCACCATAGACTTTGTGATTTGTCAACTTGCCCCGACGATAGTCGTCATTGTCCATCGCTGGAAGGTCATCGTGAATCAATGACATGGTGTGAATCATTTCCAGAGCACAAGCAGTTGGCAATGCCATTTCTATTGTCCCCCCAGCCAGTTCGCAGGTGGCAAGACAAAGAATCGGGCGCAAGCGTTTTCCTCCCGCCAGCAAAGAGTAACGCATTGCCTCGTAAATTTTTTCTGGCCTGGTGATGGGAAGGGAACCG
Source organism: Xenococcaceae cyanobacterium (assembly GCA_051439465.1). Classification (GTDB taxonomy): domain Bacteria; phylum Cyanobacteriota; class Cyanobacteriia; order Cyanobacteriales; family JBFRWF01; genus JBFRWF01. The sequence continues at coordinate 15,592 of JBFRWF010000339.1, read as the reverse complement.
TCTAAAGCTTCTTCAATCAAACTTCTTTGCTGCTTTAAGTAGGATATTAAATCAAAGACCGAAGATTCCCCCTCGCAAGCAAGTCTTTCCTTCGTCGTTACCATATCTTGATGCCTTCAACCAACCGACTGCTCTATTCATTTTACAAGGATTGGGGATTGGGTAATGGGTAATAGGTAATTGCTAATTTCCCAACTACCAACTACCAGTTAAAAACTCTGGCTGTAGCTTGATACAGTATTTTGCAATAGCATCGCTACTGTCATCGGGCCAATACCGCCAGGAACGGGGGTGATATACTGAGCAACCTCAGCAACAGAGTTAAAATCCACATCTCCCACTAGACAGGATTTACCCTCTGCATCCACTAGGCGATTGATACCCACATCCACTACAACTGCCCCTGGTTTGACCATCTCTGCTGTAATTATTTTTGGTTGTCCCACTGCTGCTACTAGAATATCCGCGTCCCTTGCGATCCTGACCAGGTTTTGGGTGCTTGAATGGGCAATAGTCACCGTGGCATTCTCTGCCAGCAGCATTAGTGCCAGGGGTTTACCCACCAAAATACTTCGCCCCACCACAACGGCTTGTTTCCCCTGCAATTCAATCTTATATTCCTGCAACAGTCGCATTACCCCTGCAGGCGTACAGCTGCGCAAACCCGGTTCTGAGCGTACCAGTCGCCCTAGATTCAACGGATGCAGTCCATCAGCATCTTTATCGGGATGGATTTTGTACAGCAAGGCAACTGAGTTCAAATGGTGAGGTAGGGGCAACTGTACGAGAATGCCATCGATTCGCGGATCTTGATTGAGTTCTTCAATAGCTTGCTCAAGTGTTTTTTGGGACGTTTCAGCGGGAAAATGACGACCAAAAGAGGTAATTCCCACTTTCTTGCAGGCGCGTTTCTTGTTGCGGACATAGACAGCACTGGCGGGGTTATCTCCCACCATCAGTACTGCTAGTCCTGGAGGACGTCCAATTCGCGAGCGTAAAGTTTGTATACGCTCTTTGAGTTCTTCCTGAATTTTTTGTCCTAGGGCTTTACCGTCTAATATTTGGGCGATTTGAGAAGGCATCGAAAGAATGCAAGTTGTCGTTAATTTAGATTCAAGGTGACTGGTGACTGGGAAGAATTTATAACGGGGGATTGAACCCGCGTTAAAATCCTGCGATCGAGTCGCGGAAACTGGGAGTGGGAACTTCCCAATCACTGGGATGCTCGAAATCGAAAGATTTGTGCGCGTCGGATCCCTAATCATACCAAATCCGGGTTAACTATCCCCTTTTTTCTGACTGTTTCATGAGAGATGCTATTGTCAATGGTTAACATATCTCAAGATGTCACAGACAAGCGCAGTGATAATGCCTTTAAACGTCAGAGTCTTTCAACTTGGTCTATTACCGCTCCTGCTAGGGGGATTAATCGGCTGTAATCAGTTGGCTAATTCTGGTTTTGCTTTCCCTGGTAGAGGCAATCTCCCTCTAACCCAAATCGGTGAGCTACAGCAGCAGCAGAATGGCGATTCTATAGTTTACCTCAAGGGTAAGGTTGGCAGGGGAGCTCCTTTTTTGGGGAGTGGAGCCTATCAATTGCAAGATCCCACTGGTACCGTCTGGGTACTTACAGATGAGAGTCTTCCGAGTCAGGGGGATGAAGTTTTAATTAAAGGTCAGGTGGAATATCAAAGCATTCCCTTTGGGGAGCAAGAGTTGGGAGAGTTTTATCTCGTTGAGTTAGAGCAACTAGAACGCCAAGCTAAGCCTCCTGCAAAACCCGTTGACGATCTATTCCTACCTCACAAAAGCAATGAATAATCAACCAGTTGCTGTGGCGATCGCTATCCTCTACCAAAAGGGACGATTTTTGCTTCAGCTACGAGACGACATTCCGGGTATTGTCTATCCCGGACATTGGGCAATGTTTGGCGGTCATCTTGAGTCGGGGGAAACTCCAGAGGAGGGATTGATCCGAGAGTTACTTGAAGAAATTAATTATGTTGTACCAGCACCGAAGAAGTTTCGCTGTTATGCTAATGCCGAGGTAATTCGCCACGTCTACCATGCCCCACTAACACTGGCTATCGATCAGCTTGTACTTAAGGAAGGCTCGGATCTGGATTTAGTCACTCCAGAAGATATTCGCCGTGGCAGTTGCTATTCTCAAAAAGCCGCTCAAGTACGACCCCTAGCACTTCCTCATCAACAAATTTTGCAGGATTTTATCAGATGAGGGGGTTTGGGGGAGCTAAGTAGTAGGACATAAATATTGGCTATCCACTTAAGCCGGGACAGTTTATATATGTTTTGATTTGCCACGACTCATAATGGACTACTCTTATATTCCCCATTACCTATTCCCCATTACCTATTCCCTGTTCCCTGTTCCCTGTTCCCTGTTCCCTGATCCGAAGTTCCCTAGTGTCCCGCCTTAAGTTGGTAGCCTAAATATTTTCGGTTAAGACTTACGGGGAGACTCCAGGGACGGGGGACCCGGAGAGTTTGTCGAGTGGGCATTTGAGCATCCCCCTCTTTATCTTAATTTTTCTTAACACAGTACCGTTTAATTTTGTCGGACTACTTAATTAGTACCCCATGTCACTTTGAGTACAATATAGCTATTAAGCAGAGTATTTTCTCAACCTCAATTTACCTTAACAGCTAAAAATCTCTTGCCATGAATCAGTCCCCAAGAAAATTTTCTTTCTCCCAAGGTCTTCTGTTTGGAGGTGCGATCGCTACCCTAGCTACAGGCTCTCTGTTGGCTCCGGGTTTGAGTCCCTCGGTGAGAGCAGCTTTGGAAGATAGTCCCAAAACCGTTGTTGATGAAGTCTGGCAAATTGTCAACAAGGAGTTCGTGGACGGAAATTTTAATCAAGTCGATTGGCACACAATGCGCCAAGAACTGCTCAGCAGAAATTATACCAACAGAAAAGAAGCTTATAAGGCAATTCGGCAAGCCTTAAAGACACTGGGAGACTCCTACACCCGTTTTCTCGCTCCGGCAGAATTTGAAGTCTTGACTAGCCAAACTTCTGGCGAACTCTCTGGGGTGGGTATTCGTTTGACAATTGATGGCCAAACCAATTATCTGACAGTGATTGAACCCGTGGAGAATTCCCCGGCAATGAAAGCAGGGATCAAAGCCGGAGACAAAATTTTGAAGATTGATGGCAAACCCACTGCACTGATGAGTCTGGAGCAGGCATCTGAAGAGATTCGAGGTGAAGTTGGTACAGATGTTCGCCTGCAAATTTCACGGCAGGGAGAAGAACTTTTTGAACTGACCTTGACTCGTTCTCAGATTGAACTGCCTTCGGTTAGTTACACCCTCAAGCGGGAAAGTCAGATGCAGGTAGGTTATATCAAATTAGATGAATTTAGCTCCCATTCTGCAGAGCAAATGAAGCAAGCGATCAAAGACCTCAATGACAAGCAGGTATCTGCCTTTGTTTTAGACTTGCGGGGAAATCCAGGGGGGCTACTATTTGCCAGTATTGAGATTGCTCGGATGTGGATGGAAGATGGGACGATTGTTAGTATTGTAGACCGCAAGGGAGGCGACAAGAAATTCTCAGCCAACGGCACTGCTCTGACTGACTTGCCCCTAGTAGTGCTGGTGAATGGGAATTCAGCTAGTGCCAGTGAGATTCTCGCTGGAGCTTTGAAGGAAAATGGACGCGCTACGGTTATTGGAACTTCCACTTTTGGCAAAGGAACCGTGCAGTCGCTTCATACCCTCTCGGATGGTTCGGGGTTAGCGGTGACAATTTCTCGTTACTATCCTCCTAGCGGCATCAATATTACTAAAAAGGGGATTGCACCGGATATTTATCTGGACTTAACAATGGAGCAACAGCTTCGTCTGAGGAATAATCCGTCGTTAATTGGTACTTCTGCTGATCCTCAATATGCGCGGGCGATCGCAGTTTTAACTGAGCCGATTAGTATCCGTTAACTGATGGTGGGGAGTTTGAGGGGAGGCAAGCAGGGGAAGAAAAAGACAACAAATTGATAAAGGGGGTTTTAGATCTCGATTCCGTATTACCCAGTCCCCAGTCTTTATCTAATTGACGGTTCAGCATTACTTTTGACTTCCCCCATCTTTCCCAATCCCCAGTTCCCCATCTCTAATGAGCAACTGCTTCTTTCCGGCGATCGCTCTCTAATTTCTCCACCTGCAAAGACCCGTAGAGGCGATTTAAAGCACTCACATAAGCGCGAGCAGAAGCGACAATAATATCAGTATTAGCAGCACGACCAGAGTAAATTTGTCCCTCATGCCGTAGGCGAATGGTCACTTCACCCATCGCATCAATACCAGCAGTTACCGATTTCACCGAAAACTCAATCAACTCATTGGGCACATTCACCACCCGGTTGATTGCCTTGTAAACCGCATCCACCGGCCCTGTCCCAATAGCAGCATCCGTTAGTTCTTCTCCTTGAGGAGTACGCAGGGTGACAGTAGCAGTGGGACGGGAATGATCCCCACAGGAAACCTGCACCAACTCCAGGCGGAACAGTTCCGGTACCTGCTGAATTTCGTCTTTGACGATCGCTTCTAAATCCCAGTCTGTGATTTCTTTTTTCTTATCGGCTAAGTCTTTGAAGCTCAGAAAAGCTTTATTTACCTCCGTCTCCGATAACTCAAACCCCAGTTCTTTCAGGCGAGTGCGGAAGGCATTGCGACCAGAATGTTTCCCCAGGATAATCTGATTTGTGGTCAAGCCAATAGACTCGGCATCCATAATTTCATAAGTCAGCTTGTGCTTGAGCACTCCATCCTGGTGAATCCCCGACTCATGGGCAAAAGCATTCGCCCCCACAATTGCCTTATTCGGCTGCACCATCATCCCAGTGAGGTTAGACACCAGACGGGATGTCTTGTGAATCTGCTTGGTATCAATATTGGTGAGGGGTTCCTCCGATTCCGCTGGTCGTCCAAAGAAGGGGTTAAAATACTGACGGCGCACATATAGTGCCATTACCAACTCTTCTAGAGCCGCATTGCCTGCTCGTTCCCCAATGCCATTGATAGTACATTCGAGCTGTCGCGCCCCATTCTTAATTGCTTCCAGGAAATTAGCTACTGCCAAGCCTAAGTCATTGTGACCGTGAACGGAAATAATCGCTTGATCAATGTTGGGGACATTTTCTTTGATGCCGCGAATCAGGGCCCCAAACTCACTGGGGGTAGTGTAACCAACTGTATCAGGTATATTAACAGTTGTTGCCCCGGCGGCGATCGCTCTCTCTAACACTTGATAGAGAAATTCAGGATCGCTACGTCCTGCATCTTCGGGAGAAAACTCCACATCGTCTACAAAAGACTTGGCATAGGCGACCATTTCTGGCGCGATCGCCAATACTTCCTGCCGCGACTTCCTCAGCTTATACTCCAGATGAATATCAGAAGTCGCGATAAACGTATGAATCCGAGCCTTGGCAGCAGGTTTGAGCGCCTCAGCCGCTGCTTTAATATCCTGTTGGGTTGCTCTTGCCAAACCACAGATTGTTGGGCCTCCCTCAACGCCGACTATCTGGGCAATCTTTTGCACTGCCTCAAAATCTCCCGAACTGGCATAAGGGAAACCCGCCTCAATCACATCAACTCCCAGTCGCGCCAGTGAGCGAGCAATGGTCAGCTTTTCATCCACATTCAGGGTTGCCCCTGGAGACTGCTCACCGTCCCGGAGGGTGGTGTCAAAAATGATGATGCGGTCTGTTTGAGTGTTCATAGCACAATTCGCGCTCTCTTGGGAGAAATTACCATTCTCAAATTATACAATAAACTGATTTTTTCAGTTTCCCACCAACTAAAAATCACTTTTCTCAATATATTCTCGAATATCATTCAAGTCGATATAGCGGTCAGTCGCATTCCTTAATTCTCTAGCTATCATCCCTTCCGTCGATACCACCGTGATATGGGTATTCTTTGAACGTAACAGCTCAATCGCTCTTTCAAAGTCCCCATCGCCACTAAAAAGAATCACCCGGTCATACTGCTCAACAGTATTAAACATATCCACAACAATTTCAATATCTAGATTAGCTTTTTGTGAATAGCGACCGGAGTTATCATCATAATATTCTTTTAGAATTTTCGTGCGCACCGTGTAACCTAGGCTTATCAAGGCATCCCTGAATCCTCGCTGATCCTGAGAATCTTTCAATCCAGTGTACCAAAATGCATTAACGAGACTGACACTAGGGTCTTTAGTGAAATATTCCAAAACCCGTCGGGGGTCAAAAAACCAACCATTTTTTTGTTGTGCATAGAACATATTATTTCCGTCTACAAAAATAGAAAGACGGTCTTTTGAATAATTTTTCAAAGAATTCATAGAAACTAATACCTAGTATTTGTAGAATAAAAAGTAGAATGTCTTAGGGTAATCTATTATTATAGCAATTTTTACTTAATAAAATATTATCCCAGAGCTTCGCAGAATTTTTGACATTCCTGGTCACCTGAGTGAGGTTGTTCCCTCTAAATTTGACAGGATAACAGACAAAAGACACAGAGAAATCCTTCCAGTGCCGTCATAAGCAATTCTACCTTTAAAAAAGGGCGCGGGAATTCCCATCCCCTTTTAAGGGCGAGAAGGGGGGAAATATTCGATAAAATTAGTGCATAAGTGCTGAAATTCTTGCTCTACAAGGATTTCAGAAGTGATATCTAGGGCTAATTGATTACTGTTCCGGCTTAAGTGGATAGCCCACTTACCCAAAGATAAGGGTTCGGTCAAACCAATTCGGGGCGATCGCTAAAAAGAGAGGGCGAGCACCGAAATAGACCTAAATTTCGGAGGCTAAAAGCCTTTCTAGGAAACAGTTTCAGTAGTTATGGATAAAGCATAGCTGTAAAGATAAAGGGGGTTTAGAAAGCAGATTTGGTATAATTAATTCGCGCTAGATTGTTCAATGCCCCTGACTCAAGTGAGATAGGAACACCAGTCACTCCAGCCGCCTGGATAAAGCTTAGCATTTCCGATTTCCGCCAGTTCCAAGGAGAAAAGATTGACACAGGCTGTCACCCCAGAGCCACAATAGACAATAATTTCATCGGCTTGCTTGTAGTCAGCCCAGAGTTGTTGTTGAGCGGTCGGTGAACACAGGTAGCCCTGTTGATCGCAAACCTCTTTCCAGGGGGAGTTGACTGCACCGGGAATATGACCGGCAATGGGGTCAATTGGTTCTCTCTCTCCCCGGTAGCGATCGCTGTCCCGAGAATCCACCAGCACCACCTCTGGCAAATCTTTACGGGCTTTAACAGTTTCAATATCCACCACCCAGTTTGGTTGGGGCAGGGGCACAAATTCCCCTGGCTTTGGCGTTGGAATCGCATCAGTAACCGGATATCCTCCTGCCTTCCAGCCTGTCCAGCCACCATCGAGTAAAGCAACTCGCTCATGACCTAAGTAACGCAGCAGCCACCACAGACGCGCCGCAAATGCGAAGCGGTTCTCATCGTAAGCAACCACTAGAGTTTCGCCGGAAATTATCCCCATAGCCGCTAATTTTTCGGCGAGTAATTTTGGTTCAGGCAAGGGATGACGCCCCCCATGCCGTCCCACTGGGGCAGATAGGTCTTTGTCTAAATCTAGGTAGTAGGCATCGGGAATGTGACTGCTAAGATACTGTTGGTCTCCCCATTCTGGGTTTGCCAACTGAAAGCGACAATCCACAACTGTGACTTGTGGATTATTTAGCTGGCTCGAAAGCCACTCTCGCGAAACGATAGGCTGGATATCAGTCATTGGCTAAGCAGCAAGCTGTCTCCTTCCAAACTTCTAGTCATAATAGGCTATATTAGTCGATAACTGCAAATTATAGCGTGTTTATTGCTAACCACTTAGACTCAAATAAGATTCAAAAAATCCCTAGTAGAGCATTTGCAGTATCAGAGAAAATTATATTTGGTAAGGCTAAGAAGGTTAGATATAAATCGCGCTTTCATTCAATTACGAGTTGTAAAGGAAAAAACTTGGGGAATTGAGAACCTCCGAAATTCTATTTCGTAGAGTATCAGTATCCCAATCTAGGATATGGTCAATGGCTCAGAAAGTTGATTGGCTTTCTGGTGTCAGGGATTTAGATTTCCGATGTGCTATGGCTCAAATACTAATCGTTGACGACGATCCAGCAATTCAGGTATTGCTCGAAAGAACACTAACCCGAAGCGGTTACGAGGTCACCTTAGCCAGCGACGGCGAAGAAGGTCTGGCAAAGGCACAACAGCTTCGTCCAGCAATGGTGATTTGTGATTGGCTCATGCCACGCATGAATGGACTAGAGGTGTGTCGTCAGGTCAAAGCAACGCCAGAACTTTCAACTACTTTCTTTATCTTGCTCACCTCTCGAGGGTCAGTTGAAGACCGCGTTAAAGGGTTAGATGCTGGTTCAGATGAATTCCTGTGCAAGCCGATTGAGATGTATGAGTTGAAGGCGCGGGTGCGCGCAGGCTTGAGACTGCATCAACTCAGCAGTGATCTGCAGGAGCAAAAACAACTGCTAGAGGCTGAATTGGCAGAGGCAGCAGAATATGTTTGCTCTATTTTACCAGAACCCCTGATCGAGGAGCAGATAGCGATTGATGTTCGGTTTATTCCCTCACGCCAACTGGGAGGAGACAGCTTTGATTATTATTGGCTCGACTCTGAGCATTTAGTGGTGTATCTGCTGGATGTTTCTGGGCATGGTTTGCGTGCTGCTTTACCTTCCCTTTCGGTGATAAATCTGCTTCGTTCCAGAGGGTTAAATAAAGTTAATTACTATCAGCCCAGTGAGGTTTTGCGAGGATTAAATAAAACCTTCCAGATGACTGAGCGCAACGATAAATATTTTACCATTTGGTACGGAGTTTATAACTCTAGACAACGTCAGCTAGTTTATGCAAGCGCCGGACATCCACCCGCTGTCTTGTTTTCCCCAGATCGGAAAGCAGGTATTGTCGAACAACGTCTGAAAACCTCTGGATTTCCAGTCAGTATGTTCCCAGATGCCGAATATATGGATGCTTATTGTCAGATTAGCCCATCTTCTAGCCTCTATGTTTTCAGCGATGGGATCTATGAAATTGACCAACCAGATGGCAGGATGTGGGGACTAGAGGAATTTATCAAGCTGCTGAAGGATTATCAAAAAATACCTCAACAGAATTTAGACCAGCTTTTGCAGCAGGTTCGAGCTTGGAATGCTAAAGACTATTTTAATGATGATTTATCGATCGTGCAAATTGACTTTCATTGAGCTGCACTTGTCTTTCAAGAAACTGGTTCCTTTGTTATTGCGGCTATCCACTTAAGCCGGGACAGTAATCAAAAGGCAACAGGCACTCGCGCTTACTACATCGCTGCTAGTCTAGGCTAGACTTCGTCCCTGCTGACGCAGCCCGCCCCTGCTGTCGCAGCGCGACGCCCTTCGGGTACGCAGAACGCTCAAAGGCAAAAGGCTTGCATGCAAAAGGCAAAAGGAGGGGAACAGGCAACAGGCAACAGGCAACAGGCAACAGGGGACAGGGGGCAATACTGCTCGGTTAAGAGCCAAAACCTCGTCAGGGTAAGAAGTCAAAAGTCAAAAGTCATCTGCGACAGCAGCGACGAAGTCTAAAGTCAAAAGTAAGTGAGAGTCTGCGCAGGCGGACTTGCTTCAAATAGCGTCAGGTTTTAGCCTGTAGGCTTATCCGAGCAGTATTGGGACAGGGGGTAAGAGTTCTGGTCGTTTTATATATGTTTTGATTTGCCACGACTCATTTAGGACTGCTATATTCCCCATTATCTATTCCCTATTACCTATTCCCCATTACCTATTCTCCATTACCTATTCTCCATTACCTATTCCCTGTTCCCTATTCCCTGTTCCCTATTCCCTGTTCCCTATTCCCTCGTCTCAACAAGCAATTTAAAAGCGTGACAGCTTAAAATCAGCGGCCTGTCATTGGCACATTGATATAAATGCCACCCATAACCTCTCCCATTTCGAAAGTCTTCTCAGGATAGCGCTGTTTGTGGACGGGATGGCTATTGTGGCAGTTGATGCAGGCTGGTGCCACTGCTTTGTCTGGATAAAGCGCTGAGAAGTATTTCTTGCCAGCTATTTGTTGATAGCCCTTGAAAGGTAGACCCGTTTTTAATACTGTGTTCATAGCTTCCTTTTCAAACTTACTTTTAGGCGCTTGGTCATCATTAATGTTCCAGGGGGAAATCAAGCCATAGCTGAAAGACCCTTCTTTAGAGGATAACTCTGCACCCATGCGTAGCATTTGCGCCGGTAGAGGTAGCGCTTTGTCCTCCTGCCAATTCTCAGATGCCTGAATGAGCTTATATTTGTCATTCAGACGGTTTATAACATGCTTGCTGTAAACAGTGCGATCAGATTGAATGACTTTGTGGATATAATCGGCTACTACATCTGGGGAAAGACCCACAGTTTTTTGCTGCGTTTGACCCCCACAGGAGACAGCAGTGAAAAAGATTGCGACAGCTAGGGCAATCAGGAAAATAGTTCTCAACTTGAGTAGCTGTAGATTAGTATTAATTGAGTTCATTCTTCTTGAAATATTTAACGAATGTGCAACCGTGCGACTTTTAAGTAGCTTTATAAAAGATTGTTCGGACTTTTCCATTTCTTTACAAAATTAATTTTTGTTACGTTCAGACAGTTGTACATCAAGCTTATAACTATTTATCCCGTGTTTGCCCCAGTATAATTACCTAACTTTAAGCGGGGATTATGTATTGATATAATTTTAGAGATCGGCCAAATAGCTTATGAATTTTAAGCTATTTGGCTGATGAATATAATTTGAGTTTAGAGAGATAATTTTGAGAATAAAGTTTATAAAAAATCTCTATTAAGTCCATGAATAAAAGGATTACTATACTCTCTAAAGTTATCGAAGAAATATCTCAAGACGACCTATCTGGATGTCTTCTTGTTTCCGATCCAAGGGATAATTCGGTCAGTTGGAAGCTTTATTTAAATGGCAGTTATTTACAATATGTCACCAGTGCTGTGGGTCAAAAGGAAAGGTTAGCTTGCTTATTCCAACAGTTCCAACCCAACTTAACTCCCCCGGCAATTGCCTCAGAAGATTCTGAGTACGAGGAATTGTCCCGCTGGTATCTTTCACAGGAGTTCTCGCCCTCAGACTTACGAGAAATTTTCCTCAAACTGAATCAGGAAGCTCTGGCTCAGGTATTAACTTTTGGCAAAACCTCGGTTGAGTTTTTCTCTAATCACCATCTTAAGTCTCCTTTAATTGCTTACCCCTGGGATTACTTATCAGAAAAATCTCAGGCATTAGTTCATGAGTGGCAACAGTTGCGTACCTCTTTGCTTTCTCCTTTTACCCGCCTTTATCTGGATGACAAAAGTAAGTATGACTTTTATAAATTATGGCAAAACCTCAACAAAATGCCAGAAGCTCTGAAGTTTTTCCGCTCTGAAAAACTGTCGCTCTGGCTCCAGATTTTGTCCCAGAAGAATTCTCTCTATCAGATAGCTGCACAGATTGGTGTCGCCCCCGTGACTGTAGCCCGCCAGTTCCAGCCTATGGTGGAAGCCGGAGTGATTCAGGTTCTGCCGTTTCAGGAACTGGAGAAGCAGCCATCCTCTGTGGTTGCTTCTCGCCCCGTGGTCGCTTGTATTGATGACAGTAAGACAGTGCAACGGCAGGTGAAAATGACTCTGGAACCTGCTGGCTACCAGGTTTTGAGTATTACGGAGCCCGCCTCTACCTTAACAATGCTGGTGCGTCAAAAACCGGTACTGATTTTGATGGATATCAATATGCCGGAAATTAATGGCTATGAGTTATGCCAGATGCTAAGTCGCTCTCGGAAATTACGGGATATTCCTGTGGTGATGCTCACTGGAAGAGAGGGATTAACTGACCGATTCCGAGCCAAGTTGGTTGGCGCTACTCACTATCTGACAAAGCCTTTTGACCCCAATCAGTTAATCGATGTGGTACAAAGCCTAGCCCCACTCACACAATCCGATGAATACTTAGAGCCGAGTATTTCTTTCGCATAAGAATTTCAGGAAACTATATAACTCTAGCTTCTGAAATTGATCAGTCAATTAACTTATCCACACTGTCCAATTATTTTTATTGAGGAATAGCGATGAAGACGATACTCATTGTCGAAGATACCCAAGCTCAACGACAACTGATCTCAGGCTTGCTAACCCATGCTGGTTTTACCGTTGCGGTGGCTGATAGCGTGGAAGCAGCTTGGCAATGGCTGGAAACCAATCCTCTCCCCAACTTGATTTTGTTGGATATTATCATGCCCGGAGAAAGTGGTCTGGATCTATGTCGCAAGATCCGGTCTCATCCGGAGTGGCAGCAACTTCCGATTTTATTCTGCAGCTCGAAGTCCGAGGATTTTGACCGCTTCTGGGCACTGCGCCAAGGTGGTAATGACTACATTACCAAGCCCTTTGCACCCCAGCAGCTTGTGGAAACAGTTTCTCGGTATGTTCACTGAAGGCTAGCGTCATTCTATTTTGGATTTTGCCGTCTTCGGATTTCTTCCTGCGAGCGGGTTTTGGATTTTGGATTGACCCCATGGATGAGCTGCTCCGCAGGGACGATCTGCGCAGCAGCGACGTAATTTAGTCTATCCAGGGGCTCGAAATAAGAATCATGATTCAGGAATATTTTGGCATCCAGTTATCCCATAGTGTCCGCGTAGCGCTGCCATTGACGGATGTGGAAACATTTGCACACATTCAGCGGCAGAGAATCTCTCCCATTCCAGGGGTGGCAAAGTTTTGGTTGGGAGTTGCTAATCAACGGGGGTCTTTGCTTTGGGTTTTGGATGCAGATCAGTTCTTCGACTTAGTTCCAGCAAGCGATCACCAAGAGCAACAACTGACTGCAGTGGTGCTAACCCGTCTTATTCAGGGTACTCAGCGACGGGTTGCCTGGATTGTGAAGGAGTTGGAAGGTGTTCTTCCCGTACACAGCACTCAGTCACAGCCTTTGCCCCCTCCCCTGCAACCTCGATTCCAGACCTTATTTACTGCCACATTCAAACAAGATGACAAAACCATTGTCGTTTTAGATTCTGAAGCATTTTTTCAAGCGCTCCGCCCCCAATCGAATGCCTTAATTGGCATTTGACATACTCCCTTTTCTATTTCCCTACCGCTTCTAAAAACCCAAGCAAAACTGGAAATTCCCCACCTACTTCGTTGACGTTGGGGTATTTCCGGCGGCGGGATAACTTAGCTGCTCACAAAAAAAAGGACTAATTTTATGTCAGATTACCATTCCCAGTCTCAATTGTCCAGCACTGTAGACTCTCCAAATGGCAAGACTCCTTCTAAGGCTATGGACAGTATCGACTACCTAGGCAAAATTATCTCAGCTAATGACCTGGAAAAGTCAGGAGAGCTTGAAGAGGCGATCGCCCTCTATCGAGAGGTGGTAGAACTAGATAGGGAGGGTACTTATAGAGAGATCGCCCAAAAAGCGCTAGAAAAACTGGAAAAGTCGGAAGCCTTACCTAGCGCCATTCCAGGGTCAGTAGAAACCTCTGAGGTGGAAACTTCTAATGCTGCTAAAGCCCAAGCTCCAAGGCATAAAGGGCTGCTACAGCGGTTTTACAACCTGCCGATCAGAACCAAGCAGCTTTCTGCTCTGTTCACCTCGGAATTCATCTCTGTCCTTGGCTTAGTGGGCATTGGCTCATTTTTGATTATCACCGGCGGTCGAACTCAGTTATTACACCAAGCCAAGTCAGAATTGGCAGTTATGGACATTAACTACAACATCAAAATCGACCAGATGGGATTTGGCTTTCGCGGTCAATCGGAAAATGTTGCCATAGTTACGGCGGCGAAAACCCATGCCAATGGCCAGCCATTGAATCCAGCGCTGCGCAAGCAAATCCAGGATCTCCTCCAACATGAAATTACAGCCATACAGATTGAGTATGCCACCCTGGTTGGCAAAGACAGGCGCATTATCGCCAATGGGAATGGTAACCGACAAGGGGAGGTGTTCGACCCCAATGGCTTGGTTTCCAATGTGTTTCAGAATCCCTGGCAAATCAAGAGCAGTGAAATCCTACCCTGGTCAGAACTCGAGAAAGAGGCACCACCCTTGCCCCAAGGCTTTAGCAATCAGGATGCCTTGATCCGCTACACGGTGACTCCTGTTAAAGATCCGGCCACTCAGTCGGTTGTGGGAGTTTTGGTTTCAGGGGATATTGTTAATCAGAAATGGCCGATTGTGGAGAATACCCTCAACGCCTTTGATGGTGGGTATAGTGCCCTTTATCTCCGCCAAGCAGACGGTAAATTTAACCTGGCTACCTCCATAGAAAAAGAAAGTACAGACGAGCTAGCAAATATAAAGTACAATCAGCCATTACCCAACACCGAGCTGCTGGACGCAGCCGTGGCTAACCTAGGACAATCTGTCACCAAGCGGGTGAATCTCCAAGGTAAATCCTGTAGTCCCATCCCTCTGCCCTGGTCGCCAAAGTGCTACTCCATGGCAGCTGAAGCACTTTCTAATAGTACTGGGAAGCCAGTTGCCATTTTGGTACGGGGTACCTCTGAGAGCGCTTTGGATAATCTGATTTTGAGAAGTTTAGGACTGCAAGGGGTTGTTGTCATCTTTGCCCTGTTAGCCAATGTTGGTCTGGCCTTGCTCCTGGGGCGAGCAATTGTCAATCCAGTGAAAAAATTACGGCAAATGGCACAAGATTTCTCCACCGGCAATCGTCAGGTACGGGTAGAGGCGATGGCCATCGATGAGGTAGGAGAATTGACGAATACCTTTAATGAAATGGCTGACAATATTGTCGCCTCTGAAGCCGACCTAGCCGAGCAATCGCGCCTCCAAGAAGCTGAGGCTCAAAGGCAGCGTCAGGAAAAAGAACGCCTGCAGCAGGAAGTGACTAAGCTTCTGTTGGAAATAGAAGGGGCTCAGCAAGGAGATTTAACGATCAAAGCCAAGCTTACAGAAGGTGCAGTAGGTTCCATTGCTGACGCTTTCAACACCACAATTCAAAGTCTGCGCCAACTGGTTTTACAAGTTCAAACTGTCTCCAACCAGGTGAGTGAAATGGCTGAAGGTGGGGAAAATTCAGTCCGTCAACTCTCGGAGGATGCTTTGAGCCAGGCGGGTGAAGTCAACCAGGCTCTAAAAACTGTGGCGGAAATAAACACCTCTATTCAAAGTGTAGCGGATTCTGCCACTGAGGCCGCTACGATTGCTAGTCAGGCTCTGACTGAAGCCCAGGAGGGGGATACGACAATGGATCAAACTGTTGAGAGCATTGAAAAGATCCGGGCGACGGTTGCTGGCACTGCTAAGAAAGTGAAGCAACTAGCGGAGTCTTCCCAGGAAATTTCCCAAATCGTGGCGATTATTTCCAGTATTTCTGAAAAAACCAATCTTTTGGCCTTCAATGCTTCCGTTGAAGCTGCCCGTGCTGGGGAACATGGTCAAGGCTTTAGGGTGGTTGCTGATGAAGTCCGCCGCTTAGCTGATCGGGTAACGGAAGCAACCAAAGAGATTCAACAACTGGTCGGCACGATTCAACAGGACACCGCCGCC
>JBFRWF010000338.1:0-26075 GCA_051439465.1 Xenococcaceae cyanobacterium | reverse complement strand
TATCACTTTCAACAGTTACCAGTGATCAGTGACCAGTTACCAGCTTTTTTCAGTTACCAGTACCAGGAACAGTTACCAAACACCTGAAAACTAATAACTGGTAACTGGTAACTGGTAACTGGTAACTGTTTGACGGGGACTAAAGTCCCCGTGTTGTGTTCCTCCCTCGTTTTTAAACGAGGGTTTCCACACTACCCGTGAGGTTTTGATGACAGAATTTCCCTGGCTGACAACAATTATTCTGTTTCCCATTGCTGCGTCTTTGCTGATTCCCTTTATTCCCGATAAGGATGGCAAGACAGTACGGTGGTATGCCCTGATTGTTGCACTGATTGACTTTACTTTCATTGTTTACGCTTTCTACACTGGATATGACTTAAACAATCCAGAACTGCAACTGGTAGAAAGTTACTCCTGGGTCCCCCAAATGGACTTGAATTGGTCAGTGGGAGCTGACGGCTTATCGATGCCGCTGATTATGCTCACTGGCTTTGTCACCACCCTAGCAATTATGGCAGCTTGGCCAGTCACCCTGAAGCCAAAGCTGTTTTACTTTTTGATGCTGGCAATGTATGGTGGTCAGATTGCAGTGTTTGCTGTCCAGGATATGCTGCTATTTTTCCTGGTGTGGGAACTGGAACTCATTCCGGTTTACCTGATCCTGGCTATCTGGGGAGGAAAAAAGCGCCTCTATGCAGCCACTAAGTTTATCCTCTACACGGCAGGCGGTTCCCTATTTATTCTGGTGGCAGCGCTGACGATGGCCTTCTACGGCGATACGGTGACGTTTGATATGCGGGCGATCGCCTCTAAAGACTATGCCCTCAACCTGGAACTCATACTCTACGGAGGCTTCCTAATTGCCTACGGCGTTAAACTTCCCATATTTCCCCTGCACACCTGGCTACCAGATGCTCATGGTGAAGCAACAGCACCAGCACACATGCTCCTCGCTGGGATTCTCTTGAAAATGGGCGGATATGCTCTGCTGCGGATGAATGTGGGGATGCTTCCCGATGCCCATGCTATCTTCGCCCCCGTGTTGGTGATTCTGGGGGTAGTGAATATCGTCTACGCTGCCTTAACTTCCTTTGCTCAGCGAAACCTGAAACGGAAAATTGCCTACTCCTCCATTTCCCACATGGGATTTGTTTTGATTGGCATTGCCTCCTTTACCGACTTAGGGGTTAGCGGTGCCGTGCTGCAAATGATTTCCCACGGACTGATTGGGGCGAGTCTGTTCTTCATGGTAGGATGCACCTACGACCGGACACACACCCTGATGCTAGATGAAATGGGGGGTGTGGGTCAGAAGATGAAGAAGGTTTTTGCCATGTGGACTACCTGTTCGCTGGCTTCTTTGGCTTTGCCAGGAATGAGCGGGTTTGTGGCAGAAATCATGGTATTTATCGGCTTTGCTACCAGTGATGCTTACAACCTCACTTTTAAGGTGCTGGTGGTCTTCCTGGCAGCGGTTGGGGTAATCCTGACTCCTATCTACCTCCTCTCGATGCTGCGAGAAATGCTCTACGGTCCAGAAAACAAGGAATTGGTAGAGCACCAAGTCCTGGTGGATGCCGAACCGCGAGAGGTGTTTATCATCGCCTGTCTGCTAGTGCCGGTTATCGGTATTGGCTTGTATCCCAAGATAGTCACCGAGATTTATGATGCGACAACGGTACAGTTGACAGCACTGATGAGGAATTCGGTACCGACTTTGGTTCAACAGGCATCGGTGGCACAAGGAAATCAGTCAATGGATTCTCTGCGGGCACCAGAAATAGACATGAGGGATTGAGGATTAAGAAAAACTTAAGCGCCGCTCCCGATTAGTAATTCTCTATTTCCCTCTTCATTGCTAGATCAGGGCAGTGTGTAAGACACTGTCCTGTTATTTTTGGCTCCAGTCACTCGCTTGACTACGTCGCTGCTCCGCAGAGCGCTCAAAGGCAAAAGGCTTGCATGCAAAAGGCAAAAGTAACCCCACGGATGAGCTGCTTCGCAGGGACGATCTGCGCAGCCGCGACGTAGTCTAGTCTCAGTAGATCACAAACTTCTTGGTTGAGACTGCACCCGGTGCAGGGAGCGGGGAGCGGGGGAGAAATTAAATGCTTGAAAATGTGATTATAAAGTGATATTATTGAGTTTATAAGCAGTTAAAGTGAGATTAAATCTTAATTTAAGCTTATTTGGCTTTAATTGACTCATAATCATCTCCCTTTCTCCCTGCTCCCTGCTCTGTTTCAGTCTTAACCAGTAACTTTTTGATCTACTGAGTCTATCCGGGGGCACCAGACCACAATTTTTCTTGGGTCAATGATTAGGAGAAAAAGCGGCATGGTTCAAAATAGGGTAACACTAGAGAGGGGGAGCAGGGGAAGCAGGGGGAGCAGGGGAAGCAGGGGGAGAGGGGGAGACATGGTCGGAGGGGACAAAGTTCTAAAAGTTCCCCAGACTAACACCCCTATTGTGTTACCTTGCCACTCTACATATTGAACCATGCCGAAAAAGTTTATTTTTTCGTTTCTGCGATCATCCTGACTCACCCTTTTGTTAAAAACCTACCCTTGTGAGACCCCCCCTGACCCTCTTATCAAACACCAATCAAAGCCATAAGCATGACTCAGCTAAATTACGCCTTTACTCTGTTTTTGAGTTTGTTAGTTGAGGCACTCCCCTTTTTATTCTTGGGGATTGTCGTTTCCGGTTGGTTGCTGGTGTTTGTCGATGAGCGTCAACTGGTTGCCATTTTGCCCCGCAATCCAATTTTGGGAGCTTTCGTTGGTAGTTTTCTGGGGTTGTTGTTGCCCGTGTGTCAGTACGGCAATGTGCCAGTGGCGCGGCGTTTACTGATGCTCCGAGTATCTATCCCTGTGGCAATTAGTTTCTTAGTGGCAGCACCAACCATTAATCCAATCGCGATCTGGTTAACTTGGAAGGCGTTTCCGGGACGACCAGAAATTGTAATATTACGGGTGGTGTTTGCTTGGGTGATAGCTACAGTGATTGGCTGTATTTTTAGCCTCCACAAAGAAAAGCGATCGCTCCTCCCAGTCGGCGAAACAATCAGTCTCGAACCCCACTCCACCCTACTGAGATCGGGCACTTTTTTACTCCCTCGAACCAATAGTCAGACCATCAAGAGTTCCGGTAAGCTTCGCTATGGATATAGGGCTACTTCAACCACATACAGACCATTTTCCCAGCAGCTCAGTCTGTTTTTAGATAATAGTGTACGGGAACTGTTGGAATTGGGGGCTGTTTTGGTTGTGGGCTGTGCGATCGCAGCGGCAATTCAAGTTGCTGTTCCCCAAACTCAGATTCTCAACCTGGCACGAGATCCCGTCACTAGAATTCTGGCTATGCTGCTGTTAGGTACGGTTTTATCTATCGGTTCGACAGCAGATGCCTTTTTTGCGAGCACCCTCATCTCAACCTTGACTAGCGGCTCTTTGCTGGCATTTCTGCTTTTTGGTTCGATCATCGACCTCAAGGGGATTGGCTTGATGTTATCAGCATTTCGCCCAAAAGCAGTGATTTATTTATTGATTTTGGCTTGGCAATTGACATTTTTGTTAACTTTGTTGCTCGATTTCCATGTCAGTTAGGGATCTAGTCAACTCTGGTAGTTACCTTGCTTAATTCAAATTAACTTAACTTAATATTTTGGCTGATTTTTACTAGAATTAAGTAAAGATTAGTTGCAGATAGCGTTTTATTTCACCAGGAGTGCTAAATTAATAATTGAAGCTGATAAAGCTTCCCTGGCAGATAAACTAGCAAGGTTAAACTACAAGTAAAAAGGAGAAAAACCTGTTTAAGTTAACATCTGTCTCGTCAAATGACAATAACAGCAATCAACCTGCAAACTTAAATTTCCTCAGCTAGTGGAAAAGGGAGCTCTGCAACTGAATCTTAAATTCGTGCAACTCTATATAGGATCAACAAAGGGGGGAGATAACTAAGTAAATCCGGTTTGGTTGCTGTTATTGTTTTTCAAGGTGATTGGTGACTGGTGACTGGTGATTGGTGACTGGTGATACGGAATCCGGATCTAAAACCCCCTTTATCAATTTGTTGTCTTTTTCTTCCCCTGCTCCCAAAAAGAAGCAGGGGAGCAGGGAGCGGGGTGCAGAGGAGATTAATTAAATGATTTGTTCCCTTAGTAACCTTTTTCCCTTTCCTCCTGCTCAGAAGCTCCTCTGCTCAATATCTGTTCCCTGTTCCCCGTTTCCCTTTCCTTGTTCCCTGTTCCCTGATCCGAAGTTCCCTGTTCCCTGTTCCCTAAGATCACATTTTTCTTGACCGATCAACTATTGCCATTGCTATTCTGAAGAAAGATATCCTTGGCATCTGAGCTAAGGGTTGTTTGTATCTGGTTTTGCTTGAGCAGGATTCCAATGAAAGTTAGTTTACAGCCAGTTTTGAATGATTCTCATGTTGATGCCAATCAACCCAGTAGCCAGCGTCAACTTTCAATCTCGATTTCCGCAATTGCCGATCGCCAAGATCAGAATTTGCCGTTGAATCTTTGTCTGATACTCGATCACAGTGGCTCAATGAGCGGACATCCTATCGAAACGGTGAAGCAGGCAGCCATGCGCCTCGTAGAAAGATTAAGCCCTAGGGATCGCATCTCAATCGTTGCCTTCGATCATCGAGCCAAAGTGCTTGTCCCTAACCAGGTTGTAGAAGACATCGATCAAGTCAAAAAAGAGATCCAAAAACTTGAGGCTGATGGCGGAACAGCTATTGATGAGGGCATGAAGCTGGGGATGAAAGAAGCGGCAACGGGAAAACAAGACACTGTTTCCCAAATTTTCCTTCTCACAGATGGGGAAAACGAACATGGCGACAATGAACGCTGTCTGAAATTTGCCCAGTTGGCATCAGAATACAATATCACCCTGAATACCCTCGGATTTGGCAGCCACTGGAATCAGGATGTATTAGAAAAAATTGCTGATTCTGCTGGTGGCACTCTCTGCTACATTGAGCAACCAGAGCAAGCAGTGGATCAGTTTGGAAGGCTGTTTACCCGCATCCAGTCCGTGGGTTTAACCAATGCTTACCTATTGATGGAGTTAATGCCCCAGGTGCGATTAGCAGAACTCAAACCTGTGGCACAAGTGGCACCGGAAACCATCGAACTGCCAGTACAACAAGAGGAAGATAGGTTTGCTGTCCGCTTGGGTGACTTGATGACCAATAATTCACGAGTGATACTGGCAAACCTTTATCTGAGTAAGCTATCCCCAGGGTGTCAGACTATTGCCAAAGTACAAGTCCGCTATGACGATCCGGCGATGAGTCAGGAGGGATTGCTTTCAGAAAAAATGCCAGTAGAAATAGAGGTACAACAGGTATATCAACCTCAACAGGATAATCAGGTGCAAAAGTCGATTTTGGCTCTAGCAAAATATCGTCAAACCCAGATTGCTGAAGCTAAATTACAACAAGGCGATCGCGTTGGTGCTGCCACCATGTTGCAAACCGCTGCTAAAACTGCCCTGCAGCTGGGAGATCAGGGGGCGGCGACGGTATTGCAAACCAGTGCTACCCGCTTGCAATCTGGCGAAGAACTCTCCGAGGCTGAGCGAAAGAAAACCAAGATTGCTTCTAAGACGATTTTGCAGGAGTGAGGTGATAACGCTACACTACCTTTTGTCAAGTAAATTTATAGGGAATGTCGAACAAAAAGGCCAACCATTCGACCTTAGTAGATCTCCTGCGCTCCAGAGCGCTACACCAGTCGAACCAAACTGCTTATACCTTTCTGCAAGACGGAGAAACAGAATCAGGTAGCCTAACCTATCAAGAATTGGATCGACAGGCACGGGCGATCGCTGCCCAGCTACAGTCTTTAGGGGCCACAGGCTCCCGTGCTTTATTAGTCTACCCCTATACTGCCGGTCTGGAGTTTATTGCCGCCTTCTTTGGATGTCTGTATGCCGGGGTTGTGGCAGTTACCGACAATCCACCTCGACATAATCAAGCCCTATCCAAGCTCCAGGCTCGCGTGACTTCCTCCCAAGCTTCGGTTGCCCTCACCACGAAAGCACTATTAGCTAAAATCAAGAGTCAGTTCACCGCTCCAGAATTGACCCTCCTAAATAACTTGCCCTGGCTGGCAACAGATGAAATTCCCACCTCCCTCTCATCAGACTGGATTGAACCTGAATTGAGTAGCGATACCTTGGCTTTTCTGCAATACACATCTGGCTCTACGGGTACGCCCAAGGGAGTGATGGTCACCCATGGGAATATACTGCACAATTCGGTTGTGATTCATAAGAGTTTCGAGCATGGGCCCAACAGTCGAGCGCTGATGTGGCTACCGCTCTACCACGATATGGGGTTAATTGGTGGAGTGATGCAGCCCCTTTACGGCGGCTTCCCAGGCATATTGATGTCACCAGTGACCTTGATCCAGAAGCCTTTGCGCTGGCTCCAGGCGATTTCGCGTTACAAGGCAACTAGCAGCGGCGGTCCCAATTTTGCTTATGACCTATTGTGTCGCAAGGTGACTCCTGAGGAGCGAGAGAGTCTTGACTTGAGTAGCTGGGAGGTAGCTTTCTCCGGTGCTGAACCTGTCCGCGCCGAAACCCTGGAGCGGTTTGCTCGCACTTTCGCTCCTTGTGGCTTTCGCGCCCGAGCATTTTATCCCTGCTACGGCATGGCTGAGACAACATTATTTGTTTCTGGGGGTTTTAAAACAGCTCCACCCGTGGTTCAGCACGTGGATGGGGCTGCTCTTGAGCAAAATCGGGTCGTGGCTGTTGCTGCAGAGCAAAGGGGTGCGCGGGCGATCGTGGGCTGTGGTAAGACGTGGTTGGACGATAAAATCGTTATTGTTGACCCCGAATCCTTAACCCAGTGTCGGGCTAACCAAGTGGGAGAGATTTGGGTGTCAGGCTCAGGAGTGGGCAAGGGCTATTGGAATCAACCAGAGGAGACGGCTCGCACGTTCGGAGCCTACCTGGCAGATACGGGAGAGGGGCCGTTTCTGCGCACCGGAGACCTGGGATTTTTCCAGGATGGCAAGCTTTTTATCGCGGGTCGGATTAAGGATTTGATGATCCTCTGGGGGCGCAATCATTATCCCCAGCACATTGAACTGACGGTGGAGAAGAGTCATCCGGCTTTGCGGCCAAATTGTGGTGCAGCGTTTTCCGTCGAGGCAGAGGGCGAAGAGCGGCTGGTGGTTGTTCAAGAGGTGGAGCGCAGTTACCTGAGACGCTTGGACGTTGATGAAGTGGTTGGGGCTATCCGTAAGTCGGTAGCCCAGCGTCACATCGCAGAAGTTTATGGGGTTGTGCTGTTGAAGACGGGTAGTATTCCCAAGACTTCCAGTGGTAAGATTCAGCGCCGTGCCTGTCGAGCTAGGTTTCTGGATGGAAGCTTAGATGTAGTAGGTGAGTGGCGATATCTTCAGGGAGAGCAAAGTAGTATCTCAGAACTCGCTAATAGTATTTGAGATATTACTTCAGTAGATCGAAAAGTTTCTGTTTAGGAGCGATCGCCATCATGAGTAACCACCATCTCGAACAGCGCGCACTGCAACTGTCCATTTGGGGTGCCTTGGGCATGGCTGGGCTGGGTATCACCTTTGGAATGCTCACTCCATCCGAGGCCATTATGCTCGATGGCTTTTACAACTTGATTAGCTTTGTCATGGCCGGGGCATCATTGTGGGTGTCCAGGCAAGTGCGGCAGCCGGATGACGAATACTTTCAGTTTGGTTACGCCGGCTTTGAACCCCTAGTGAACCTGATCAAAGGTTTGCTCATCGCCATCCTCTCCCTTTATGCCCTCTTCTCTGCCATTGATGTGCTATTCCACGGCGGGCGAGAGCTTAATACTGGTTTTGCCATCCAATACGCGGTAATAGCAGCCTCTGGCTGTTTGATCATCGCCGTGATTCAGACCGCGATCGCCAAAAAAACTGGTTCGCCTATGGTTCAGGTGGACTCGAAGAACTGGTTCATCAACGGAGTCATAAGCCTGTCAGTTGCGTTGGCCTTTCTCATCGTGGCTTTCATTCAAGGCACGTCTTTGTCCGGGTTTGTCCCCTATGCGGATTCCACCATCGTCACCGCCCTGGTAATCATGACATTCCCAATTCCCATCAAGATTATCATCGAAAACTTGAAGCAGCTCTTGTTAGGCGCGCCAAATTGTGCCGTCCGGCAGCGAGTAAAGGCTTTATTTGAAGGAGCCGTTGAAGATTTGCCCTGGGTGAAGCACTGGCTGCGGATAACTCAGGTAGGTCGCCAGTTTTACCTACACATTTATTGGTTATTGCCTGAGGAATTTCAATTAACCAGTGTCGAACAACTGGATCAGATCAGGGAAAAAATCACGGCGGTATTCCAGCAGGAGTATGCTAACCTGACAGTCGATATTATCTTCACTCAAAACGCGAAATGGGCTGGAGTTATGAATCCTCCGCGCGCTGGCGATCGCTAACTGACCAACAGCATAAGATACGCCCACTATAGGGAGATTGTAAAGCAAGCTATTCTCCCATTGCCCATAGCACCAAGGGAAGTGTGACAAAACTCATCAGAGTAGAAACAACGATCGCCCGCGCCACCCGAGGGGCATCCCCTCCAAACTGGGTTATCAGCACCAAAGTACTGACTGCCGTAGGCATCGCACTCTGCAATACCAAAACCTGCAAATCTAGCCCTTCCAGCCGCAAAGCTTGACCAACGGCGTAGGCAATCAGCGGTGCTCCCAGCAAACGCATGGAAGCAGCAAAGACTTCATCAATCCCCACCTCAAAGCGAGTGCTAGCCAGTTGTATTCCCAGAATAATCAAAGCGACGGGGATAGCTGCTCTACCTAGCTGATGAATGCCCTCATCAAGCTGGAGGGGCAGTTTAACTGCCAATAAACGCAGTATCAATCCTCCTAGCATGGCCCAGAATAAGGGAAGCTTCAGAGTCAAGCGCACCCCAAAGCCAATCCCATCCCCTTTGAACAAAGCTGGACCAAAACCAAACATGAGAATACTTGAGCCAATCATGTAGATTACAGCTCTCTCTAGTCCAGCTTCCCCCAAGGCAAAGGTAATTACAGGAAGACCGAGGTTACCATTGTTGGGAAACAGAGTGGTAGCGAATAGGCTTTTTTGAACCGATGGCAGTAACTTTAGGATTTGACCAAGTTCCCAAGTCACCAGGTAAAGCAACAAAGATGTTATTGCGAACCCGGCTAGCAAACCAGCAGTGCTTTGGACAGACAGAGTCGTCCGGTACAGGCTGTCTGCAATCAAAGCCGGTGCCAGAATGTAAACGGTTAGCAGAGAAAGTGTTTGACGCTCCAGGGGCAAGGTTCGACCGGCGATGAAGCCAATCAGAATAATTAAGCCAACGGGAACGACAGCAGGCAAAAAAGCGGTCATTCGATTTTGGATAGGGAACAGGGACTCGCTAGACTACGTCGCTGCTTCGCAGAACGCTCAAAGGCAAAAGGCTTGCATGCAAAAGGCAAAAGTAGGGAACAGGGAATAGGGAATAGGGAATAGGGAATAGGGAACAGCTAACCCTAACACCTAACACCTCATCTGGGTTTTATATTTATTTTTCTCCACCTACTTAACCCATCATCGGTTAATCGCTCATAACTACCATAATTACTGAAATCATAGAAGAAACCAGAACGCATTTTTGGTTCTTCAGGACTTATTATGCTAAAATATCATTAACTATCGATGTTAGCCCTTGCTGTGCCGTTGTTTAGCATTTTGTTGTGTAAGCACGGTTAAATTTTAAAATCTGTTCTGTTTTTTACGATCGCTGCCAAAAAGCTTTTTGCAGTAACTGTTCCTTATTCCCTGTTCCCTTAATTTCTATCAGTTTAGCATAATAAGTCCTGAAGAGCCATAATGTTGAAGGTTTAAGTGATAATGATGACCAAAAGCCTAACCAAACCCAACTTAACAATTCCTCCTTTAGAAAATTGAAGGAATTGTTTACATGGGATCACCTTTACGAATTACTCAACACGCCAACCCCCATGCTCGTATTATGACTTGGTTAGGTACTTATTGGTCAGCGACACCTGGAATGGAATTGGGAGATAATGCTACAGTACGCCTTGATGCAGAAAATGAACCTCAACCTGATGCTTTACTGAGAATTGAAAAAGGGGGACAATCAACCATTAGTGAGGATGGTTATGTAGAAGGTGCGCCGGAATTAATAGTTGAAATTGCTGCCAGCACGGTTTCTATTGACTTGCATGATAAACTTAAAGCCTATCGACGAAATCAAGTTCAAGAATATTTAGTTTGGCGAGTGTATGACAGTGATTTTGATTGGTTTAGGTTAAAAGAAGGTAAATATATTAAGCTATACCCCAATAAAAATGGAATCATTAAAAGCGAGATTTATTCTGGTTTCTGGTTAGATGTAAAATCATTATTAGAGGGAAAATTAGCGAAAGTATTAGAAATATTACAGCAGGGAATTGCCACAGAAGAACATCAGGAATTTGTCAAAAAAATATCCAATGATTCTTGAGAGTTAAAAAGTTGTTGCTTAGATAACACTGAAATCCCCAAGCCACCAGCGATCGCCTGCTTGATCACCTCATTGCTGCCACTGGGGGGATCAGATCAGTAACAATTAATGTAGGGTGGGCATGGCATCTCCAGAAGTTGGTGGAATTTAACTTCAGCAATGAGCCAATGCCCACCAAACCAACTTTTCCCCTACCTTAATGGGTATGGTGGGCATCCCTTCTCCCGCCCAAAATTGTTTGAAGATTCCATGGGAAATGCCCACCCTACACCGGAGCGATCGCACTGGAGGGATCAGATCAGTAACAATTAACGTAGGGTGGGCATGGCATCTTCAGAAGTTGGTGGAATTTAACTCCAGCAATAAGCCAATGCCCACCAAACCAAGTTTTCCCCTACCTTAATGGGTATGGTGGCCATTCCTTACTCCCGCCCAAAATTGTTTGAAGATTCCATGGGAAATGCCCACCCTACACCGGAGCGATCGCACTGGGCAAATCAGATCAGTAACAATTAACGTAGGGTGGGCATGGCATCTCCAGAAGTTGGTGGAATTTAACTTTACCAATGAGCCAATGCCCACCAAACCAAGTTTTCCCCTAGCTTAATGGGTATGGTGGGCATTTCTTCTCCCGTCCAAAATTGTTTGAAGATTCCATAGGAAATGCCCACCCTACACCGGAGCGATCGCACTTTTTTCTCTTGTCTAAATAGTCTATCCAGGTGTGAGATCCTGGAGACAGTCAATCTTATCCGAGTACCATTTCAACAAAGTCAATGGAGTCTGGACATAATGGAACAACATCGGAAGTCAACGGTCGCGATCACAGGTGCCTCCTCGGGGGTTGGTTTGCAAGCCGCGAAAGCTCTTGCCCAAACGGGGCAATGGCATATAGTGATGGCCTGTCGGGACTTATCGAAGACGGAAAGAGCTGCCCAAACTGTGGGAATGCCGCAGGACAGCTATACAATAATTCATCTCGACTTAGCCTCCCTAGAGAGTGTCCGAAAGTTTGTGAAGGAATTCAGGGCAACCGGCAGGTCCCTGGATGCTTTGGTGTGCAACGCCGCAGTGTATATGCCTTTATTAAAAGAGCCGAGGTTCAGTGTAGACGGATATGAATTGAGCGTTGCCACAAATCACCTTGGACATTTCCTCTTGTGTAACCTCATGCTGGAGGATTTGAAGAACTCACAGTCTGCGGAGCCGAGGCTCGTCATTTTGGGAACCGTAACGCACAACCCGAAGGAGTTGGGCGGCAAAATTCCACCGCGTCCGGACTTGGGCGAGCTGAAGGGCTTTGAAGAAGGATTTAAAAAGCCTCACTCGATGATCGACGGCAAAAAGTTTAACCCCGTCAAAGCTTATAAGGACAGCAAAGTCTGCAACGTGCTGACCATGAGGGAGCTGCATCGGCGCTATCACTCGGAAACCGGTATTACCTTCAGCTCTCTTTATCCTGGGTGTGTGGCAACAACGGCCCTATTCCGAAATCACTATCCCCTATTTCAGAAGCTTTTCCCACTCTTCCAGAAGTACATCACAGGGGGATTCGTGTCCGAGGAACTAGCTGGTCAGAGGGTCGCAGCAGTGGTTGCCGCTCCAGAATACAGCCAATCCGGTGTCTATTGGAGCTGGGGGAATAGACAGAAGAAAGATGGCAAGTCGTTTGTTCAAGAGGTCTCGGACGAAGCAGGCGATGATGACAAAGCTCAGCGCCTGTGGGAGCTGAGCGAAAAGTTGGTTGGACTTGGGTGACCAAAAAAAAATAAGGTATCAAGCCCCTACCTTTAGGTATGGGGTGCGGTCGAACCAATTCGGGGCGATCGCTAAAAAGAGAGGGCGATCGCCAAAAATAGACCTAGATTTCGGATGCTATAAGCCTCTCTAGGAAACAGTTTCAGGAGTTGTGGGTAAAGGATAGGCTCTAGAGTAGTCTTATAAAGGGTTGTGAATCAAAAAGCATAAAATCTTCACCACGCTGTGCTATAACGCGCTAATCTAACTTTTATGAATATTTTGGTTACCTACATGAAATTATCACTCACCTGGTTGAACATCACCACTGCTATTGCGGTTGGACTGTACTCTCCCAATGTTACTGCTACTGAGTTACTGGCTCAAGGGACGTCGGACTTCGATTACTGGGCTGAGCGTTGTGGTGAACTGATTGGACAGGAAGCTTTGGAAGCTTGCGAGCGAGCTATTGCTATCAATCCCAATAATGCTATTATTTGGTATAACCGAGGTGTAGCCCTAGGAAAATTAGAAAGGAACAATGAGGCGATTGAATCTTATGACCGAGCTATTGCTATTGATCCTAACCAAGGTAAGGCTTGGACTAACAGAGGTAATATCCTAGGAAATTTAGAAAGATACTCTGAAGCGCTATCCTCTTTTGATCGAGCCATTACTATTGATTCTAATCTTTCTCTGACTTGGTATAACCGAGGTATAGTCCTATTCAATTTAGAAAGATACAATGAAGCCATTGAATCTTTTGCCAAAGCTATTGCTATTAATCCCAATTATGCTAACGCTTGGTATAACCAAGGCTGGGTTTTGGAAAAAATAGAAGATTACGAAAAAGCTTTAGAGTCTTATGAGCAAGTCTTAAGAATTAACCCTGACCACGAGATAGCTCGACAACAACGGGAGAAGTTATTACAAAGGCTTGGGCGTTAAAGAAAAATACTCAGGCTGTTGACCTGGCCAATACTTGACTAATTAATCAACACAATAGGGGGGAAAATAAGAATAGATGCAGGGGCGATCGCCACTGCCAATCAGGGCAATATAGTAGTCCTAAATGAGTCGTGAAAAATAAAAACATATATAAAACGGCCAGAACCCTTACCCCCTGTTGCCTATTCCCTATGGCCTATTCCCTATTCCCTATTTCCTGTTGCCTGTTGCCTGTTGCCTGTTGCCTGTTGCCTTCCTTCGTTGCCTGTTGCCTATTGCCTTTTGAATAGCGTTTTGATTCACAACCCTTTATAGGACTGCTATAGCACCCATTAATCAATTCGGGGTTGCCCCACTGGAATTAGATAGAGAGGCTTTTCCCGTTCTCTCAAGTTCAAAATTTGAGCAACTTCGCGATCAGAAAACGCACCAACCGATACCCCACTCAATCCTAAACTCACAGCTTGCAATAGCATATTCTGGGCGACGTGCCCTGCTTCCATGTGTACATAGCGAATCCCTCGTTCACCATACTTTCCTGTAGTGCGCTCATAAATCCCAGTGATGACAAACACGCACGGCGCTTCTTCTACGGGCATTTGATCTAAGGCGGCTTGTCTTAATTGTCGGCGGACATCTTCATGGCTTTTCCGAACTACCGTGTGGTCTTGAGGGCGGTAGTGAAAAAAGCCTGCTTTATTTGCCACGTAAACTTCTAAAGGATAAAGAGCCCCCGCAGAGGGTGCGGTTCGGAATCCTTCTAAAGAGTTGGTAATTCCCTGTGCAGCCCACAGAATTTGACCGATTTCTTCTTTAGTTAATTCCCGCTCGGAAAATTCTCTGACCGACCGCCGTTGAGACAAAGCCGACTCCAGAGACACGCTACCTCGTTCATTAGGAGATGGCAGCTTAATCCTTTTATTGATGGGTACAATCATGACAGCATCGGTATTTTTCCTCTGAGTCCCCATACTCCAATGATATTTCGCCAATCCCACGGTTGCCAGTGAATGGTAACCCAAGGTAAATTGACCGACGGCAACATACCCAGTGGCAAACTGTCCCAGCCCAAAGAGCGCAGTAGCAGCAAACTGAGCCACTGCGGCTAGACCGAAGATGAATTGACCAAAAACAACTTGCAATTGCACACCCATTCTGAGCCAAAATACTTCAATAAGTACAATCTCAAGTGGTTTCGCCGCCGAATCAAGGCTTGGGCAAAAAACAACTTGAGGGATTTCCCCTGGCGTCGAACCAAAGACCCCTATGCAATCTTGGTGGCTGAAATCCTCCTCCAGAAGACCAATGCGCCGAAAGTGGTTCCCTTCTATCAGAAGTTTATCAAGAAATATCCCACTCTGAGCGCTTTAGCTGGAGCTTCCGTTTCCGAAATTGCCGAGCTGTTGAAACCCCTTGGACTCCACTACAGAGCATTCAGGTTGCACCAGTCGATGCGTCTGCTCCTTGAAGAGCCAGCATATGGTGGGAAAATTCCTAGCAGCGAAGAAAAGCTGCGATCGCTGCCCGGAGTGGGAAAATATACTGCTCGGTCTATCTGTGCCAATGCCTTTGACCAGCCTGTTGCCGTTCTAGATACCAATGTAGCCCGCATCCTAGAGCGCTTTTTTGGGTTGAGAGGCGAGCGTCGGGTGAAATCGCGAGACCGTCGCCTCTGGGAAGCCGCGCAACAGGCTGCTCCTAAAACTAACGTTAGAGTTTGGAATCTGGCACTGATCGATTTTGGAGCCGCAATCTGTACAGCTAGAAAGCCTCGCTGTCAGTCGTGCCCGCTTCGGCATCGATGCGACTACTTTGTCCGAGTTCGAGAGAGAGTTTGATCAACTTATTTTTTCTTGAGTATCTGCAGTTGACATATCAATTGTTGGCTCTTCTATTCCTTGAACTACCAAAACTGAACAAGAAGCATGATGAACCACATAGTTACTGACACTCCCTAACAACAGTTCCGATAATCCCCCATGACCTCGACGACCAATAACAATTAAATCCGCGCCCCAGTTTCGGGCTCGATCGCAAATCCATGAACCTGGAGCCCCCACCCTGCAATCACATTCTCCAGAAATACCCTTTGATGCTGCCTGCTGGCAGTAGTTCTGTAGCCAACCTCGGACTTGCTCCACATCCTTTTGCAGACTTTCATGGCGGAGTTTCTGCAAGTCGCCATACATATTGACGTCTGCTAATGTCCCAATACCGATAAAAGGGCGAACTGGTTCGGATGTCTCCCACTTCAGACAGTGAAATACCATCAGGTTGCCCCCCTTTATTTTGGCTAGCTCTAGAGCTTGTTCAAACACTACTGGCGCTTGGGGTGAGCGATCCAGAGCAACCATAATTTTTTTGAAGACCATGATTTTTCCTCACTGTTGGAGCTTCTAACTTTTAACTAGCAGTTCAGGTGTTTTGATTCTGACACGGATAGATTGACCGGTGATCAGTTCAATCACATCCATGCCATTAGCAATCACACCCGGTACGCTAGGATAGCCTGCAGTTGCTCCCACCAAGAAAAGGTTAGGCAATTCAGTGCGATATCCCAGGCGATTCAATCCGACCTGTTTGGGTATCAGTTTGGCACCGTAAATGTTTCCCTGGGGTTGTCCCAGATAGTATTCACTGGTAGTGGGAGTGCCATATACTTTCATGCGGGCGTAGGCATCCACATCCGGAATCAAATCCCGCACACTGGTCATAATCTCTTTATAGACTTCCCGTTTTTTGGCTTTGTAAGCTTTGGAGTCTGTTTCATGCAGTTGCTTAAAGGGTTCATAAGGACAGACAGTGGCAATTTCTAAAACGTGGTTACCGTTAGGAGCCATCCCTGGTTCGTGAGATTTCATGGTTGGACAGGACAGGAAAATCCACGGGTGGCTCAGATTGCCTTCCAGTTGTTGTTGATAGGCTTGATTTAGGTCGCCGTTCGGATAATACCAGACATTCCAATTGCCAATGCCGTAGCTTTGGGGGTCAAACTCACGATCTAACCCCAGGTAAATATTAAAGGCGCTGGCTGAGTATTCATAACTGGTGAGACGCTTTCGCTCTGATTTACTTAAAGCCTCAGCGTCTTCATGCATTAACTGAACCATTAATTTTGGATCCAGGTCGTTGATGTAAGCTTTACTGGCTTGATAGGTTTTACCCCCTGCCCTCACGCCTTGCACTTTGCCCTTTTTGACTTCAATGTTTTCAACTGGGGTCGAGTACATCACCACACCGCCACCCGCTGTAATTGCTTCCACAATCGTGTCAACAAAGTGCTTGAAGTGATACTTAGGATAATAAGCTCCTTCCGAATAGTCCCAGACTAGAGAAGTATGGGTGATCAGTGCTATTTCCTTTGGCGGCAGGGCATAATCCCCACTTTGCCCCGCTAACAAGGCTTGCAGTTTAGGGGATAGTCCGACATGATCGTAGAGGTTCTGCAAGGTCCAGTTCTGCCTTAAAAACAGATGCCAGTATTTCGGCAGCTTCAACCAGTCTGACCACTTGCGATCAAACCAGTGTATTTCCTGCACTAGGCTGCGTACTTCCTGATGGACCTTTTTAATCTCATCACAATAGTGGTTAATCGAGCCTGCTTCCTCTGGGAAGGTTGAGAGTAAACGGGTGCGGAAGTTTTCCCATCCCAAGGGAATCCGAAAATCAACCTCTGGTGCGATCACCCGGTCGATACAGTCGGGATCGAGGCTGTTAAAGGGGATATCTCGTTCAATGTAGTTGAGAAACTGAGTGATCGTCTGCCCGGAACCGCATCGTGAAATATAATGTACATCGGCACAGAAGCTGTATTCACCGTAGTCAAAGGTGTGGCAACATCCACCAGGCAAGTAGTGTTGTTCCAGGACAGCCACCCGGTTTCCTTGCCGAGTCAAACAGGCTGCGGCTGAAAGTCCACCTAACCCGGCTCCCAGAATCACATAATCGAAGCTTTCCATATCAGCCTCCTCTGGTAATCTTCTTGAAGAATACGCGATGCCACTGCCGCTTGAATTCAAAAAGCCCATATTCTGAATAGCTTTAGCTAAACAGTGATTAGCCATCATCCCAGATGCGTTTGAATTCTCAATGCCTATAATGTCGTGATTTTTGGCTAACAGAGAAGTCAGCTTGCGGAGCGTATCTTGTCTTATGTTGGCTATTCTTCTGTGTAATCTGGCTACCTTGACTACTGCCTTTCTGAAGTTATTGGATCTTCTAACCTTTCTGGAGAGCGATCGCTGTAATTTTTTAAGCTTGCTTTCTGTGTTGGGATAAGACTTAGCCCCAACAGCAATCTCGACCGTAGATAGAGTAGCCAGTGCTTTTACTCCAAGGTCTACTTCGACTGCAACTCTTACCTTCTCTGTGTCTACAGGCTGAATATCAAGCTTGAAATTGATAAACTACCTATCAGCTTGGCAACTAATAATTTTAATTTTGCCGCTTCTGATATCCATAACTTAGGGACACTCCGATCATATCAAAGTATATACCCAAGTTCAACAATGTTCAGCAAGAAATTTTTCTACTGTTAAGCTAATGTGCATTTAATTTGCATATTCAAGGTCAGGAGAAAAAACCTTCAATCCCTCTTCCCTGCTCTCCTGCTCCCCCGCTGTCTTCACCATGCAATCATAGTTTTCTCTTCTACTACTACTCCACCAAGAGAATATCTCCTGTTTTTGCACCAGAAACTTTGGCAACATCTCCTCCTTCAGTTCCCTAATCAGAGAAGCAACCACCTCTTTCAAAGAACCGATTTCTTGAACAACCCTTCGCTGACGAAGATAGCTCGGACCGCCTTCGAGGCGTTTTTCCAGAAGTTTCAGATACTCCCTTTCTCCCAGGCGATCGGCAGTGATTCCCACCGCATCCAATATATCCTCTATTACTTTTTTAATCGGCCTACTGTTACCGCGATCATCTTCTATATAGTTGGCATCTAAACCCAGGCGAGAAGCCCGGAAGTAGTTCTCCTTCTCAATCCACCAATGGCGCGGTGTTAAAACGAATCCTGTTTCCTCTCCTTCAGGGCAGTGCTGGAGGTAGACAATTAAGGTATGGACAAAAGCAGCCAGCATGAGCGCCTCTTTAATGGTCGGTTGAGCATCCATTAACCTGACCTCAAGGGTTCCTAGATAGGGTTGAAGACGCAGATCCCAGTGTATATCGCGGATGGTGTTAAAAATCCTGGCATGCCTGGTGCTTTCAAAGAAATCAGTAAAATCCTTCCAGGTATTAAAGGTTGGTGGGATGCCATAAGTCTGCCTGCTCGCCAGAAGTCGCTGGCGAAAGGAGGCATAACCAGTATCATAACCCCACCAGAAAGGCGAACTAGCAGACAGGGCCAGCAGGACTGGAAGGTATGGCTTGAGCCTGCCCAGGATCTCAACAGCCTTGTCTCCTGACGGCATGCCGACATGAACGTGGAGGGCAAAAGTCACCCAATGCGCCAGAAAGCTTGCCATATCGTACTGTACCAGATGTCTTGGAAGAGGGGTCATGGCAACGAGGCGATTGCAGAAAGGATGGGTTCCGGCACCACAGAGGGTCATTCCCAGGCCCTGACATCTCCCTTGCAGGGTTGTGAGGACGGAGAAAATGTGTGCCTCCAACTCCTTGATATCCGAACATACCTTCGAGTTTATTTCCACTGTAGCCTGGTTATACTCTGGCTTGATAAAGGGATGCTTGGGATAGCATTCCATAAGGGGTAAGATCCCATCCACCAAGTCTAGGGTGTCGGGGTCGAGAAGTTGAAACTCTATCTCCATTCCTATAGATGAGTTAGGGGAACCTTTGAATTTCATACCGAATCACCCCCTTCCTGCTTGGTTTAGACGAAAAATATCTCTCAAAAAAACCTGCTGGTGTCACCGATGCCTTATCTAGATTGCAAAACCTGCTAATTTTAAGAGGTTTTGTTACAGGTTGATAAGTAGTTGGACACAATTAAAGTTAACTGTGAGGACAAGGCAACAGGCAACAGGGAATAGGGAACAGGGAATAGGGAACAGGCAATAGGGAATAGGGAATAGGGAATAGGCAACAGTAAAGCATTGAGGCTGTTTACATTTCTTAACTCAGGGGACAAAATTTATGTCCGACTTAGATAAAAAGAAGATCTGTATTCCTTAATTGCCTCTCTCACTACCTGGTCGAAGAACGCGGCACCAACCTTCATAGCCTCTTCGTCAAAGTCAAAGGAAGGACTGTGGAGGGGGATGTTTTCCCACCCCTCCCGGCGAGCACCAAACCTTACATAGCAGCCTGGAACCTGCAACAAGTAGTAAGAAAAATCCTCCGACCCCATGCTGGGTTGGTCCATGGCTACCAATCCCTCCTCACCCAACGCCTTGAGCACTGCCCGCCGTGCTATTTCGGCTTCCCTCTCGGTATTGACAACGGGTGGGTATCCCTCCCTGATCTCTACCTGAACGCTGGCATTGTGGAGTTCTCCGATAGCCTTGGCTATCCGCTTCAATCCATCGGTGATGTGTTTTCTCGACTCCGGGGTCGTCGTCCTGATGGTGCCATAAAGGTTGGCTTCCTCGGCGATGACGTTGCTGGCACTGCCTGCCTCCACCTTGCCAATGGTGACCACCGAAGGATGAGCCGGGTTGATCTCCCTGGAGACCAGAGTCTGAACTGCCACGATCAGCAAGCCTGTAATTACCACCGCATCCACAGCTTCATGGGGTCTTGCTCCGTGCCCCCCTCGCCCCTTCACCTTGATGGTAAAGCCATCTGAATGGGCAGTTATCGTACCACTGGCGACCATGACCTCCCCCACCTTGTAATGGCGGGTCACGTGACCCCCAAAGATGGCTCTTACGCCTTCTAGGGCACCTGAGGAGATCATTACCCTGGCTCCGCCTCCCTTCTCTTCTGCTGGCTGAAAGATTAAAACCACATTTCCCTCAGGCGGGTTAGCCTTCAGCAAAGCCGCAGCACCCAGAACCATTGCCATGTGACCGTCATGACCGCAGGCGTGCATCTTGCTCTTGTTTTGGGAGGCGAAAGGAAGCCCAGTATTTTCTTCTCCGGGGAGGGCATCCATATCAGCCCTCAAAGCAACTATCGGTGCTTCTTTCCCCCCACCCTCTATCCTGCCTACTACCCCGCCACCTACCCCGCCATACTCAAAGGGGATGTCCAGCCGCCGCAGTTCATCCATAATCACTGCTGCGGTCTTCTCCTCCTCGAAGGCAAGCTCAGGGTGGCGGTGGATGGTTCTTCTCAACTCCACCATTCTGGGGAAAATTTGCTCGGATTTTAGAACGCTTTTCATAGAACAATTTGATGATTGGTTGCGTTACAAAAATTAACTTAGTGATTCCCCGTCGGGTGAGCGGCGGGAGAAAGTCAAGGTTTTGTGAGTTCTCTCCAGGCAGCATCGAGAGCAGCTTTAGCTCGACTTCCTCCACGACTAATACTTTGCTGCAAACTCTCCCATTGCTCTTGGAGAAAATCTGTAGCTTCTTTGAGAGTATGGCGATCGTGTTTACTGGATGATGCTAGTTCGTCGCTTACTTCTTTGATTTTGACGCGGACAACTTCGGGTTTATCCTCTGGAGAAACGATGCTGTGCAGGCGATCGCCAATCGTCCTCACTAAGTTTTTAACCCCTTGAGATTTCTCGCTCAGGAAACCCTTGAGTCCCTCGGACTCGCTTTTGAGCCGATCTTTAGCTTTTTCCTTCACAATCACCCCTTCCACATCGATCGCCTCTATATCTTCTGGATACATGACTGCCCGTCCACCAAAGGGAGCAGCAATTTCCCCGCCCAGAATGTAAGCAGCAATCTCCCCAGTTTGCCAATCAAAGAGAAAATCCTCCACCCACCCCAGAGGCTCTCCCAGGGTAGACTGAACGGCAAGCTGGTGGAGGCGACGGAGATTCCCTGGAGGCTCAACCACTGTGCTGCTATAGCTCAACACTGCATCTGGCCCCACCACAAAGACTTGCTCCAGAGGTAGATATCCCTGATCGCCTGACAGATAAGTAACCCGCCCCCACTCATCTAGCCAAACCTCCTCCGTTTGACCAAGACGCAATGCTGTAGAGCCATCCATCGCTGTCAGACCAATCATTTGAGAGCGACGCACAACATGAATCATAGCTTTCCTCCCGAATGAGAACTCAAATAACTAAAAAGTTAACTATTGAGGCAAGGGAACAGGGAATGGTGCGCCCAGCGTCGACGTTGGAGGCTGGGCGCAACAGGGAACAGAAGGGGATTCAGTGTCTTCACACTTCTTAACACAGTTAACAAAATTTATGTCCAGGTACTTAACTGACTTCAGCCACCTCAACTTTGACAGTTTTGTGCTTCTCTTCTTCAACTTTGGGCAGGGTGAGTTTCAGAATGCCATTTTTGTATTCTGCTTCCACCTTGTTGTTTTGAATGTGGGCAGGTAATTTAATGACCCGTTCAAATTTACCGTAGTGGAATTCGGAGCGCACAATGCCTTTTTCTTCAGCCTTAGTTTCAGACTGGCGTTCGCCGCTGATGGAAACGGATGTTTCAGTGACTTCAATATCAATATCCTTAGCTTCCAGTCCCGGAACTTCTAGTTTGAGGCGAACTTCCTCGGGAGCGTCCTCCATTTCTACAGAAGGCATAAAGTCAATTCCGGTGAGACCGCCATCGCCCCTTGGCATTAACCGCTCAAACAGGCGGTTTATTTCCCGTTGCACGCTTTCTATCTCCCGGAAAGGATCCCAACGCTCAATTTCTCGGAAAGGATCTCGATGAATAATAGACATAGTCATTGCCTCCAATATTCACAGCTTACTTTCCACAAGCTAGCCTTCGCCAGACACTCTTGAAGTGCTGGGAGTTCTGACGAAGTCCAGACACAAACCTCTGTTAGGGAGGGCAAATGTCTGGCAGAGGGTAGTTGGCAAGTCAAACACTCTTGCCTACACCCTATATTTAGTTTATCAAAAACCGAAAAGCTTGTTCATCTAATTATGACAATTGTTCACATATTTATCAATTATTAAAGGCAAAAAGGTTTTTCATCTACCAATTGGATGATCTTGGAATTGTCTTAAGCTGGTATCAGGAGATAAACGGCTGAAATATTCAGTGGGTTCGGTGATTTGACAAATAGGGAGAGATCCGGGAGAAGCAAGATGCATGACCCGAATGTAGTGGTTAGTCTTCATGAGCGCGGCTTTAAAAAAGCCTTTAAGGTGCTTCAAGGGTTTGGAGCAGTCAGCCAGACGGGCTTTTTCAACGTTCTGGCCATGAAAGTCAGTAATATTGACCGATTTCTTGAAACCCTGCAGGAGTGGGTATCAAACAACCCCGATCTGCTTGCTAGCGTAGCCCGCGTTGTACCCGTTACCGATACATTTACCTTTCAGTCGCCCGAGGAATTTGAGGCGAAGGCAAGGGAGGTCGTTTTGCTATGGGTGCCCCAACTGGCGAGCAAGGGTTTTCACGTGCGAATGCACCGTCGCGGCTTCAAAGGGCGTCTCTCTAGCTCGAATGAGGAGCGTTTTCTTGACACAGTTCTCCTAGAGGCTCTGGAGCAAGCTGGAACCCCCGGACACATCACTTTTGAGAACCCAGATGCCATTATAGTCGTGGAAACGATGGGTCAATGGGCTGGACTGTCCTTCTGGAGGAGCGAGGATTTACAACGCTATCCCTGGCTGCGGCTGGACTGAATAACTGAAACGGATACGCTATGCATCAAGCCTTTTTTCGATTCTATGCAGAACTCAACGATTTTCTGCCGCCAAGCAGAAGAAAGGTTGCCTTCGCCCATCGCTTTAAGGATAGCGCGTCGATCAAAGACATGATCGAAGCGTTGGGTGTGCCTCATACCGAAGTCGATCTGATCTTGGCGAATAGTGAGTCGGTTGATTTCTCCTACCTTGTTCAGGACGGTGACTGGATCAGTGTCTATCCTATCTTTGAATCCATTGATATCACCCCTCTCCTGCGCGTGCGACCTCGACCTCTGCGCATTCCTCGCTTTGTCTTGGATACCCATCTGGGTAAGCTGGCGACCTATCTGCGCATCCTGGGCTTTGATGCACTGTATCGGAATGATTACCAAGATGAAGAGTTAGCCCACATCTCAAGCAGGGATGGGCGGATTTTACTCACCCGCGATCGCGGCTTGCTGAAGCGCAGCGTGGTGACTCACGGCTATTGCGTACGGGAAACTAACTCTTGGCAACAGTTAGTTGAGGTTCTGCGACGCTTTGATTTATTCAGACAGATAAGCCCTTTTCAACGGTGTCTGCGCTGCAATGGTTTGACAGAAGCAGTTGCCAAGGAAATTATCAGCGATCGCCTGCCACCCAAAACCAGGCAATACTATGATGAATTTCGCATCTGCTCCGAATGTGACCAAATCTATTGGAAAGGCTCCCACTACCAGCGGATGCAGCAGTTCATCGCTCAAATTCTTCAGATCTTGTAGGGTGGGCATTGGCAAGGGAAATTTGGAAACATTACTCAAAAATTGAATGGGCAATGCCCACCACACAAAATCAGTAGATCACAAACTTTCTGGTTGAGACTGCACCCGATGCAGGGAGCGGGGAGCGGGGGAGAAATTAAATGCTTGAAAATAGGATTATA
The DNA here is from genome assembly GCA_051439465.1 of Xenococcaceae cyanobacterium. Lineage (GTDB taxonomy): Bacteria > Cyanobacteriota > Cyanobacteriia > Cyanobacteriales > JBFRWF01 > JBFRWF01. The sequence continues at coordinate 2,251 of JBFRWF010000338.1, read as the reverse complement.
CAGTGAGATTATTTAGTTTATAAGTAGATTGACCAGGAAATTGAAGATGCTACGATGATGGGAGTGTTCGATCTGGCAAATGTTCTTCAACTTTTTCAGCCTTGTCCAGTCTGTCGAACTCACGTTCTTCAAAGGTAATACCTCTATACCCTCTGGAGATAGTAATAATCTTCATTCTCTACACACTTACGCAACTGAAGTAATTTTCTTAGACGGTAAGTCGCCTCTTGATATTCTTGTTTAGAAGGATAATCTCCAAGCTTGGTGAGGACAATATCACTTTCCTGAATAATTGGTTCTAGAAAGAATTTACTTAGTTTTTTGCGATTACCTTTGCTTAACTGAACTAAAAGTAAATTCTCTTCTTCTCCATCTATGCGAATTTTCCTGGGAACAGACTTACCAATTTTGTAAAAATCAGATTTGACCAGCCATTCTAATAAATCGGCTGCCAATTCTACACTAGTCATTTTCCTCCCATCTTCGGAAATAAAATTTATATTTAACATCATTTTTTCTCCTGAAACTAAATTTTCATGAACTCGCTTTTCGGTATATTTTCTGCAAAAGCTATCCCTGCTTTCTCAAGTTTGATCTTACCGGGTTTAGATATTTTCTCTGAAGTTACAACCGCTATTACAGTCTTTTTGCCTATAATCTTATCTACTTCAGCTCCATATAGGTAACTGCTTTTAACCTCAATATGTGGCAGATCGCCTATACTCTTTGTATCTGCTTCTTTGATTTTTAATATCTTCAATGATTTATCCATAAACTGCTTATGCAAATTGCAGATCGTTTCTTTGACCTTAGGAATATCTTCTTGATTAATAATTAATATATCCCCTTTTTCGTCATCGTTTCTAGTCCTTTGCGAAGGTATACCTTGTTCATACAACTTTTCAATAACCCAGCCAATTAGATTCTTGTGAACCAAGAGTTGATAAATCTTCCTGTCTTCATCTGTCTTCCATTCTTTCTTGGACATCTGTTTAGATCGCCCTTGTCTTAGTCAATAATTATAATTGATACCAGTGATAGTAGGTGTCTTTGTGCAGGGGCACTTCCGCCCCAGGTGCGAGGCGCATCAAACGACTGCGGGAGATAGGAGCAGCTATTGCCTGCATGAACTGTTGTAGGTAGGGACAGCGCCGGAGAAAGGAGGTGGGCTGCATTTGCCCAGAGATGGCAAATTCATCATTGATCCCTCCTCCTACCGAGACGAGAATAATGGCTGAGTTCCCCTCAAATCCAGTGGGATGGGATGTCCAATCCGATTCCCTAAATTGGGATATCTCCTGAGCCAGCCGCTCGGCATCCAAGTACAGGGGCAGTTTGGCGAATTCTGTCAGCATTTGCCTGAAATGGTTTGCAGCTCCAACCAACAAATGCCTCCTATTCTGTTTTATAGCTTTGTGCAAGCTCTTTAAAGTGAAGTTTTGCTAAATTTATATCATCATCAAAATTAGGTAACTGAGGGCTGTTTTTAAACAACATTTATCGGTTAGATGCCTGATTTTTCGATCTTACTCGCCCCGACAAAAGCCCATAGAGTAACTTTTTGGATAGGTTCTTAGTCCTAAATATACGGGAGACTTCAGACTTTTTTTCTCTTCTTTCCTTGATCGGAGTTTACTGCTACGATAAAACAGTCGGTAACTAAGAAGCTTTATGGCAAATAGTGATCGCCGATCTTGTAGGGTGGGCATTGGCAAGGGAAATCTGGAAACATTACTCAAAAATTGAATGGGCAATGCCCACCAGACAAAATCTTTGCTGGGCAGGGTTTACCCAGAACTTCCCGCATTAATACCACTCATCTCCCCTGCCCACCCTACTAAGAGGCTATCCGAAAAATAATAAGTCACCGCTGTGATCGCCCCTTGCCAGTGATCGCCGATCTTGTAGGGTGGGCATTGGCAAGGGAAATCTGGAAACATTACTCAAAAATTGAATGGGCAATGCCCACCAGACAAAATCTTTGGTGGGCAGAGTTTACCCAGAACTTCCCCCATCAATACCACTCATCTCCACGGCCCACCCTACTAAGAGGCTATGCTAATGCAGATATTCAGAACGAGACAGTTTTTGACCGAGATAGCGATCGCTATCTGGTGATGTCTATCGGTTGGCAAAAAAATAGCAGTAACAGTCCATTGAACCTCTAAGGGCAAATCAAAGATTATGCCCTTAGATTCTGGAGTCGAGTTACCCCGTCTCCCACTCGGAGTAAATTAAATAAACTTAGTTG
>JBFRWF010000337.1:0-3499 GCA_051439465.1 Xenococcaceae cyanobacterium | reverse complement strand
CTTATAAAAAAAGACATTTGTGTAGGTTGGGTTGAGGCAACGAACTCGAAGAGCGGCGAAGCCTAACCCAACACCCATATCACTTATGTTGGGTTTCACTCTCGTTCAACCCAACCTACTTTTTTATAACTAATTTATCGAACATGATATTAAAGGGCGATCGCACTTATGAAGATGGGGATTAGGATGCGATCGCTTTTAGTATTAGTGGAGGGTTAGAGAGTGATTCGTACCTGAGCTGGTAGTGATGGAGATGGGGATGAGGGGGCGATCGCTTTTGGCATTAGTAGAGGATTGAAGGGCGATCGCACCTGAATTGGTAGTGATGGAGATGGGGGTGAGGGGTTTGTAGGGGTGCAAGGCTTGCACCCAAACCTCGCCAATTAAAAATAGAGATTGGGCGTATGCCATACGCCCCTACATAATCACCTCTCTGGTAAAAAGTGGCGATCGCAGAGCTTACAGAAAAAATGTTAGTGTACGCTCTAATCTCCTTGATTTCCTCGAATCAAATAGCGTAATTCTTCCAGCAAGACATTAAACCTTTGATCTGTTTCTGCTTGGCGTTGTTTAACTAATTCTATGTCTTGTTTAACTAATTCTATCTCTTGTTTAGCTAATTCCATATCCCGCTGATTTTGAGCTGCGACTTGTAGCAATGCTTGAGCTGTTATTCTCAAGCTCTCCACACTATCGTTTACCCGCTCGACGTTTGAAGCTAACTCATCAAGCATTTCGTCTGTCCAGCGTTCAACTGCCATGTTATCCCCTCAATGTTAATATGACTCTGATTGCTAACTTGTATTTTATTGTGCGATCGCCTTTTTCAGATTTCCTCAATCAAGATACATTATCGGCTCTAAATCTAACACAAATCCCCTTAATACCTCTTCTCCTGACAGCGTTGCCGGATCTTCGAGAATCTCCACCTCTTGATGAGGACGATAAACTTCCACTCGCCGAGTTTGGGGATCAATTAACCAACCTAACCTCGCACCATTGTCCCAATATTCCACCATTTTCTCTTGTAGCTTACTCCGAGTATCAGTTGGCGAATGCAATTCCACCACAAAATCAGGACAAATAGGTGGAAATTTGAACTTTTGTTCAGCAGTTAAGGCATCCCAGCGATCGCGCTTTATCCAAGCGGCATCAGGAGAACGATCCGCTCCATTCGGCAGCTTAAAACAGGTTGAAGAATCAAAGGCAACACCTAGCTTCGTTTGAGAACTCCAGATTTCCAATTGAGCAGATAGTTTAATATTGCGTCTCCCTGTCTCGCCGCCTGTGGGTGGCATAATCACTAAATCTCCCGACGCCGTGCGCTCAAATTGATAATCGTGGTTGTTCTGACAAAGATCAAAAAATTGCTCGTCAGTCAATTTGATGGTGCTAGGTAGGTTCAAGGTGAAGAGGTTCATAAAACGTCTCAAGCAGCCTTTTATCTCTACTCTAGCTCAGGATGGCAATTAGAGAGAATTAAGAAGAGGAGAGCCAAAAAGATATCCGTGGCGATCGCAGTTGGGAAGGAAAGAGGATTGCATAGCGATCGCCAGTCAGACCTGCCATAATTGAAGTTAAGTTGGAAATGAAGAAGGTGAAATTGGTTAAAAAATTGTCCTTCTGTTTGTTGAGTCTAGCAGCAGGCTTAATTACCGTCCATTTGAATTTAACTTGGAGGAGCGAAAACTATGACCTGCTCAGCGGCAGTCTTCTGTTTTGGCTGGCTGTATCTTACCTAATCTGGGAGAAGCGCGATCGCTTAAATCTGGAAAGCGATGTTTTCTCTAGCTTGTTTGGCATATCCCTGATTACCATGGTGCTTGTCAAGAGCCTGCACCTGTTTGGCGATGATATTTTCCTGCGCATCTCACCTTTCTTTTCAATCTTAGGTCTGGGTTTGGTTGCCTCTGGTTTTAAGGGATTAAAGCAATATTGGCGGGAGTTGCTCCTCTTCGGTTTTCTCGCCCTACCTTGGGAGTTAATCTATCTATTTATTGATTTATCTCTGTTAACAGCTAAATTTGCAGCTTTTGTTCTGTGGTTATTGGGATTTGAAGTATCTCGCCAGGGTGTTCTGGTAATTTTACCAACAGGTTCTATAGAGGTATATGATGGATGTTCAGGACTCAGAATGATCCTTCAGCTATTGGGACTGGCATTGATTTTTATAGTGATGGTAACCACTAGCTTGAGGCAAAAGATATTGCTTTCCATTGCAGCTATACTCCTGGCATTTGTGGTGAATGGAGTGCGGGTTGCTCTCATGACTGTTCTGGTAGCGCTATCCAATGAAGAAGCCTTTAAATACTGGCATTTGGGGGATGGATCTCTGATATTTTCTTTGATTGCCGTACTGATTTTAGGGTTAATCTGCGCTAGTCTCAGTACCGGTGAAGCTCAGGATAATTTAGATTGGGAAAGGCGATGATATCTTGGAAAAAGATTCGGATTACACTGCTGGGACTACAGCTAGCTGGTGTTCTTTTTGTTCTGGGAAAGTCCATTCTCTATCCCCCTGTAAAAGATAGCACAGTTACCCCCTTCGTTTTTCCGACGACGGTTCCCTTACCACAATGGCAGCTTGTGAAAACTGGTTCCGTAAACAGTCAACTTGTCAAACCTCCGGCATATATTTCTGGCAAATACGTTTCTGGAAAATACTATCGCTACATCCAGAATAATTTGTCCCTAGATATAGAGATGCGCTATTTGGTAAATACCAATGGGAATCTTAAAAGTTTCATAAAAAGCTATACTGGGCAACTTTTTCACGTTTTACATGAGCAAAAAGGAGTAGGCTTTTATAGTATGTTTGTTTACCAGGGACAAGCTTACCTGAGTGCTTGTATTAACCCCCGTGGCTATAGTACGGTAACAACTGACCAATTTAGGCGCAATAGTCTGCTTTATGATGTACGGTTGGCTCGGATTGCGTCCTGGTTAATTAGTCAGGCAGAAATTGTGGACAACCGCTGTCTCTGGGCGCATTTTTCAATGCCTTTAAATAATTCCTCAAAAGAGTCTGCTTATGAAACTATAGAAACTGCCTGGTTTGACTGGTATCAGTGGTGGAGTCTGCGCTTTCCGAATCCCTGACTCGATACGTTATTCAAAAGGCAACAGGCAACAGGCAACAGGCAACGAAGGAAGGCAACAGGCAACAGGCAACAGGCAACAGGAAATAGGGAATAGGCAATAGGCAATAGGCAACAGGCAACGAAGGAAGGCAACAGGAAATAGGAGATAAGGGTTATGGTAATTTTATATATGTTTTGATTTGCCATGACTCATATCATGTTCGATAAATTAGTTATAAAAAAGTAGGTTGGGTTGAACGAGAGTGAAACCCAACATAAGTGATATGGGTGTCAATACTGCTCGGATAAGCCTACAGGCTAAAGCCTGACGCTATTTGAAGCAAGTCCGCCTGCGCGGACTCTCACTTACTTTTGACTTTTGAATGCGTGACTTTTGACTTCTTACCCTGACGAGGTTT
>JBFRWF010000336.1:0-11876 GCA_051439465.1 Xenococcaceae cyanobacterium | reverse complement strand
GGCATGGTTCAATATCTAGAGTGGCAAGGTAACACATAGGGGTGTTAGTCTGGGGAACTTTTAGAACTTTGTCCCTCCTCCGGTGTCTCCCCCTGCTCCCCCTGCTCCCCCTGCTCCCCCTGCTCCCCCTGCTCCCCCTCTAAGCGTGTTACCCTATTTTGAACCATGCCGTATTTCAAGCCCCTGGATTTATCCATGGGTTCCCAATCACTGCGATGCTCGACGATGCTCGAAATCGAAGATTTCTGCACGTCGGATCACCTCTAAAACCCCCTTGATCAATTTTCTATATTTTTCTTCCTCTGCTCCCTGTTCCCTGTTCCCTGTTCCCTGTTCCCTGTTCCCAGCCTCTGACTAAAAAGTTATTAAGGAATCGCAGTGGCTAGAAATCGGTTAAAGTAAAAGAGACGGTTTAGCATTGCGATCGCAGTAAAATGGCATCCTCCTCAATTGCTGTAAGAGAACTTCCCTTGTTTCCACTCCCTGAGGTGGTTTTATTTCCTGGTCGTCCTCTTCCCCTACATATCTTTGAATTTCGCTACAGAATCATGATGAACACGATTCTGTCCAACGATCGCCGTTTTGGGGTGTTGATGGTGGACCCCACTCAAGGTCAAATTGCCAATATTGGCTGCTGCGCTGAAATTATTCACTTTCAGCGTTTGCCCGATGACCGCATGAAAATTTTAACTCTGGGGCAACAGCGGTTCCGGGTTCTAGAGTACGTCCGTGAAAAACCCTATCGTGTTGGTTTAGTCGAATGGATTGAAGATTGCTCGCCAGTAAAAGACCTCAGATCGATGGCAACAGAGGTAGAAAAGTTACTGCGCGATGTAGTTCATCTGTCTGCCAAGTTAACTGACCAGAAAATTGAGCTGCCAGAAGACCTTCCCAGATTACCAATTGAATTATCCTATTGGATAGCAGGCAATCTTTACGGAGTGGCTTCAGAACAGCAGATACTTTTAGAAATGCAGGATACCTCTGCTCGCTTGCAACGAGAAGCAGAAATTCTTACCTCGACCCGCAATCATCTGGCTGCTCGTACAGCTCTTAAGGATGTCTTGAATTAAAGATTAACCAATGCTGATGATTGAATAGGTAAAATACTGTAATTACCAAAAATTTTCAGCACTTCCGTGTGAGCAGGTAATTCGGCTAAAGCTGCTTGAGTTGATTCTTGAGTAGCATTCCCTTCCAAGTCAATAAAGAAGAGATACTCTCCGAGCGATCGCTTAGTCGGGCGAGACTCAATCCGACTGAGGTTAATGCCTCGCTTGGCAAATACCTGGAGCGGTTTTACTAATGCTCCGGGAACATTTGCAGGGACACTAAAGGCCAGGGATATGTGAGTGCCATTCCTAGTCGGTGTCAAACCCAATACCCAGAAGCGAGTGCAGTTATCGGGATAATCGTTGATTTCAGAAGCAATAATCGGCAGATTGTATAATTTTGATGCCCTTGGGGAAGCGATCGCTCCTGCTGTTGGATCTTGGTTAATATGCTGCAACGCCTCCGTGGTGGAATTGGTCGCCACAAGCTGAGCACAGGGGAGAAACTGCTCTAGCCAACCTTGACACTGGGCAAGGGCTTGGGGATGGGAATAAACAGTTTTGATGCCCGCCATTGACGCTCCTCGGGACAACAGGGCATGGGACACCGATAAAACCAGCGCTTGTTGAATTTGCAGCCGATCCAACTGCCAGAGAGTATCCAGGGTAATCGCCACACTCCCTTGAATTGAATTTTCTACTGGTACAACTGCCAGTTCTGCCTGTCCTTGAGCGACTGAGCGCAAAGTCTGGGCAATGCTCGGGTAAGGGCATAACATAGATTCCTGACCCGTTTCTTTGACTAACCAACTAGCATAAGCCAACCCTGCTGTTTCTGTATAAGTCCCAGTTGGTCCTAGGTGTGCAATGGAAATCGCCATAAAATACCGCAGTCAATTTTGGTCCTGTGAAAAGTTCTTTAAGAAATGTAAAGTAAAATTAAGTAAGAAGCCAAATCAGAGTTTTTCTTTTTATGTACACTCGCTTTACCGCGTCAGAATCCTTAGAAATGGCCGTTTGTGAAGAAGCTGTTCCCATTCAACATTATCTGCGCCAGCCCCAACGCTTGGTAAGGGCGATCGCCGATCCCAAGTTGATGGAGCAGCTATCTGAGTCGCGTTTTCGCCTGAAAATGCGTCCTTTGAACTTTATGGAGATGTATCACTTTCAACCAGCCGTAGTACTCAAAGTCTGGGCGGGGGCTAGTGGCACAGTATATTTAAACTCTGAAGAGTGCGAAATACGGGGGATCGAATACATCAACGAGCGCTTTTTCCTGAATGTCAAGGGGAAGTTATCTCCCTGCCAAAGCAACGGGAAAACCTATCTTAAGGGTAAAGCAGATTTAGAAGTCAAAGTTGAGTTGCCACCTCCTCTGTGGCTCACGCCAACGCCATTGCTAGAAGTTGCTGGAAATGGACTGCTCAAGAGCGTTTTATTTAGAATAAAGCAACGCTTACTCAGCCAGCTATTAAAAGATTATCACCAGTGGGCTAACAGCAACACCGAGCAACAAAATGCCAGTCAGTCAAATCAGTTACCAGCGATCAGTTATCAGTGATCGACGATCAATTATCAATGTTCACTGAAACCTGACAGGGACGAAAAGACATCCGGTGCTGAGGCGAAGGACCATGTTGCCGCAATGCCAGCCTATGTCGTTGAGTCCCATAACCTTTATTTGTCGCTAAATCATAATCAGGGTATTTACCAGCAAAACGCACAATCAGCTCATCTCGCCATACCTTAGCGATAATGCTAGCAGCAGCAATCACGGGCGATCGCTCATCTCCCTTGACTAAGTTTTTTTGCGGGAGCGGCAGATCTCGAAGGGGTTGGTTGCCATCAACCAAACAAATTGCTGGCTGCACCTTCAGCTTAACCACAGCCCGCTTCATTGCCAATAAAGACGCCTGCAAAATATTGATCTGATCGATCTCCCGGACAGTGGCATAACCGATTTGCCAACTCTTAGCCAACCCTTGAATCTCTAGGGTCAATTCTGAGCGTCGTTTAGCAGATAGCTGTTTGCTGTCTTTCACCCCTATCTCAGCCAGTTGTGGCAACGCTGATAGAGGTAAAACTATCGCCGCTGCCACTACTGGACCAAATAAAGCACCCCGCCCCACTTCATCTACACCAGCAACCAAAGTCTCTATACCAGTTAACTCTGGTAATTGAGAACAGTCAAAAGTTGGCAGTGTTTGTTTTTCCGGCATTCCAGCTACCAATCCCTACTTCTCTACAGATGTTTAACTGTTGACGACAGGGCGACAAACTAGCATCGCATTTGTAGGTGTCTTAACTCAAAAAACGTAGTCCAAGAAGACTTAGGCTGGTCAGGTATCGTGGTCTGCAAGCCCCCGTTTTAAAACGGGGGTAACATCTCACCTAGGTTCCTGACACTTCAGAAGTTTGAGTTTCCTTGGCTGAAGGACGACGGCGACGGCGGCGGATTAAAGGACGACCATTATCAGATATCCCATCTGATTCTGGTTCAGTCCCAGTCTCAGTTTCGATATTACTCAATGTTGCTGAAGAAGATAGCTCCTCTGTTGAATCTGCTTCTCCTGGAAGTTTCACCGAAACAACAACTGACTTAGGATCTTTGAACTCTCGATTTAGACGGATCAGTGGTGAAATTCCTATCAACGCATAAACCTCCTGCTCTAAAGGGGTCATTTCTACCGAAATTCTCTCCACAGGTACTTCCACCCGTCCTGAAGCACGGGGAGATGGCAGTCTTTTCGATTCTCCTGCTCCAGAAGTCTCGGTTTCTAGCTCCAGCTCTTTAGCAGCAATGCCTTGTCCACTAGATTCTTCCTTAGTTGTCAGTTCACCCAAGCGACGGCGACGACGACGGCGAGTGTTGCTAGTGCCTACACCTTGCTCTTGATAACTGGGATGATGCAGCAATTCGAGTTGTTGGCTTTGATCGACAGAAGAAAGCTCTAATGGTGATTCTAGGAATATTCCTCTTTCTTCTGTGGGTTGCTCTATTGACTTCAAGGTCACTGTTGGGGGAGCAAAGGTAGGCACTTGCAAGGCTTCACCTTCAGACTCCCCAGGAAGACGAACCAAGTGCCCCAATCCGGCGCAGGTAGGGCAGCTTTGACCAAACAACTCGTAGATGTTTTTGCCTTGACGCTTGCGAGTCAATTCGACTAAACCCAATTCAGAAAGTTGGGCAAATTGGGGTCTAGCTTTGTCTGCTTTTAGAGCTTTATCAAAGTGTTCCAGCAGTTTTAGCTGATCGCGCCGGGAGTCCATATCGATAAAGTCAACGATGATCACGCCACCAATATTGCGCAGGCGCAACTGGCGAGCAATTTCTGTGGCGGCTTCACTATTTGTCCAGAGAACTGTTTCCCGTGCTGTTGCTGAACGGGTAAAGGAACCTGAGTTGACATCGATTACTGTTAATGCTTCTGTTGGCTCGATGATGATATAACCACCAGAAGGCAGCTCTACTCTTGGCTTCAGGGCTTCTCTTATTGCGGCATTGATGCGGAAGTAGTCCAAAATTGGCTGGTATTCGCGGTGATGGTCGATTAAGACCCCTTCTGGCGAACGACCGCCACTCCAGTTCATTAACTGTTGTTTGACTCGGATCAGACCTGGATTGGAATCTACCACAATGCGATTGACATCCGCACTGTACACATCCCGCAAGACACGCTGAATAAAATCATCGTCCCGGTTGAGTAGGGCTGGAGGCATAGTAGAATTAGCCTCCAGCTGAATCAATTCCCACTGCTTTTGCAGGGACTCCAGGTCTTCGATGATCGCTTCTTCAGCTTTCCCTTCCGCTTCCGTGCGCACCAGCAAACCCATGCCAGCGGGTTTAATCAGAATTGCCAGTGCTCTTAGGCGACTGCGTTCATTGTCATCTTTGATGCGCCTGGATAAATTCACACCTCGTCCATAGGGCATCAGCACCAGATAACGCCCTGGTAAGGTAATATTGCCAGTCAGTCGGGGTCCTTTGTTCCCGGTTGGCTCTTTCATCACCTGCACCAGAACTTTCTGATGCGGTGTCAGTAGTTCGGTAATTGCCCCGGCAGTTCGTCTTAAGCGCAGTGGTCCGAGATCGGTGACGTGAATAAAGCCGTTGCGCTCGGCATCTCCAATATTGACAAATGCCGCATCTATCCCTGGTATGACATTTTCTACCATACCCAGATAAATATCACCAACCTGTTGATTACCCGTGGCAACGATAAGTTCCTGAATTTGATCTTCTGAAAAAACGGCAGCGATGTGATGCTGCTCCGCGATGATAATTTGCTTTGCCATTAAATTTCCTCGAAATTCTGTAGCAGGTTGAGACACCTAGAGTATCGGTCCAGTAATCAGAAAACTGGCTAGTTGAGAGCGACGGGGAGATGGGGAGAACGGGGAGATAAACGGATGAAGATCTAGATATTTTTCCAGGATGCACAGATAGGCTAATTTGTCAACTCCTATTAATGGATCGGCGCTCTAGGCACTGTGTCTTTCAACTTTGCTTAATGTGAAAACTTTTTGAGTGAACAACTCTAACTCCATGTAGAGATGAGAATCGGATTTTTTGCACTCACCTTAAAGTGTCGGACTAACCCCGACTGTTTAGCTAAACTGGCGAGAAGCCCCATGTCCTAACCGAAAGGAGGCGTGGTCTGAACGCCAGCCAGACGCTATTTTAAAAAGCGTCCCATCCAATGGATGTGGTGTCGGTAGCCAAAGTTATTCCCAGGTTTTGAACTCTTAACACTTCTCTTCTCCACAGCTCCAGGTCAGTTGATGGAGAAACAAGGTCGCGATCGCTACGCATCTAATAATTGTTTGGCTGGACATTCTGAACATTACTGGACAAAAATGGTTCTAAAAACCTGGTTGGAAGCGCGGTAAAGCCAGGAACCAGGCAATACTGTTCGGTTAAGAAAAATTGTCGCTAATTAAAAGCGTAGCATCCATTTATGGATGTAGTGTCCTTCGCCAAAGTTATCCCCAGATTTTAGACTCTCAACACTCCCCCCTCTCCACAGCTCCGGATGTTTAATCAAGAGTCGCAGTGTCACGGAACTAGAACACGGATCGCCAACCCTATATACCGGAGCCCCTATATATTCTGGGGTAACGTAGCACTCTGGCAATCTTTGACTAAGCGCTTGTTTTTATTGATTTTAAAAAATAACGTCGAGCGCTTAGCTAAAGTAACGAGATCCTAAGGCTAATGACGTTCGCGTAGGCGGAGCCTTCTCGTAAGAGTAGCGTTCTCCGTTCGCGAAGCGTTCTCCGAAGGAGTAGGAGTAGGCAATCTTGGCGAACTAGCCTAAGAAGCCCACACTGTACCCGACGGTTCAGAGTAGGTAGTCGTCACCAGTATACTTTTAGATAATCTTAATCTCAATATAACTTAACGATGAACTTTTGACAAGAGATTAGTCATTTGTCATTGACTCATTGGGGATGAAATTCCTTTCGGCTTGCCTCTTGCCGCTCAATCCGGTGAAGCTTTGAGCTTGACGGAGAGATTGGATGGTGGCGATCGCCTGTTGTGCCACTGTATCTATCTGGGCTGCGGTGTTAAATCTCCCAATCCCAAATCTCACGGAAGCATAAGCCAGAGCTTCTGGATGTCCCAGTGCCGTCAGCACGTGGGAAGGAGCCGTTGAAGTAGACGAACAAGCGGAACCAGAAGAGACTGCTGCTACCGGCTGCAAACCCAGCAACAGAGCTGAACCATCCACTCCTTCCACACTAACATTTAGATTACCAGGTAAGCGCTCAGTGGGATGACCATTCAGATGAATTCCTTCTAACTGATTTAGCTGTGCCCACAATCGCTCCCGTAACTGAATCTGACGTTTCGATTCCGATTCTAGTTCAGCCAGTCCTAATTCTACCGCCTTAGCAAAGCCGACAATTTGAGGAGTGTAGAGAGTGCCAGAGCGCATTCCCCGCTCTTGTCCTCCCCCTTGGATTTGAGCAGCCAGCCGCACTCTAGGATTGCGACGACGGACGTATAGAGCACCGATGCCTTTTGGACCATAAACCTTGTGAGCTGTCAAGGACATTAAATCAATCTTCATTCTCTCTATATCCAGGGGAATTTTGCCAATTCCTTGAGCAGCATCGGTGTGAAACAGAACTTCATGTTGGCGGCAGATTTCCCCAATTTCTACCAAAGGCTGCAATACCCCGATTTCATTATTTGCCGCCATTACCGATACTAAAATCGTATCGGGACGAATGGCTTGCTCTAGCTGATGCAAATCTATTAATCCATCCTGCTGCACTGGCAGGAATGTCACCTCAAAGCCTAGGGTTTGTAGATAACTACAGGGGTCAAGTACTGCTCGATGCTCAGTTTGTACTGTAATTATATGCCGCCCTTGACTGAAATAAGCCTCAGCCATGCCCTTAATTGCCAAGTTGTTTGCTTCCGTGGCACCGCTGGTGAAGACGATTTCTTCTGGTGTGGCGTGGATGGAATCTGCTAAGGTTTGTCGTGATTTTTTTACTGCGGCTTCTGCTTCCCAGCCGTAAGCATGGATGATACTGGATGGGTTGCCAAAGTGTTCGGTGAAGTAAGGCAGCATAGCTTCTAACACCCGTTTATCCATAGGTGTTGTCGCGTGGCAGTCTAGGTAAATAGGACGTTGAGACATTGCTATTGGTTGATGAGTTAACCTAACTACTTGTTATGATAAATTAATGCTTGGTTTGAGGGCAGTAGAACCTAAATTTTTCTTTTTTTCACCACTAAACAATCAGATATTTTATCGTGAAGGGCTTGTTTCCTTTCGGTCAGACTCGCCAGAATAAACCCAAAACAGATAATTATTGTGGAAATAGATTTGCCCCAGTACCTTCCATTTGCTCTACAAAATGAGATGCGCTTGGAGTTCAAGTCAGTCACAATTATTCCTATAAGCCTTTTGCCACAAGTAGCTTGTTGAGCAGAACTCTCAAGTAAAGTGAAATAAAGCCACTTTAAAAGCATACCTATTATAAGTAGAGCCAGAAAAACTGTAGATTGATCTGACCAATTTTCAGAGTCAAAAAGCATCATTAAAACAGCAAAAGGTAGAAATACAATTCCCAAGATTGTTGTGCCCAAAAATGTTAATATTCCTCCGGCAACAAATGACTCAGCGTTGTCCATAGAACTATCGACTTCAGAAATCATAGGCATTCCGAAAAATCCGCCTATGATAAAACCCACAATAGTCACAATGACTGTGTCGATGAGATAAGCTACAGAACGACTCCAAAATCCTGCATATTCATGGGAAACTACTGGTGCAGGATTCACTACAGTTTCTAGGATTTCGGGGGGCGGAGAAGACCACTGAGGGTGATGCAACTCCCGTTCAATCTCTGTCAACCGTTGTAAAATCACTGAAGTATTGGCAGGGCGCTGATTGGCTTTCTCTGCCATCAGGTGGTCGATAAAATTGGCTAGCTGAGGGGCAATGTTAGAAGCATAGCTGTGCCAGCGTAACTCATTGTTGTAATGATCGTAAATTGTCGTATCAGTCGGTTTCTTGCCTGTCAGCAAATAGACAAAGGTCCGCCCCAAAGCATAGAAATCCGACTGTGGCACAGCATAACCCTTCTCTTGCTCTGATGGAGCGTAACCAGGAGTATAAACACCTGTGTTTTGACCTCCAGCTATGATTGTGGCTGTTACTTGGCGGACTGCACCAAAATCAATTAACGTTAGCTGAGCATCATTAGCCCGGAGTATGATATTGGAAGGCTTGATATCCCGATGGAAAAAGTTGTGGCCATGTACTTCATGGAGAATTTCAGCCAATTGTCTGAGCCATTCGAGGGCTAACTTTTGGTCGATGGGGCGATTTTCTCGTTGTTTCTGATACTCCTCTAAATCCATTCCCTCGATTTTTTCCATCACCAGACAATGTAGGGGCGTTTGACTGTCTCTGGGAAAGTAGAGCAACTTTTCCTCCCCCTTGGGAATTCCTGGATGATTTAGCTGGCTTAAGACTTGTGCTTCTTGCTCAAATAGTTCTACCGCCTTGGGGTGATTGTTGGTTAAGACTTTGAGAACTTGGAAGGTGTTGTGGTGGATTACCTCATAGGTGTTGCCGAAGCCGCCTTTATCACTGAGTAACCGAGTCACCCGATAGCGCCCCGCCAGCAGTAATTCTGAGCCACAGGCTTGACAAAATAAGAAATTGTCAGGGTTTTTAGGCTTTGAGCAGTTCGGATTGATGCAGAAGCTCATTGGTTTAGCTGGCAAGGGTGTTATTTGATAGTGTAACTTGACTGGATGAGTATAGGGCTACCAGTCTAAGCTGGGAAAATCCTTCAAAATTTAGGAAACTCTTAACAAAAATTGGTAAGTAGGTAGGCGGAAATAAAGCCAACTATGTAAAGAAATGTAAATTGACCGAATTTGAAGCCCAGTCGGGGTTTGCCTAAACTTAACAAAAGTTAACATAGAGCAGTTTAATCATGCCTACCTACTTAGCCGAATTACTCTATGTTGTCGCTGCGCTTTACCTGGGAACTGGTGTCGATGTACCAAGCGCCGCGAGCGTTGCCGGTCAAATCGCAATTTTCAACTGTTCCCGCGCCGTTGTCGTACACATTGACGGCATAGTACTTATTCTGATTGATCCGGCACTGTCGAATGACCAGATTGCTACCTTCTGTGATTGACACCCCCGACAATGCATTACCAAAGATGTCGCAATCTTCTATTGTCCCCTCACTGTTCTCAGTGACATAGACACCACTCTTTTTCCCGTCGTAAATTTTGCACCGCCAGATAGTGGGGTTGCTCCCAGACAAGATTATCACCCCTGCCAAACCATTGCCAAAGATGTCGCAATCTTCTACTTTTCCCTGACTTTTTTTAGAGACCCTAACACCGGCCTGCTTGTCTTCGTAGATTTTGCACCGCCGGATGACCGGGTTGCTTCCCTCACTGATTGCCACCCCATGCAAGACATTGCTAAAGATGTCGCAATCTTCCACTATTCCCTGACCATTCTCATAAACATGGACGCCGCTCTCTTTCCCGTCATGAATTTGGCATTGACGAATGAGGGGGTTGCCTCCCTCCTTGATTGCTACCCCCGATAAGGCATTGCCAAAAATGTTGCAATCTTCTACTATACCCTCACCATTCTCATACACAAAGACACCACTGCCTTCTTTGCTATCATAGATCTTGCACTGCCGGATGACAGGCTTTGCCGCAGAGCCGTGAATACCTACACAAGCGAGGGAGTCAGAGGTAATGTCGCACTCTTCGAGTATCAACTGCCCTTGAGGAATATTCACCCCAAAGTATTTGTTCCCCTTCAACCCCGCTTGACCTCGCAAGGTCAAGCCACGCACCACAGCGTAGTCAGTCTGCATCAGAATGCAGTCGGAGTCTGTACTCTCGATGATGATTTCTGCTATTGGCCCGTCGCCAATGATTTCCAACTGCTTGTCGATGGTTAAACCTTCTTTATAGACACCTGGACGGACCAGAATGCGCGTACCGGACTCGGCACTTTTGATTGCTTCACTAATAGTTCTGTAATCACCTCGACCTAATTTGGAGACAATTAGGGGTTTACTCTTAAAGACTTCACTTATAAGGGCGGCTGCAACTAACCCCACACCTCCCACCCCTACCAAGCCAATCACTTTGGCAAATCGTCGCCTTGTCCACGAAACAGTCCTAGGAGCGGGGGGTGTTACAGGTGGTTTTACAACAGTAGGTGGTACAGGTGGTACAGGGGTAACTGGTGGTTCAGATGGCGGATTAATAACCCGGTCAATCTCCGTCAACTGTTGTAAAATCACTGAAGTATTCCCTGGGCGCTCATTGGCTTTCTCTGCCATCAGGTTGTCAATAAAATCTGCTAGCTCAGGGGCGATGTTAGGACTATGGGTGCGCCAGTTTAACTCATTTTTGTAACGGTCATACATGGCTGTGTCAGTTGGTGTCTTGCCTGTGAGCAGATAGACAAAGGTTCGTCCCAAGGCATAGAAATCCGATTGTGGCACGGCATAACCCTTCTCTTGCTCTGGGGGAGCGTAACCAGGAGTATAAATCCCTGTGTTTTGACCTCCAGCCATGATTGTGGCTGTCACTTGGCGGACTGCACCAAAATCAATAAGCACTAGCTGACCATCGGCCCTGAGTATGATATTGGAAGGTTTGATATCCCGATGGAAAAAGTTGTGGCCATGTACTTCATGGAGAATTTCAGCCAGTTGGGTTAGCCATTCTAGGGCTAATTTTTGGTCGATGGGGCAATTTTCTCGGTGTTTCTGATATTCCTCTAAGTCCATCCCCTCGATTTTTTCCATCACCAGACAGTGCAGGGGAGTTTGGTTGTTTCTGGGAAAGTAGGTGAAATCCCCCTCTCCTTTAGGAATTCCTGGATGATTGAGCTGACTTAAGACTTGCGCTTCTTGCTCAAATAGTTCTACTGCCTTGGGGTGATTGTTGGTTAAGACTTTGAGAACTTTTAGGGTTTTGTGGTGGATGACTTCATAGGTATTGCCAAAGCCGCCTTTATCACTGAGTAACCGAGTCACCCGATAGCGTCCCGCCAGCAGTAATTCAGAGCTACAGGCTTGACAAAATAACTGATTCTCAGCATTCTGAGGTTTTGGGCAGCTGGGGTTGATGCAGAGGCTCATCGGTTTAGCTGGCAGGGGTGCTATTTGATAGTGTAGCTTGACTGAATGTCTTTGTTAAAAACCTAACCTTGTCTGTGCCAACTATTCCATCATTCAGCAGCACAGAAATATCTGTTAGAGAAAAGGGGATAGTCAAGGCAAATTACTCTATGTTGCCGCTGCGCT
>JBFRWF010000335.1:0-26935 GCA_051439465.1 Xenococcaceae cyanobacterium | reverse complement strand
TCCTGCGAACAGAAGAGTCTTCATCTTCCAGGGCTTGAATCAGAGCAGGAATGGCGGCTTCACTGCCTATTTTTCCTAGGGCATTAGCCGCAATCCTGCGAACAGAAGAGTCTTCATCTTCCAGGGCTGGAATCAGAGCAGGAATGGCGGCTTCACTGCCTATTTTCCTTAGGGCATTAGCCGCACTCCTGCGAACAGAAGAGTCTTCATGTTCCAGGGCTTGAATCAGAGCAGGAATGGCGGTTTCACTGCCTATTTTTTCTAGGGCATTAGCCGCACTCCTGCGAACATCAGAGTTTTCATCTTCCAGGGCTGGAATCAGAGCAGGAATGGCGGTTTCACTGCCTATTTTTTCTAGGGCATTAGCCGCACTCCCGCGAACAGAAGAGTCTTCATCTTCCAGGGCTTGAATCAGAGCAGGAATGGCGGCTTCACTGCCTATTTTTTCTAGGGCATTAGCCGCACTCCTGCGAACAGAAGAGTCTTCATCTTCCAGGGCTTGAATCAGAGCAGGAATGGCGGCTTCACTGCCTATTTTCCTTAGGGCATTAGCCGCACTCCTGCGAACAGAAGAGTCTTCATCTTCCAGGGCTGGAATCAGAGCAGGAATGGCGGCTTCACTGCCTATTTTCTCTAGGGCATTAGCCCCAATCCTGCGAACATAAGAATCTTCATGTTCCAGGGCTTGAATCAGAGCAGGAATAGCGGCTTCACTGCCTATTTCCCCTAGGGCATTAGCCGCACTCCTGCGAACAGAAGAGTCTTCATGTTCCAGGGCTTGAATCAGAGCAGGAATGGCGGCTTCACTGCCTATTTCCCCTAGGGCATTAGCCGCACTCCTGCGAACAGAAGAGTCTTCATGTTCCAGGGCTTGAATCAGAGCAGGAATGGCGGCTTCACTGCCTATTTGTTCCAACGCAGTGATAGTTTTCAGACAAATTCTAGAGTTTCGATTTGTCAAAGTTTCGAGCAAAACAGGAATTACCTCTGCCGTGCCGATTTGACCTAAAGCTGCAATAGCTCTCAGACGAACCCAAAAATCTTTATCTGCCAAAGCTTCACTCAAAGCAAGAATAGCTGCCTCACTGCCTGTTTTTCCCAGTGCATCAGCAGCACTCCAACGAACATCCGAATCTTCGTCTGTCAAAGCTTGACTTAAGACAGGAATTACTGCCTCACTCCCAACTTGTCCCAACGCAACAACAGCTTTCAGACGAATTAAATAGTTTTCACTTGCTAACGCTCTTTGTAAAGCAGGAATTGTCCCTTCAGTTCCGATTTGTCCTAACGCAACAGTGGCTCTCAGACGAACCTTAGGGTCTTCATCTGTTAACATTTGGCTAAGAGCAGGAATAGCTGCCTCACTGCCAATTTTTCCCAGTGCTTCAACAATACTCCAGCGCACTCCAGAATCCTTATCTGTCAAGGCTTGGCAGAGAGCAGGAATCATTGCCTCACTGCCAATTTTTCCCAGTGCCTCAGCAGCAATCCAACGAACATCCGAGTCTGTATCTCGCAAAGCTTGACTTAAGGCGGGAATCGCCACCTCACTGCCAATGTTTCCTAACGCAGCAGTCGCTTTTAGACGAACTAAATAGTCTTCATCTTGCAACCCTTGGAGTAGTGCTGAAATAACTTCCTTACTTCTGATACGTCCTAACACATCAGCAGCACTTTCTCGCACCCAAGGATTTTTATCTTGCAAAGCTTGAATCAATACCGGAATTGCTAAGTTCCTGTCGATTTTATCTAGGGAGATGATAGCTTTTCTACGAGCCAAAGGATTTTCATGTGCTAAATCAAAAAGCAGAACGTAAATTGAAACCGCTTCGCCAATTTCACTTAAAGTCTTGATAGCACTAGAACAAGTGTCAGAATCTATACCCTTCAAAACTTGTAAGAGAACAGGAATTGCAACTTTAGTAGCAATTTTACTTAGCGCAGCAACAACCCTATCTCTGACATCAGCATCTCTATCTTTCAGAGCTTGAAATAGATCGGGAATCGCAGCTTCACTGCCGAATTGTCCCAGTTCAACAGCAGCACCTTCACGAATCCAGGGGTCTTCATCTTTCAACCCTTGAAGCAGATGTAGAAGCCCCCTCTGAGAGCGTGTGATGCCACAAAGCCGCAGCTTCAGCAGTGGAGGAATTTCTAGTCCAGCAAGCAAATCGACTGTTCGCGCCTGCAACCCTGGTTTGACTGCACCTGCCAGCCTTGCACCCAGTTGCCAATCCACCTCCAAAGCCAACTCCACCATTCGCATCACCTCTGCCTCATCATCCACCAACTCCAGCATCAGTACCAGGGGTTCTGTCCATTTCAAATAATTGAGATACTCTCGTTTGAGACAGTCATTATTGAGGCTTGGCAACAGTTTCAACAGGCTTTCTGCGGTGTAATATTCCTGAATAAGTTGGTGTCGAAATTCAATCTGGTCATTTGCACCCAGTTGAATTAAGTGATGGTTGAGTAAATCATCCAGCCAGGAACCAGCATAACTCGCTGGATGAGCCACCTTATCCTGAAGAAACTCTGTTATAACCTGTTCTGCTTGCTGCCGATCAATAGCGACTTGCAGTTCAGTTAGTGACTTGCCCCTAGTCATCACCCAGGCTAAATGTTGCAATATCCGAGGCCACCAGCGACGAGATTCCTTAGAAGCCGGAATATCCTGTTTGAGTTTGCGATTATAAATCCGGGTAAACCTGCGAAACACCGACCCCAGATTTGGCGGCACTCTACACCTATTTTCAACAAACACAGAACACAGCATCCACAGCAGCAAAGGTGTTTGCCCAAACTCCCGCAGGCGATCGCCCAAGTGTCTCAGCATCTCCTCTCCCTGTTCTGGCAGATAGGCTTGAACAAACTGCCGCATCTGGGTTTCCGTCAGAGGCTGCATTTCCAGCTTCTTGGCAATATCCAGGTCGCCTCCCACCCCCAGATCCCGTGTGGTGAAGATCATCGGCGTATCTGGGTAGGTCTGCCGAAACGCTATCACATTTCGCCGTGCCTCTTCAGACGGCAATTCATTGAGACCATCCACCAGCAACAAGAATCGCCCCTGAAACAGCAACCCATCAATTTCGGTACTGTCCAACAACAACCGATGTCGCTTCAGAAAATTCCGGATCAAATCCAGTACAGAAGTCTGATAGTACCGCAACTCCACTAACACCGGAATTCTTCCCTGCCGATCCTGTTGCGCCTTTTGTGCCTCTTCCAGCAACAGCCTTGCTAGTGCCGTCGATTTGCCAGATCCGGGGCGTCCTACCAGCAACACATGGTCTGAGGCATACTTTTGCAGCCCTTCCAGGACGCTTAACCGTTCAATTTTCTCTTCCTCTTTACCTCTCTCATCCTTTTCCCATTCAACCATCTGCACCATCAAGCCCAAATCCAACAGGGGGGGTTCAGGTTTAGCCTTCTGGCGTCCGACTACATCTGTAAGTGTGTAGACCTTCCACCACTGGGCGTATTTCTGACAGGCTGATTCTAAATACTCACTCCAATTGACCATATTGAGAGAGTTTAGGAAGGTACATCCTCTTTATATATATAGCAGGTGTTAGAGCGATCGCGGTACGCCTAGCTCGATCGCAACTTTTAGATAGAGATAAATCTTAACACAGCTAGAGTGCTTGGTTTTGGTGGGCTATGGCGGATAGTTAGTTAGCAGGTTAGTAAGATAAAGTTATCGCCGCCTAACCCACCCTACGCAAGGGTTGAATATTTTCTTTATAGATACCCTCTAGTGTTCAAGCTCAAATTGTTGTACGTTCAAGGAGCGATCGCTCTCCTTCTTTTCCACGATTCAACTCAAGCCACGATATAGCAGTCCTAAATGAGTCGTGACAAATCAAAACATATATAAGTTGAGCTAAGCTTCGCTTAGTTCAACAAACGACCAGAACCCCGTGAAAACTGACACCCTATTTTATCAACTATTTCAGAATTTTCCCAGTATTTTCTTTGAACTAATTGGAGAGCCTGCAACTGATGCCAGCGCCTACCAATTCACCTCCCCAGAAGTAAAACAACGAGCCTTCCGCTTTGATGGCTTATTTCTCCCCCTAGATGATTTCCCCGATAAGCCGATTTACTTTGTCGAAGTTCAATTCCACAAAAAAGACAACTTCTACCCACGCCTATTTTCCGAAATCTTCCTTTATTTCTATCAATACGATCCGGCTAATGATGATTGGTACGCTATTGTTATCTATCGTCGTCGCAGTACGGAAGCACAAGCACCCAGACGATATCGAGATTTAATGGAGAATCACGTGCGCCGCATTTACCTCGATGAAATTAGAGATCCAGCAGAGCAGTCTATCTGCGTAGGAATTGTGCAGTTAGTCGTAGAGTCGAAAAAGAAAACAGGAAATTGCGCCCGCCAGCTAATTGCCAAAGCCAGGGAGGAATTAGCAGATGCCATCATCCAGCAACAAATCATAGAATTGATAGAGACAATTGTTTTGTATAAATTTCCCAATCTGAGTCGGGAGGAACTAGAAACCATGTTGGGATTGAGCGAACTGAAACAAACCAGAGTTTATCAAGAAGCCTTGGCAGAAGGTCGTGAAGAAGGTCGTGAAGAAGGTCGTGAAGAAGGTCTTAAAGAGGGCGAGCTAAAAGCCAAGCAAGAAATGGTTCCCTGGCTACTGCAACTGGGATTGAGTGTTGAGGAAATAGCCCAACGGTTAGGGCTAGAGGTTGAAACTGTCAGAGGAGTATCACAGGAGCAGTCCTGAGACCTTGTTGGGATAGTCCCAGATGGTAAGGGGACTTTTTAAGCACATTTGCTAATCTGTTCGTCGGCATGATTCAAAAACAGGCGATTTTGAGTAACATAAGCAAGAGAAAACTGGAGTGTTACCTTGATTTGAACCATGCCATAATCGTAGGGTGGGCATTGCCGACCAAAAACTTGTAACTCACACACAAAAACATCTTAAGCGGGATGATATTAAACCAGGTGAAGCAAGGGAAGTAATGCTGATGAGTAAGCGATCGCACTTTTTATTCCCAAACAATTTGCACATCTAAAACCAAACCGGGTAAAACATCTTCTCCTGATAGGGTAGCCGGAGATTCTAGCACTTCTACCTCTTGTCCGAGGTGATAAATTTCAACTCGGCGGGTTTTTGGATTAATTAACCAGCCAAGTCTGACTCGGTTATCCATATATTCTTGCATTTTGGCTTGCGTCTTTTCTAAACTATCAGTAGGGGACATTAGTTCTAAGACAAAATCCGGGGCAATGGGTATAAATTTCTCTTGTTGTTCTAGGGTAAGTGCATCCCATCTTTCTTTTTTAATCCATGAAACATCAGGAGAGCGGTCTGCACCATTAGGGAGTTGATAACCTGTGGATGAGTCGAAAACTTCACCAAGGTTTGTTTGTTCATTCCACAAGGTAAACCGAGTAGTTAGCTTGGCGTTACGTTTTCCAGTTCCGCCTCCTGTAGGAGACATAATAATTAATTCTCCTTTAGCATTGCGTTCAAATTTTACATCTGGATTTTCTCGACAAAGCTGATAAAATTGCTCGTCAGTGAGTTTGATGATAGAGTTAAAGTTGACTGTAATAGCACTCATTCTCTTCTCTAAAGTGGCTATCCACTTAAGCCGGGACAGTAATCAAAAGGGAACTTCGGATCAGGGAACTTCGGATCAGGGAAGGGGGAAGGGGGAGATGGGTTGATTAATTCAATTTTCTGATTAAAGCAATAATCATTTTCCCTTATCTTGTCAGACTTCCCCAGTTCAAAATCTGCTGCTGCTTGCCCTTTAATCTCGCCAGCCAGCAACTCCGTACTGGGGTGGCAAGATGTAAACGCCTCAAATATCAAATATCCATCGGCAGTTGAGGATTAACCCTCTTTTGGAGTAAAATGACAAGTTTGGAGTCCTATAAAGCTTGCAGTAAGGAGACAGCCCAATGGCCCGGATGTACTACGACGAAGATGCCAATTTAGACCTACTTGCCGAGAAAACCATTGCCATCATCGGCTACGGTTCTCAAGGTCACGCCCACGCCCTCAATCTTAAAGATAGTGGCATGAACGTCATTGTCGGGCTGTATCCAGACAGTAAGTCGGTCAAAAAAGCTGAGTCAGCAGGTTTAAAAGTTCACAGCGTGGCCGATGCTGCCAAAGCTGCTGACTGGATCACAATTCTGCTGCCAGATGAGGTGCAGAAGACGGTTTACAAACAGGAAATTGAACCCCATCTGACGGATGGAAAGGTGCTGGCTTTTGCCCACGGCTTTAATATTCACTTTGGTCAAGTTGTTCCCCCACCTACGGTGGATGTGGTGATGATTGCTCCGAAAGGACCAGGACATTTGGTACGACGCACCTATGAACAAGGAGAAGGGGTTCCCTGTCTGTTTGCAGTTTATCAAGATGCTTCCGGTCAAGCCCGCGATCGCGCTATGGCTTATGCTAAAGGCATTGGCGGCACTCGCGCTGGTATCTTAGAAACCACTTTCCGGGAAGAAACAGAAACCGACCTCTTCGGCGAGCAAGTTGTCTTGTGCGGCGGCTTGACTGCTTTGATTAAAGCTGGATTTGAAACCCTAGTAGCAGCAGGTTATCAGCCAGAGTTAGCTTATTTTGAATGCCTCCACGAAGTAAAACTAATTGTTGACTTAATTGTGGAAGGCGGTTTGGCAAAAATGCGCGACAGTATCTCCAACACGGCTGAGTATGGCGACTACACCCGTGGTCCTCGCATTGTCACCGACGAAACCCGTGCCGAGATGCGCAAAATTCTCCGAGAAATTCAATCCGGTGAATTTGCCCGCGAATACGTGTTAGAAAATCAGTCAGGCAAACCCGTATTCACCGCCATGCGGCGTCAGGAAGCTGAACATCCCATTGAAGAAGTGGGCAAAGATTTACGAGCGATGTTTAGTTGGTTGAAGGAAAAGTAAGCAATGATAAGGGCGAGGGTTAATCTGAGGTTGATTTCCCTTGCTCATGTTCTTCAATTCCCTTTTCAAGTCCCTCACTGGGATCAGTAAACTCTTTATCAGGGAATAACCCGATCAAGAATTTATTAATACTGGTTCGGGTATTCCGACTGACATCGCTTAGAGGTTGGGGGAGAATGCGATCGCCTATGGTGATAAACAGCAGCAATAGGATGAAGATAATTGTCCCTATACTCTTGGCACGCATGACACCGAAAGTCTTAAGTAGATACACACCAATAAACATAGCTACGTCAGAGAATAAAAAGCTACTCCAACCTAGCTATGTTGCCAATTTAGCAAAAAATTCCGGAATTGAGTAGAAGCTGTTAAACTCTCTTTACCTAAAGACTGATGAAAAATTCTATTTGGATGAAACTGGCTGTAAGCCTAGGGATTGGATTAGCAATCTATCTGCTCGGTATCACTCCTCTATCGATAGATACAGCTCTGGCTCAAGTTGGCCCACGGGGAACCTTCACAACTACTCGCACCTGTGAAGCAACACAGTCAATCAGGCGAGGTCAAAATCCTGGAAATATACAAGTTTCAGAGGGTCAGAGCTATGAAGCAGTTGGCTTCAATTCTCCCGACAGGGAATTTATCTATCTCAGGGTGCCAGGTGCTAGGCCGGAACGTCGCTGGGTCAATGCTACCTGTGGCACTTTCTCTGAAGCTACTGAGACTCCGGAGATTCCCACGAGTCCACCAGCCGCCCTACTACCGTTTTTTGATACGGTTGATAATCCTGTGGTTCCAGGTTTTCCAGGTGGGCAAGAAATAGACATGACTCCACCACCACCGGAACTCAATAATTTCGATCAAGCTGTGCTGGAAGTCTGCGGACCGTTTGATTCCAGGGTTGATGAAAGTACATTCAAAACATTGATGTCAGATAACCCAGATGTACTCAGAGAAATCCAGGAGTTCGTAGACGGTGAAATTGTTCCAGGGCGAGAAAGGGAAGAAGAGTTTCTAGATGACCTAACAGATATTTGGTTCCAACGAGAAGGTTTTCAACATATCTTCTGTGGAGAGCGAAGTGGAAGCAGAATTGGCGGACTGCATTTTGTGGGTAGGTATCTAGAACTGCAAGAGGAGGGAATTGGAGGACGACTACTCAATAATCTTGATAGAGAAGAGGTAGTTTCTGATGTCATTTATACCCTGGGGGTTGAAATCAACGATGGAGATTTAAGGCTGAGGTCTAGGCTCAAGGGCTATGCTTTGGTAAGCAATGCTGAAGAAATTCTCGCGAATGGAACAAGGGCATTTAAAGCATTTGATGTGCGCAGCAGTTCCAATCAAGCCTGCATTTACACAATTCTAGATGAGGATACGAACAGGTCTTTCCAGGCTGTGTTTGTCAGGAATAACAGTGGCATTCGCACCTTTTATCCTGACGCAACTCCAAATGGTCAACCTTGCAATAGTGCTAGCTAAGTGTTTGAAAAGTTGGCATGGTTCAAAAACAGGCGATTTTGGTTAACACAAGCAAGAGAGAACTGGAGTGTTACCTTGATTTGAACCATGCCGAAAAGTTGTAGGGGCGTAAGAACTTTTCAAACACCTTCTAGGTTAAGATAATTTTTAACTGTCACCAAAGGGAGGACGATGATGACTCCAGGGTTTAACTACTTCCAACAGAGCTGCTAGAGAAATCAGGGTTGCTTCCCCTGCGGGGCGTCCTACTAGCTGAATCCCGACTGGCAAACCATTAGAGTCGAAACCCGTAGGCAGAGCGATCGCCGGCAATCCACTGGCATTAAAAGGGGGACTGGGAGCCACCCAATAAACAATTTTTTCCACGGTTTCTTCTGGAGATAAGTCCGCCCACTCGCCAATGCGTATCGGCTGGTGCATATAAACAGGCAGCACCAAAACATCAAAAGTTTCAAAGAAAGCCACAATCTGCCGAGAAATCACTTGCATCTGGTGAACTGCTTGCAAATATTCCCCAGCGGAACCAGCTTGCTCGCCAATCCAGCGGCTGAGTGGACTCATTGCCTCCAAAGGAATGCCAGTCGCTGGAGTCCCTGCCTGCCAAATCTTCTTAAACGGTTCAATCAGATTATTAAAATCAGGACAACCGGGTTCGACAATGTAACCCATCTCTTCTAAACGCTGCACCGTCTCCTTAACACCCTGCTGACAAATCTCTGCCGCCTCGCCAAGGGGTTGCACGGAGGTAGAAAAGGCAATCCGTAACTGAGTAGGTTTTTGACGAGTTGCTTCGAGAAACGATGTCTCTGGATCGGGCAACCAGTAGGGGTCACCAGTAATATATCCAGACATCACATCCAGCAGGAGAGCAGCATCGGCAACAGTGCGAGCCAGAGGTCCATTGACAGAGATGCCGCTTTGATAGTCCCCCACGGGAGCGTGAGATACCCGACCCCGCGTTGGTTTGATGCCCACCAATCCACAGCAAGCCGCCGGAATCCGAATCGATCCACCGCCATCGGAGCCTTGGGCAATGGGACACAAACCAGCTGCCACCGCTGCTGCTGCACCGCCACTAGAACCTCCTGAGGTGTAGTCCAAGTTCCAGGGATTGCGAGTTGGGGGAAATCCCAATGGCTCGGTATAAGGAAAAGACCCCACTTCTGATGTGGCTGTTTTGCCTAAGATAGTGAACCCAGCCATCTTCATTCGCGTTACCACCCCATCATCATAGTCAGCAATTTTGTCTTTCAGGGCGGCGACTCCGTAGCTGCAAGGCATTCCTGCAACGGCGTTGAGGTCTTTAATGGCGGTGGGTACGCCAAAAAAAGGTGGTAGTTGAGAAATATCCTTTGTTTGAGCTAGCTGCTCGGTTTTGGCTTTGGCATCTGCTAGAGCGGTTTCAGCGGCGACGGTGAAGTAACTCCCCAGTTGGGAATCAAACTTCTGGATGCGCTCTAAGTAAAGTTTTACTAATTCTAAAGGTGATATCTTGCGATCGCGGATGAGCTGTGCTAGTTCTAGGGCGGGGGTAAAGGCTAAGTCAACTTGATTCATGGGACGCTAATTCAATACTGTTCGGTTAATTCGTGTAGAGGCACGGCATCATCAACATTTTGCACTAAACCGAGATCTTCAAGAGGCCGTGCCCCTAAATTCTGCTGTGCCCCTATCTTTGTACCTTAGATCATTCCCAGGTAGAGCAGGGAACTAGGAGGGAGAAAAGGGCGATCGCCTCATAATTCACCCACATCACCAAATCGTTGTCACGCTGGACATTTTAATCCTAGTATCTCGGCTGATGAGTGGTAGACCAAGATGTACAGCAGTGGCAGCAATAATGCGATCGGGCATATCAGGAACAATCGTTGCGGGGACTTGATCCATAGCATTAACCACTCCAGCAGTCAATTCTGCCAGAATCAAACCACTATTGCCAGAGACCAACTCAGTATCAAGCCTAGCTTTCAGGTCAGCGGGTATGCGATTTCTCTCTTGCAAATACAAAATTTCCACCAGACAAATAGTGGGAATGTAAATGACAATCTCACCTCAGTCACATGCATCAAAAACATCACTGGCTGTAGAACTGAGGCGTGAACTGTTCTCTAAGTACCAGATTAAGGCATGGGTATCGGTGGCATGATCTAGCATCAAATATCCTTGCGGGGAAAGTTGCCCCACATTTCACGTCGAGCCTCAGCAATATCTGATTCAGTTATATCAAGGCCCTGCCACAAGCCACGCAGGGACTTGCGCGGTTTCCCTGGTGCGACTTTTACCCCTTGTTTGATCTGTGGAGTGACTTGCTCAATCAAACGTACCTTATCCACTAGCGAAAGCTCTCTTGCCAACTTCAAAACTTGCTCTAGGGTTACAACCTTGTCCATGCTTCACCTCAATTCTCTTATTCGCAAAAATGTACCAGTTGCTCTAAAGTCACAACTCTTTTCCCTACTTCACTTCACTTTTAATCATATATTGGCTGGGTGGAGGTGCGATCGCCTGTAATTAATACTCAAGCCAATACTACAAAACCATCCCCAGTTTTTGCCACACAACCGTATTTTTTCTGGATCCATTAGGTTGCGCGAAAGCAGGGGAAGCAGAGGTAGTATGGAGATAGGGGAAGAGGAAAGTTTCGAGTTTCCCTAAGCGGTCTAATGATGACCAATTCAATAAATTTGCTCTTAGGGGTAAAATCCATGAAAATCACGACCAATAAAACCGTCAATTATCAGGGAAAAATAATCGCCCTTTGGACCGTATTTCTACTTGGAATGCTCTTTCATACCCAACTGGCTTTGATGCCGCTTTTCCACGGTCTCAGTGTCGCTGAATCTCATACCCACGAATTCATGGATCTTTCTTCCATTATGTGGTTTATGCTGGGCGTATTTACGCTGCCAATGATTGCGATCGTAGCCACGGCTTTTTATCACTCAAAGTCTTACCGGGTATTTCACTTTGGCTTGACCGTATTTTACACGGTGACTAATTTTCTCCATTTCATTCTCGACGTGTTTGTTGATGTGCCCAGTTATCAGCTCTTTTTGATGGCATTTTTGTTTGTCATTGGCATTTTATTGAATATCGTTTCCTTCCAATGGATGCGAGACCGTTTCTACAGCAAGCAGTGGCGAGAACAATTGGGGAGTTAGTTATTAGTCATATGGATGACAAGATATCCGGCAGCAACCACGGTGGGGGCAACCACGGGGGGATTGCCCCTACGTCACAAAAACCTTAGTATATATCAATTATAAGGGAAACTAACTATGACTAAACTAATAGAGCTAGAGGATTCTTATACTTTTTCAGACTATTTAAAGCTGAATTACTCCGAATTGTACTATTCCCGATCGCCCCCTGAACGGTTACGAGTATTCTTCAAACGACAACTGCTTTGGGTTATTTTGGACTAACTGAATAATTTGATTCCTATACTGCTCCATTTTTTTTTTTGTAATTAATCAACTTGAGTATCGACCTCCTTAGATTACTACAAAACCTAGCTATCGAGCCCTATTTTACTTAGTCATAACCTTTTTTTAATTTATCGTTAAGCCGAGCATAAATTTATCTTAAATCAAGGGTAGTAGTTTGGTTATTTGAGCACTCTTATTCAACTGTCTTACAACTTTTTCTTATTTTTGAAGAGGTCTCATATGAGAAACGTTAGGGAGATGACCGCACTATCTGGAGTGCGTTCAATTCTACATATTAATGAGAAGGGGGGAAAGTTTGGTGGAACGGAGGAATATATTACCAATCTCGCCCAACTACTTTCTCCGACGAGGACTCCTCTGAGGATAAGCTCTCATCTTATCTATGAGCATCTGCACGGAACAATCCCATCTTGTATAGAATCACATAGGAAAATTGCGGGGTTGGGTAGCCGTGATGGTAATGAAGAGGTAGGACACCGGGTTCTTTGTGCGGTTTCAGAAATCAACCCTGACATTGTTTACATTCACAATATATTCGATAGTCGTATAATTCAAACTCTGGACAAGCCCGACAGAAAATACCTCCTTTTATGGTATATTCATGACCACTTCCCTACATGCTTAACCGAATTAAGGGCCCTGAAACAGGAACCAGAGATCATTTGCTATCAACCTCTTTCACAAGCCTGTCTATCCAATATAGAATCCGGATGCTGTATAAAAAGGCATTCAGAGAGAAATTATTCCCAGCAGGACTTATTATCTCGCCTCGAACTGCTCAAATCGGCACGAAGGGTTGACGCGATTATTGTAGTGAGCAATTTTATGAAGGAGATTATGATTAAAAATCTTCCTGGCATTGAAGATAAAATTCGCGTATTACCTCGACAGGTTAGACCAAGCTTGGAAACGACTCAGCGTCAAAGAGATAAATCAAGGATAATTGTATATAGTGGAAGAATTACTTATGAAAAGGGTCTTCACCTGGCGATAGAAGCCCTCTCTCATATACAGATAAAAGACGAGATTGTATTTAAGATTGCCGGGGTGCTGGAAGATGGGAGTTACTGGTCACATTGTCTGAGGCTAGCAAAGAAAGTAGAAGAAAATAATCCATCTCTCAAAATCCATTATCTAGGACATTTAAGTTATAAGGCTGTTGATTTCCTCTACACAGAAGCCGATATCGTTGTTTTACCTTCTATCTGGGGCGAACCCTTGGGTGCTGTAGCTGCGGAGGCGCTTCGCAATGGTGCTGCTGTGGTGGCATCAAATGTAGGAGGAATTGATACATGGGTTATCTCTGGAAAAACAGGTCTTCTGGTTAAACCTAAGGATGTTTCTTCCATGTCAGAAGCGCTGATGCAACTATTGTCTAATGAACAACTCCGCAGGAGTCTAGCCAATGCAGGTAAACAATTGATTAATACCCGATTTACTGAGGGGGAGCATCTAAAAACATTGTCTGAAGTGATTTGGGAGTGTAGAACCAATTCTGGTTTAAATAAGGAGTGATAAACATTGAAAAAAAGTTGGATGGTAGGACTTGCTTCTCATTACGAAAGTATTCGTAATTTATATCCCGAAGATCGACTGATGATTCTATTTGATATCGACGGGACGATTCTAGATATGCGCCATATGGTGCTTTATCTCCTAAAGTCATTTGATAAAAATCACAGTACCCATTTCTTTAAAAAGCTGATAATTTCTGATATCACTGTCCATGAGAATCAAGTAGCTCGTCTTTTAGCAAACTTACAAATTCCATCAGAAAAACAAACAGAAATTATAGATTGGTATAACCAGAATCGTTGGTCTTCAGAGTATATCCTTAATGCTCACAGTCCTTTTTCTGGAGTTCTTGAAGTTATCCGCTGGTTTCAGCTTCAGCCAAACACCTATGTGGGCTTGAACACTGGACGACCTGATTCACTACGAATTGATACTCTAAGGTCTCTGAATCAGTTAGGTAAAGAATATAAAGTTCAATTTAGTGATGAATTGCTATATATGAATCCCCTTGGATGGGAACAAAATGTCAAAAAGTCAAAGGAGGCTGGGGTTCAAAAATTTCAAAAGGCTGGCTATCGCATCTTCGCCTTTGTGGACAACGAACCCAGTAATTTGAAGGCTGTTTCCCAACTCGATCCTAATCAAGAAATTCTGTTGCTGCATGCTCATACTATATTTGAATCCAAAAGGATCAGACTGCCTTCTCATACAGTCAAGGGTAAAATATACGACTTGACTGAACTAATCCCTGAAAAAGCACTCCCTCGGCACATCCAATTTGTTTGGCATGGTATAAACGACGAAGTCAACCTGAGACAATTTCTGGCTTCTGACGTCACCTGGGGTGAATGTGATGTTCGCATGGCTCCTGTAGGTAATGAATTGATTCTTCGTCACGATTCCTTCCCAGAAAGCCCTCTAGACATAGACGAAAAGTGGTTTAGTTTGGAGCGCATTCTAAGTCGCTTGTTGCAAGCAGGTAAGTCAATCAAGCTCGACTTAAAGGTAGGCGGTTCCTTGGTGCTGAATCTATTGAAATTCATTGATTCTTACGGCTTTGATGAGTCTCGCCTATGGTTTAACGGTAATGTAGAAATACTGCAAGAGGAAGGTTTCCGAAAATTAGCCTACGCATATCCTGACGCAATTCTGCAAGCTCCTGTGGATTTTTTAGCTCCTTTGATTTGCAGTGTCCCCGAAAAGGCTAAGGAGATACTTGATATGTTTACTGATTGGGGCATAAATCGGTTTTCTATTAACTGGCGAACCCAGAATATGCGCACCTTCTTTAATCAAATGGACAAATGGAGATTTGAAGTCAATATTTACAACGTACCTGACTTAGAGTCATTTCTGCGAGCCGTGCTTCTTACACCGCGCTCTATCACGGCTGATTTCAATTTTCCTCAATGGCATTACTATGGGAGGGGATCAGGAGAAGATGGTCGTTTTCACGAGTATTGTATGAACTACCCCGCCCTACTGCGTTGAGGGTAGGGACTGACGCGCAATGGTTCAATTCATTGAGTTTATAGAAAATAATAGAAAATAGACTCTCGTTGGAGGGTTGCCCTCTAGTCAAACTCAGGGGGCCAGATTTCGGAAATGGGGAGTTCCCAGCCGGGGAAGAGTTCGGGGATAGTTAAAATGTCACCATCTCTGAGGACCGTTGGTTCACCTGTTGCTCGATAAACGGTAACAGTCTTTTTGTCCGGATCAATGAGAATGCCAACTTGGGCATTCATTGACATGAACATCTGGATCTTTTCTTCTAGGAGTTTGATTCTGTCGCTTTGAGATTTAATCTCTACCACTAAATCAGGAACAAGTTCGGCAAAGTAGCGCACACTGCGGCGGAGACGTTCGGCACGCACAAAGGAAACGTCTGGTGCTTTGACATTGGTATCAGGCATGATAAAACCGCCCGCAGAGTCAAATACCCTTCCGAGACGACGTGGGTTAACCCAAGCGAAGAGAAAGGCAATTAAGCGACTACCGATTTCGCTAGATATAATATCTGACGGACTCATTACCAAAATTTTCCCATTTTCTAGTTCTAGCCGATAGTCATGACCCGCTTCTTTAAGAGTGGCTTGTAGTTTTTCTAAGTCTTTAATGGTCATAGGTGGCATGGGGACGGTCTCCTGATTCGGTCATCAATGGGGTAGGTTAAGCCTTTCCTCCATGGCAATTCCAGCGCTAGCAACTATGTTACCCTCAGTTGTGGAATAGCTACCCCTGAATCTTTCCCAGGAGAACTGATTATTATGGCTGATGAGGTACTTGATCAGGCTAAGGAAGAGGGGCGCGATCGCGCTGTCGCACACACTTGGTTAATATATAGATCAATTTTTGTATTCAGTTTATGACTTTACAACTGCGCGTTTATGTACCTGACCATCCACTAATTAAGCATTGGCTCGCTGTTGCCCGGGATCAGAATACCCCCAGCGTGCTGTTTAAAAGCGCCATGACGGAACTGGGGCGCTGGTTAACTTATGAGGCGAGTCGTTACTGGCTACCCACAGTGGAAACAACGGTGGATACGCCTCTGACTAATTGTCCTGCCACTCTGATTAACCCAGAAGTGCCAATTGCGGTTGTGCCAATTCTGCGAGCTGGACTGGCATTGCTGGATGGCGCTCAAACTCTGCTGCCACTGGCATCAACTTATCATTTGGGTTTGATGCGCAACGAAGAAACTCTGGAAGTGAGTTGTTATTTGAACAAGTTGCCAGAGAAGTTTGAGTCTCAGACGCGGGTTTTGATTTTAGAACCGATGCTGGCAACAGGTAGCTCGATCATGACAGCGATGACAGAATTGACAAGTCGTGGAATTGACCCAGTCTTGATGCGAATTATCTCTGTAGTGGCAGCACCACCAGCCTTGAAAAAATTAAGCGAGCAATATCCCAATCTAAATATTTACACGGCAATTATTGACGAGGGGCTCAATAGCCGAGGTTATATTGTCCCTGGTTTGGGAGATGCAGGCGATCGCGCTTTCGGTACTTAAAAGATGTCAAGCTTATAGGAAGTGATCCCAAACAGGTAGGCAGCTTGGACGAGTAACCGTTAATCTTGAAACAAGTGATTTTAAGTAATTGAAATAGGGGATAGGAAAATGAGTCAGCGCGACGGTTTTGCAGGAGGATTTCTCGCTGGAGCTATTGTCGGCGGTATAGTTGGAGGTGTGCTGGGGGCGCTTTTTGCTTCTCGACGCGACAATGAGACTGATCGAGAGGATAAGTCTTTGCCCAAGTCCACTACAGAGGAAAAATTCAGTACAGAAGAAAGTATTGAAGGTGCTCGTCGTAGCTTAGAGGATAAGATTGCCCAGTTGAATCTGGCAATTGATGATGTGCGTCAGCAGCTAGGTGCAGTGAATGGAAACACATTGGAGAAGGAGTGAGAGTGGTTAATATAAACCTGCTCTCAACAACGCAATCTGGTTCACAGTCATCCCTGAGGCAATCCGAGAGTGGGCGATCTGCCGATCGCCTTAATTTTGTCATGAACTTTGGATAAATCGCTGTTATGTTCTATGGGAATTCTGGGAATTTTCTTAAGTAAGATCCGCAGCACACCGATAAACGGTCATGTTTATGCTAGATGATTTTTTGCCCCGATTGTCGTTTCCTCCCTTTGCTCAAAAACTGATTCGGTCAGGCTATGTTAATAGTAAGTAGAGGATGACCTAATGACTATCAGTGATGCCCAGCAATCGCCAGTGATTAATCTGGTCAACAAAATTCTTGTCAAGGCTTTGCAAGAAGGGGGTTCTGAAATTCATATCGAACCTCAGAAAGAGTTTTTGCAGGTACGCTTTCGCAAAGATGGGGTACTCTGTCAAGCTTTCGATGCTCTGCCGATGAATATCACAGGAGCAGTGGTATCTCGCTTGAAAACTATCGCAGATTTGGACATTAACCAACGGCATCTACCCCAAAATGGTAGGTTCAGAAAGACTTTCCGCGATCGTCAAGTGGACTTCCTGGTTAGTATTTTGCCCAGCCGCTACGGGGAGAAGGCAGTGCTGCGGATCTTGGATAACTCGGCAACCCCGATAGACTTGGATAAGTTGATCGCCCATGGACCGACTCTAGAGATTTTCAGAAAAATGGTAAGCCGTCCCTCTGGGTTGATTTTGGTTACCGGACCAGTTGGATCTGGGAAATCGACGACTTTATACTCTGTTCTAGCAGAACTAAATAAACCTGGGGTGAATATCTCTACTGTAGAAAACCTGATTAAGTATTACTTACCAGGGATTACTCAGGTAGAGCTAAACCAAGAAAAAGTCATGGACTATGGCTTGACTCTACAGTCTTTTCTGCTCCAAGGTGTGGATGTGATTCTGGTAGGTGAGACCCAGTATAGAAAAACAGCAAACATGGTGATTGAAGCTGCTCTGAAGGGATCCTTGGTGCTAACCACCCTATACGCAAACGATGCTGCTAGTGCGATCGCCCGCCTCAACAAAATGAGCGTTGAACCATTAATGGTTTCCGATGCACTGATTGGAGTCCTTAGCCAACGCTTGATACGCCGTGTTTGCCCCCAATGTCGCATTGCTTATCATCCTTCTCAAGCTGAACTAGCTAGATTTGGTTTATCTGCTGCCAATAAAGGGAAAGTAACTTTCTATAAAGCTAAGACCTTGACCACCGATGAAATTAATGAAACGAGATACAAAGGAAATCTCTGCCCCCAGTGTAACGGTATGGGCTATAAGGGACAGGTTGGAGTTTATGAGGTGCTGTTTCTGACAAAGCGCCTTAAAACTTTGATAGCTGAAAATGCCGACGCTGAGACCATTAAAAATGTTGCTCTTGAAGAAGGGATGAAAACCCTTTTATCTTATGCCTTGGAGTTGGCATTTCAGGGTCAGACTACCCTGGAAGAAATTGAACGAGTCCTTCCTAATGATATTGGGTCAGCACAATCTTACCCTTATGCTGCTGTGACAACACCATCTGCCAAACTCTCCCATCGGTTTCAACAATTCGAGAGACAACTGGAGGCACTTACTCGTGAATTACAACAACTCAAGCAAGGGCTTGAGACTGACAGAGTGACAATTACGTCAGACCTTCAGCTAGATGAAGAGTTGTCCGATCCTGGCGAGTTTCAACAACTCAAGCAAGAGCTTGAGACTGACAGAGTGACAATCCCATCAGACCTTCAGCTAGATGAAGAGTTGTCCGATCCTGGCGAGTTTCAACAACTCAAGCAAGAGCTTGAGGCTGACAAAGTAACAACCTCGTCAGACCCCCAGCTAGATGAAGAGTTGCCCGATCCTGGTGAGTTTCAACAAGTGAAGCAAAAGCTTGAGACTGACGAATTGACAACCGCGTCAGATACCCTACAGGATGAAGAGTTGCCCGACCCGTGGTAAGCTGCTACACATTTAATTGGCAAGTTTTGATTGACCCGGAGACGGGGAGAGGGATTGAACGTTTTTCCTTTGACTTGAAAATATGCAAATTAGATGCACAAAAGCTTAAAGGCTATTCCTATGGACGAAATAGGTGGGAATGTTCCGGATGATAAAGACGCGATCGCGCTTCACTAATATTTTTCTCCACTGCTCTCAAAGCCGGACTAATCACATAAAGGGTTGTCCGAATCAAATTCTCTTCTTGAGTAATCGCTGCCATTTTGTCAAGAGGAACAACCCAAATTTTTTCATCTGGCCAACCGATGCGGAAACAAACTGCCACAGGTGTATCTGCTGGATAATGTTGCAGTAATTTTTCCCGGGCTGCTTCCACATGACGGGCAGCAAGATAGAGGCAAAGACTAGCTTGATGGGCAGCTAAAGAAGCTAATTCCTCAGACTCGGGTACCGCTGAAGCACTACCACTAATCCGGGTGAGGATAATCGTCTGCACCAGTCCCGGTACAGTTAATTCTGCACCCAGTTTCGCTGCTGCTGCCTGGAAAGCACTAATTCCCGGAATCAGTTCAAAGGGAATTTCTGCGGCTGCAAGTGCCTGCATTTGCTCGTGGATAGCACTGTAAAGGGTAAGATCCCCCGAATGAAGACGCACTACTGAAAGATTTGCCCTCACCCTTTCAATCATCAAGGGCACAATCTCTTCCAGAGTTTTGTTACCAGTGCGAATCAGTTCGGCATCAGAACGGACGTCCTGCAAAATTTGCCTGGGGACGAGAGAGTCGGCAAAGACAATCACATCCGCTTGGGTAAGAATTTTCTGTGCTTTGACGGTGAGTAAATCCGGGTCGCCTGGACCAGCACCGATAATGTAAACTGCTGGTTTAAGAAGAGACATAAAAGTTTGAGCAAAAATTTTCGTAATTAGTGGGATTTTTGGCAGATGCTAATGATTTTCGAGGAAAATCAAAACTTAGTCCCCCTGATTTAGCCCTAAAGATTCAACTCTAGGGCTTTTTCTTGTTTCAGTGGTCTCCTATTTCTTTACCTAAAAACACGCGCAGTTGAAAGCCCCGTCTATGCGCGAGCGGGGATGAAAACGAGATGGCGATTTTAATCGCCGTCATTGTATGATATATATATATGCAGGGATATTTGTCAAGTCTAACTCTAAATCAATCTTGCTTGTGAATTTTAAGACTAATTTAAGCTTTTAATTATCCAGATAGTGCCAAGATTATTATTGTGGGACTGATGGCTGACAAAAAGGTAAATTAAGGTGAGTAAAGCAAAGACGACATCATTTGTAACTGAGGTTCCATTGATCGCAAGCAGCCAAGACAGGAAGATTCTGTCGGCTAGGTTTGATGCTGCTCGTCAGTTATACAATGCTTGCCTTAATGAAGCCGAGTGTAGACGGCGTAGGTATCAAGGAAGTGAGGAGTATCAAGAAGCAAAAAAACTACCGAGAACGATTTCAAACAAAAAAGGAGAGCCAAAACTAAATCCAGAAAGAATAAAAGCGTTTAGATTGGCAAAAACGAAATATAGTTACACTGAATTCGATTTGCACGCCTTCTCAAAAATAACTGCACAAAGTAGTGTATTTATCGACAAACATCTCGATTCATTAACAATCCAAAAGATAGCATCAAGAGCATTTGCGGCTTCAGAAAAGATTATATTTGGGGTCCCTAGGAAAGTTAGGTTTAAATCTCGCTTTCGCTCTATTACTAGCTGTGAAGGTAAGACTAATGGTTCGGGAATTAGATTCAAAGATGAGCAGTTAATCTGGAATACTGGCTATGACAAGTTAACTCTACGCATCAAAGTCGAGCGAGACGCTAATGGCAACGTTGTCGATCCAGTCATCCGTCATGGATTAAATAGCCCCATTAAGTACTGTCGGATTGTCAAGGGGATACTGAACGGGAAGACTAGATATTTCTTGCAACTGATTAATAAGGGCTTGCCCTATAATTCGCCTAATCGAACTATTGGTAATCAAAAGGTAGGAGTAGATATTAATCTATCTATAGTTGCTGTTGTGGGTGATGAGACGGCTATGCTCAGAGAGTTCTGCCCAAGTGTTGACGAACACCAGAAAGACATAAAACGCTTGCAACGAAAGTTAGATCGTTCTCGTCGAGCCAATAACCCTGACAACTATGAACCCGACTTTTATGGAAAGCGCGGGCGAAAGCATACCAAGAAAAAAGGGAAAAATAAGAAAAAGAAGAAAGGACAGAAGTGGAATCGGACTAAGAAGTATGAACGGACCAGAGCTAAGCTAGCAGAAATGGAACGCAAGAAAGCTGCATCTCGAAAATCGGCTCATGGTCGTCTGGCTAATCAGATTCTGTCAATTGGGAAACATATCCAAATGGAGGATATAAGCCTAAAAGGATGGCAGAAAATGTGGGGTCATAAAATCAAAGCTAAAGCCCCTGGAAGTTTCAAAGAGATATTAACTCGTAAGGCTGAAAGTGCTGACGGGAAGGTAGAACTCATATCAACATGGGATACTGCACTATCGCAGCATTGTGTCTGCGGGCATAGAGAGAAAAAGAGCCTGAGAGATAGGGTTCATGAATGCCCTGAATGCGGACGCATTATGCAACGGGATTTGCTTAGTGCATATCTAGCAAAGTTTGTAACAGATGGCATCGCCTTGTCACTCACTGATGCTCAAGAGGATTGGTCAAGTCTGGAACTGGTCTTGCTGGCGGAGTGGTCAAGGTCGTCTGAAAAATACAATAACTGTCAAGCAATTGGGCGAGTCCCGATAGACTACGTCGCTGCTGACGCAGTTCAGGTACAAGAGCTATTTTTGTCCCTCAGAGACAGTCGCCAGGAAAGTTCTCTAACTCAGACGAAGAACTCTCATCAGGGAGAGTTGAGTCTGGGAGATTGAGAACCCCCGAAATTCAATTTCGGGGAGTGTCAGTCAACTGTTGTTTGGAGGAGACAACATCTGGCAAGGGGCGCTTTAACCAGTAAAGCCATGCTAGTCCTGCTAGTCCGAGAGCGATCGCCACTAAACTCACTATTTGAGCAATTCGCAATGGTCCGAGCATCAAGCTATCGGTGCGCAATCCCTCAATCCAGATTCGACCACTACTATAAGCCACCAAATAAATTAAAGCCAAAGTGCCTATCTTGAGGCGTTCTCGATGCCGTAATCCCCAAAAGAAGAGAAACAGCAGCAAGCCAAACACAAGTAAGTTCCACACTGATTCATAGAGAAAAGTGGGATGAAAGTACTCGTAATTGAGATACTCCAGGGGACGGTTGCGGGGTGGAATGAACAGTTTCCAGGGCAAATTGGTCGGTCTGCCAAAGGCTTCAGAATTGAAGAAGTTGCCCCAACGCCCGATTGCTTGACCCAAAATCAAAGAAGGCACAACTAGGTCAGCTAATTGCCAGACAGAAGTTTTATGGAGGCGGGCAAAAATAATCGTCGCTAAGATACCGCCTAAAATCGCACCGTGAATGGCTATACCGCCTTTCCAAATTGCCAGAATATCACCGGGACGTTGGGTGTATTCTTGCCACTCAAAGAAGACGTAGTATATGCGAGCACAAGGAATGGCAGCGATCACCATCCAAATTGCCAAGTCACCTAACCAATCTGGATTGATGTTTCGACGCTTCGCCAGATATTGGGACAAAGTGACGCCAATTAATAATGCTGAGGCAATTAAAAAGCCATACCAGCGAATCGTTACCGGACCAATCTCGAACAGAATCGGGCCTGGAGACTGAAATTGAAAGGCTAAAAGCATGGAAATAAAGTCTGATGTCTATTCAGATACTCTTACGGAGAAGCAACCTAAACGATTATGATAAGTAGTCGGACAAAATTAAACGGTACTGTGTTAACTTTTATTAAGTCACGACAACAGAGCGATCGCCACCCCAAACTTGCCTGCTGATATTAGTACAAAGTTACTAAAATGATAATGATAATGATTATTTTAAAAAACTCTTTTTAGGACATTTGTTCTAGGAGTCATCCAGATGATTGGGCGCACGTCGGTGCGCCCCTACGTTAACCGCACTTGACGATAAGAGGATATGTAAATAGTAAACAGCAAGCGATCGCCATCCATTTTGGAGGTTGCCACCACCACCACTTTCTGGCGAATAAACAATGAACAATGAACAATAAAAATAATAACCAATAACTGATGACTGATAACTGATGACTGATAAATCCAGTATTCATCAGTACCATATTGCCTTGATTAATAAGCTGGTTTTTAATCTGATTTACAGGTATATTTTGAATAAAATTAATTGTTTGTTTTGCTACACAGCGTGTCCAATTCATTGGTAAATTCCTCCAGATAGGCTAACAACTTAAGTCGGAACACTTGGAGTAGGGAACAGGCAACAGGGAACAGGGAACAGGCAACAGGCAACAGGGAATAGGAAATAGGGAATAGGTAATGGAGAATAGGTAATGGGGAATATAGCAGTCCTATTGGAAATCCACCATTTATTTGAGCAATCTCCAGATGACACCCTGTACGCTTATTTCGAAGCATGTAGTGTTTTCAAGCATTTTTACTCCAGTACAAGGCTCATCAGCCTGCACTGGCTCTATGAAGGTATAAGCTATACCTAGAGTAAAAGATACTATGAATAAAAAAGCTTGTTTTTCATTACTGTTGAAAAAAGACTCATAGCTTTTTCTCCTTTTTGTCTTAACCGCACTTTATTGATCTAATTAAGACTTTTAGCTCAGCTATTTGCTTTTCCAAGTTTGCAATTCTTTCTGTTAAAGATAAATTAGATGAGTGGCTCAAATATTTTACCAAAGCTTCAACTACTATTTCAGTTTTTGTTGATTGACTTTGCTCTACATGATTTTCGAGGTTTTTAAGGAGAGTAGAGGAGATTCTGATAGTAATTTGAGGCTTCGCCATTTTTGAGACCTATTTCATTTAATCTTGTCTTTTCCCTGATTGCATTACTAAGCATTACTTGTCCTTTGAATTAACTATAACTGTCAAATCGCTATATGTCAGTCCCCAAAAAAGTAGAAATTTCCTCATTTTTAAGTCGAACTTGCCTAGTGCTGAGGTAGTCACAAGTCGAAATAAATGGAAATAAGTAGCTTGACAATGTTAGATTTCATTGTCAAGTTAACATATTATCAATCGGCGAAATACATAAAAAATGACCACAAGCAAGAAGAAGAGATTCCGGAGGAATAACCCATAGACAGGTAACGGCAAGGCTGGTTGTCTGCTACCATCAGCACATACTTGAGCTAATCTTTTGCCAAGGGCTTCTATCCAATTTACAGTTCTTGGGTATTCCCATAAATCCTCCAGCCACTGCTGGGGAATGCCAGTTTTGCCCACTGCTGCACCAATGATTCCCCCTAAAATAGCGGCAGTGGTGTCGGTATCGCCTCCAAGCTGAATAATTTCTGCGATCGCTCTGTGGTAATCTCGCTGATGTCTCAACCAAACCTGAATCACCACCGGAACAGTATGATACACATAGCCACTGATTCCAGTCTCCAGTCCTAAACTCGCGGCAAATGATTCTCCTGTCTCTTCCCTCACTGCACTTTGGCAAGCTTGTTTAATTAATACGAGAAATTCCTCTGCCTCTGTTCCCAGAATCTCTTGAAGCGTTTGATAGTAGGTTTCTGGAGAAACCACTGACTGATGGGAGGCGAAGTAAGCGGCGATCGCTACAGCCAACGCCCCATATTCTGCTTTTGGATCGGTATGGGTAAGCCTGGTAGAAGCTTTGACTAAAGAACGCAGTTTAAGTCTATCATCTCCATAACATACCCCAATAATCCCACTTCTCATAGCAGGCCCATTACCAGCAGAGAAGACACCACTACGATGAGGCGGAAATCCTAGCCATAATTTCACAATCCCTCTTAAAGTGGCATATCCTACCCCAGCAGGCAAACCCATTAACCAAAATCGAAATCGCCAAGCGAGCGATCGCACAAATCTCTTTTCTTCTCCTCCAGATACAATCAGAGATTGAGCCACCATACAGCTATGTTCAGTATCATCGGAAACCATCCCTTTACCAAATAATAGGCAATGTCTATTAATTTGAGGAATTCTACCCTTTGATAATCCTTCATAAGGGAGTCCCAGGGCATCTCCCACTGCTGTCCCC
Source organism: Xenococcaceae cyanobacterium (assembly GCA_051439465.1). Lineage (GTDB taxonomy): Bacteria > Cyanobacteriota > Cyanobacteriia > Cyanobacteriales > JBFRWF01 > JBFRWF01. Next base: position 1,992 of record JBFRWF010000335.1, on the reverse strand, counting down.
AGTAAGCAACCGATTACAGATTCAGTTTTTTCAATCATAACTTTGTCCGCCCAAACTGTTATACTGGGAAATAAAGCAACTAAAACTAGAGATGCAAAATGCGAGAAGCCTCGGCTCCCAAAGATAGCAGGATTGATTTGAGAGTAACTCAAGAGCAAAAAGAACTCTTAGAACGTGCCGCAGTATTAAAAGAAGTCTCTTTGAGTGCCTATACCCTATTTCATCTTCTCCCCATCGCCAGACAGGAAATAGATTCCCATGAAAGGCTAGTGCTATCAAATCGAGATCGCGACTTATTTATGTCTGTTATGGAAAATCCTCCAGAACTCAAGGTAAAACTAAAAGCTACCACCAAGAAGTATCGGGAGAAATATGGCAAATAGATCCCAGAGATGGAACTTTATCCCGATTGAGAAAAAACATAAAAGAGATTCCTTTTCACATATTACAATAAAGAATAAGAGCATCGGCAACAATTCAACAATTATGGTTATCCAGCTTGAGAATCAATCTATTCAGACAGACAATCAAGAAGCTTTATTAGGTAAGTCTTTGACTCAATTAACAGAGTGGGTGCAGCAGCAAGGACAACCTGCTTATCGGGGAAAGCAATTGCATCAGTGGTTATATGAGAAAGAAGTGCGATCGCTCTCGAGAATCTCTGTCTTTCCGAAACAGTGGCGAGAAGCCCTAGCAGATTACCCCGTCGGTCGCTCTACGCTACACTACCGCAGTATTGCCCCAGATCGCACCCGCAAATATCTCCTGCGCCTCGCCGATGGCCTAATTATTGAAACCGTGGGCATTCCCACCGCCAGGCGTCTCACTGTTTGTGTCTCTTCCCAGGTAGGTTGTCCCCTGGCTTGCGACTTTTGTGCCACAGGGAAAGGAGGATTCAAGCGCAATCTAAAGTGTCATGAAATTGTAGATCAGGTTTTGACCGTTCAAGAGGACTTTCAGCAGCGGGTGAGTAATGTTGTTTTCATGGGAATGGGGGAACCGTTACTGAATATTAATGAAGTTGTAGCTGCGGTTAAATCAATTAATCAAGATGTGGGGATTGGACAGCGATCGCTCACCATCTCCACCGTAGGACTTCCAGGAAAAATTCGCCAACTTGCCCAGCATAAACTGCAAGTCACCTTCGCCGTGAGCCTCCACGCTTCCAATCAGCGATTGCGCTCACAACTCATCCCCAGTGCCAAACACTATACCCTCGACACCCTCTTAGCAGAATGTCGGGAATACGTGCAGATTACCGGGCGCAGAGTCACCTTTGAATACATCCTCTTAGCAGGAGTCAACGACTTACCAGAGCACGCAACTGAATTAGCAAAGCATTTACGAGGATTCCAGACTCACGTCAACCTGATTCCCTACAACCCGATTCAAGAAGCCGATTACAAACGCCCCAGTGAGCACCGCATTCAAACATTTACGGACATACTGAGGCGAGAGCATATTGCAGTTAGTGTTCGCTACTCCCGTGGCTTAGAGGCAGATGCCGCTTGCGGACAGTTGCGGGCATCCCGAACTTAGAGCGTGTTTGAAAAGTCGATCGTAGGGTGGGTTAGGCGCGGCTCCTCTGGAATTGAGAACAAGTAACTGGTAGATTCCAAGCGCCGTAGCCCACCACTTTTGATGCTCCGCTCTTACATACAGACTTTTCAAACACCTTCTTATACTGAATCCGGGTCTAAAACCCCCTTTATCAATTTTCTATATTTTTCTTCCCCTGCTCCCCCCTCCCCTTTCCTTACAAGTGTAGGTTTTTTACATTCAACTTGTAGAGAGGGAGAGTGGGAGAGTGGGTGAGAGGGAGAAAGCTGATTTTTTCGTGGCCAATTTATCTCCCCATCTCCCCGTCCTCACAGGGGTAGGTTTTTTACAATGAGATTCTGGTGAGGGTGAGACAAGGGTGACAAGGAAGGAAAGTAGACTCCGAAGAGGGAAATCGTCCCGGAAGTATTCGGCTACAAGTATTACAAAAAT
>JBFRWF010000334.1:0-26217 GCA_051439465.1 Xenococcaceae cyanobacterium | reverse complement strand
TAATGCTTGGGCTAAGATTATCATGCTCTATTGCCCAGATGAAAAACAGGGGTTTGAACGTTTCTTTCAATTACTAGAGGAGTTTCAACAACTTTCCCATCAAGAAATTCATCCCGATGGGGTTGAGAAGAGAGAAATCAAAACAAAATCCACCGCCTGACGGGGTTGTCACCCCGTCAGTCCTGTGTCTTTCAAGCGGGGGAGATGTCAATTATGAACCGATGCTCTAGCTTATCAGTCCAAAATCTTGGCACTAGTGTACCCAGATAATAACCGGGAAACCTCCGGATTGTAGATGCGCAAGTAATTCCAGTAATTGCCGAACACTGCCTCTACATAGCCCTTAGTTTCTCGAAAAGGAATTTTTTCCACAAAAGCATCTGGATCATTTAAACCATATTTTCTAATCCACTTTGCCACGTTACCCGGACCAGCATTGTAACTGGCGACAGCCAACAGAGAATTATTTTTGTATTCCCGATGGGTGTAGTCGAGATACCAAGTGCCCAGATTCACATTGTCGTCCGGATCGATCAGGGAATAATCCTCCAGGTCTATTTTCTCGGCAACCCACTTACCCGTCCCCGGCATCACTTGCATTAAGCCAGTGGCACCAGCAGAGGAGCGTATTTCTGGCTCAAAGCGGGACTCTTGGCGGATGAGAGATGTTACCAGCAGAGGGTTGATTTGGCGCTCCCCGGACCAGTTGAGAATAGTTTGGTCAAAGGGAAAGGGAAACAGGGCATACCAGTATTCCGGTGTTTGCCGCAGCAATTGCCATTGAAGCTGCTCTTGGGGATCTTCTCGCTGTTTTAAACTCCAGATGCGATTAATTCCTTGCAGGTTTTTTCCTTTCGCCAGTCGCAACAAACCATCAGTAAATTGCTGTGCAACAGTGAGTTCCTCTCGGTTGCCGATTTCTGCCTGAAAAAGAGTCCAGGCATCCTCATCTTGACGGAGTAGGTAAAGTTCTTTAAAGCTGTCAGAACCTGCTGGAGGTAAAGGTCGAGCGGTCGGCTTGAGTACTTGGGGAGACATCTGACGCACAGTGGGGAAATCGCCCACATTCCAACCCAAAAGCACAGCTGAGCGCCAGGCATAGTAAGATTGGGGATGACTAGCTAGGACATGCTCAAAGGCAGCTTTGGCATCTTCTTGACGACCTAGCTGCTTTGCCCATTTCCCTATCCAAAAAGCGGCTTTGGGGGCAAGATCGCTATCGGGATTGTTGGTAGTAATCGGTTGCGCCCATTGCCATGCTTTCACTAAATCACCAGCAGCGGCTAGCCGCTGGACTACACTCCAGCGGTACTTGGCAGCAGTCTCGGAATTGGGATAATCTGTTAGTAATGCTTGTCGAGCTTGAGCGGCTAACTTCCTGCTATTTAGGGCATCGAGAATTTTCGCTTTTTCTAGGAGTGCTTCTGGGGCTTCGTCGGGAAACTTGCTAATAACAATGTCGAGATAGCCTAAGGCTTCTTTTCGTCCCGATAGACTTGCCAAACGCCGCAAACCTAGACCTGTTTCTTTGGCATCAGGAAATTCACTGATTAGTTGTTTGTATGCCTTTTTCGCTTCTGTTTTGTTGCCCTTGATATGCACCCCTCTGGCAGCACGATAGGCGTTGCGGGGAGTGCGAGGGGCTTTGGCATAGGCTTTCCCGGCTTTACCATATTCCCACTGTTGCCAGTAACCAGAGGCGATCGCTTCCCAATCTTCGGGGGTCAACTGACTGGCATACTCCTTCACTAGGCGGTCTCGAATCTTACTCATACCCCTCTCATCTGGGGTATATTTGGCTAACAGCAGCAATAACTGGGGCTGATTGGGATTTTCCTTGAGACGCTCACGGACAATTTGATGGGTGCGGGGATGATGGGGAAATTGGGCGATCGCCTGCTCCCAGTATTCGGGATTCGACCGACCGAGCATATATAAAGCTTCAGCAACCACGGGGGAGTCGGGATAGCTTTCGATGAGCTTTTGCCAGGTTTCTTTGGCTTTGGTGTTTTCATTGGTTAATTCATAAGCGCGACCCCTTTTAAGGAGAATATGTGGTTTCAGCATCGGATAATCATCCTCTAATCCTTGCAACTGGCGCAATGCCGGTCCCCCCTCATATTGTTTAATCAAATCAGATGCCAGCAGATAACGGGCGCGACTGCGGTCGAGGGATTTTTTTTCACTAGAGGCGATTTCTTTTAGCTGGGGTTCCCTTTGCTCAGCTGACAGGGATGCCAAAGCCAGCACTGCCGATTGCTTATCACCCTGCTCCTGTTGAGGAGATTCTTCTGAACTCAAGCTAAATCCTATCTGTTGTCCCAACCAACTAAGAACTCTGGGGGTTAACCAGGTTGCACCTAGCAACGCCACCAGCACCAGTCCTGAACTAACTACAAGAGAAATTTTGTTTGTCGGTCTTTTTAGCATTGCCCCTAGTTATTTTCAAAGTAGCCATCACATATTCTCCTACTTTGGGTTCACACTTCAGGAACAAAGCAAAATTTCTCTGCGTCGTTCTTCGTGCCGAGGTAATAGAAGAACGGGAATGTGTGCTTGAAAACTCTGAAAATCTTTGTCAGTGGTGAGGATGCTGTAGCTTCGACGATGGGCAACTGCACAAATCAGAAAATCAGTATTTGAGCCTTGGATGCCATTACTGCGGCAGGTGTTGAAAGACTCTGCGGCGAGTTCGTAGTCTTCAGGTGTGACGGCAGGGGAAAAATCGGGTGGCCTTCTCCGACGCAGAGCCAGTGACCAAACAGAGGTATCAACAACGACGCTCATGTCTGCTGGCGTTGCTGCTTGTAGTCGTAGTCTTCGTCATAATCAATGGTGCCAAAGAGGTCTAACAATTTGAACCGCTTGCGACGTTGAATATATTCACGAAGTGCTGTTTCAACCAGAGCATCAATAGTTGTCTGGTCATCAAGTTCCAGCGCCTCTTGCAGCAAGGCTTCGTTTATGTTGATTTGTGTAGCCACGATCAATCCTGATCCAACGACTGACTAAGTCAATGTTATCGCACTTTCTCTTCCTTGCTTCTTTCAAGAATCAGGAGCGACGGAACTACAAGCTAAAATCAAGCTTCGCACCCTACAAGAGCTACAAGAGCAGCGATCGCACTGTGGGGAACATAGTCAAAGAATGCTGGTGCAGTCTTAACTGAAAATATTTATGTCCTACTACTTAGTGGTGCGTTTGCTTGGCATCAACGCACCCGACAAGATGGGAATCGCACTACAAGAGCTGCCATCGCACTACAAGATCAGGTGATTGCTCTACAAGATCGGCTTCTGTTGTTGCACTTTCTGCTGAATCAATTTTTCATTCAGGTTGGAAATAATTCTCGGTAGGATGGAATGAGACGATTTTTCCCTAATGAGGCTGATGAAGTACAACAAACTTGGCCATAGCGATTTATTAGTATCTGAAATCTGTCTGGGTACGATGACCTATGGGCAGCAGAATACCATTGAAGATGCCCAGCAGCAGTTAGACTATGCCGTTTCCCAAGGGGTCAACTTCATCGACACGGCAGAAATGTATCCAGTGCCGGGACGTGCAGAAACTCAGGGTAAGACTGAGGAGTATATCGGGGAGTGGTTGGTCAAGCAACAGCGAGACAAAGTGATTATCGCCACCAAAGTGGCGGGTCCTAGCCCTAGGTTAACCTGGATTCGGGGAGGAAAAAACCGGATTGACCGGACAAATGTGGTGCAAGGGTTAGAGGACAGTCTCAAGCACCTGCGCACCGATTACATTGACCTCTACCAAATCCACTGGCCTGACCGCTATGTGCCTTTATTTGGCGCTCCAGATTACGATCCAACCGAGGAAAGGGAAACCGTATCTATTGCGGAACAGTTAGAGGTGTTTGCTGACCTAATTAAAGCTGGTAAAATTCGCTACCTGGGTTTGAGCAATGAGACACCTTGGGGAGTGTGCGAGTTTTCTCATGTGGCGCAGCAGTTGGGATTGCCCAAGGTAGTATCGATTCAAAATGCTTTCAGCTTGACTAATCGGGTGTTTCATATAAATCTAGCAGAAGCTTGTCGATTCAATAATGTCGGCTTGCTGGCTTATAGTCCTTTGGCGTTTGGCTTGCTGACGGGCAAATATCTCAACGGAATACCGGAAAATTCCCGGTTGAATTTATTTAAGGGATTTGGGATCCGTTATGAAAAACCAAATCTGACTGAGGCGGTGAGGGCGTATGTGGAGATTGCCCGCAAACATGATATCACTCCTGCTCAGATGGCTTTGGCTTTTGTGCGATCGCGTTGGTTTGTCACCAGCACCATTATCGGTGCCACTGGGATGGAACAGCTCAAGGAAAATCTCAGCAGTGTAGAGGTGAAGCTAGATAAAGATATCTTGGCACAAATAGATGAAGTTCACGCCCGGTATCCAAATCCTACACCTTGACCAGGGAATTCTGAACTGCCAACGGAGCCCAGCGGAGTGCGCTGAATTCTGAATTCTGAAAATTTTCTCCTTATCTTCTTGTCTCGGAGTCCCCTTGTCTCGGAGTCCTCTTTCTCCATTAAAAATTGCTTAAATAGGTGGGCAAAAATAAATATAAAACTCGGATGAGGTGTTAGGTGTTAGAGTTAGCCGTTCCCTGTTGCCTGTTGCCTGTTACCAGTGACCAGTTACCAGTTACCAGTTACCAATTATCAGTACTTAACTGGTAACTGGTCACTGCTCACTGGTAACTGTTGATTGCCTGTTCCCTGTTCCCTGTTCCCTGTTCCCTCTCTCAACCATATTTAGGTACTTGTTGAGTAATACAATGTACACCACCCCCTCCCTGAGCTAAGATGCGACCACTTACACCAACCACTTGGCGTTCGGGAAAGGCATCACGAATAATTGATATGGGTGTGTCATCTTGACTGGTATCATCTGCGATGGGCACAATAATGCTATCATTGGCGATGTAGAAATTAATATGAGCTACGTCTAAAGCCAAAGGAAGCTCAATTATTTCTAGTTTTCTACCCTTGGCATCTGATGCGGATAATAGTTTTGCTTTCGCATCTTGGCAGATTTGATAATTGGGAGTTGATCTATCATCTGTGGTATGCAACATGACAGTTGCTGATGCAACAAAAACGCAGATGCCATCCACATGACCATCTGTAATGGGATCTGGGATTGTACCTCTAGCTAACCAGATCACCTTGCTGACATTAAAATAATCTTTGAGGATTTGTTCAACTTCTGCTTTATTCTGATCGGGATTCCTGTTTGGGTTGAGCAAACATTCTTCTGTAGTAATTAGTGTCCCTTCACCATCGAGGGTAACCGCACCACCCTCAAGCACTAAGGGCGCTTCATAAAAAGGAATTTCAAGATATTGACACAGTCTGGTTTTTAGTTTGGCATCATCCTCATAAGGAGGGAATTTTGCCCCCCAACCATTGAAAGTAAAGTTAGTAGCCCGGAGTTCTCCTCGATCGTCGATTACAAATAGGGGAGATGAATCCCTTGCCCAGCCTTCATTGAGAGGGAATTCCACCAGTTCAATATCCCTACTTAAAAGTCTTCTGGCGATCGCCCGATCTAGGGGATCGATTACCATCAATACTGGTTCAAACTCACTAATCGTATTGGCTACTTTTGCCCAGTCTCGACGAGCATCTCTCATACCATAGCCAGCCCAGTTTTGACGAGGAACAAACTGCATGATTGTATACTCATGGGGCTGCCATTCTGCGGGGAAATAAAAACCATCACCTTTTGGCGTTCCTTCTAAAGCCAATGTTTTTGTTCTAGTATTACTCATAAAATTTGCACCGAGAATACTGGTGGTTAGTATTGCTAAACTATAGCAACTAAGTTGCAGCAATTTTCTCCGTGGTAACAGCATCATTTTGGAACAGGGAACTTCGGATCAGGGAACTTCGGATCAGGGGAAGAAAAATACAGAAAATTGATAAAAGGGGTTTTAGACCCGGATTCAGTATTGGGCTAAACTAATTACTATAAAGCTTATCTCTTTGAGGCAGAAGACAGAAGGGAAGATCAATACTTACGCAAATAAATTAGAATTTTTAGACTCAATTTCCCATCAGGATGATTCATCTGATTTTGCCTGTGAAGGAGCATTGGGCAGTTTTGGCAAGACGCGATCGCAGAAAAAAAGCGTTCCAGATGCCACACATAGAGGAATGGTGAGGAGATTCAAAAGCGGCACGCTGATCAGTCCTAAACAAACCAGACTAAAGCTAGCACTGGCAGGCAAGCTTCCAAACACAATCCCTAATTTTTCTCGAAAGTGCAAGCGTCGGCGTTCCAAAGGAGCATCAAGAAAGTCGAGGCAAACAATCGTTGCTGTGAGGGTTAGACCACCAATAGCAGAAGCTAATGTGCCAATCCCCGGCACCCAGTTGAGCAATAGCAACGGCAGTCCTACTACCGCCATCAGCACTAGTTTTTTCAATTCAAACAAGATCGCACGCCAAAGATCCCTAAAAATCCCTACCTCTACCGTGTGTAACTCACCCGTGCGTATTTTCTCTAACTGCTCCGAGAGTTGACCATACCAGGGCGCACCCAGCAATACCCCAAATTGGGTCAATAGGAAGCCAGTAAGGAGCAGTAACACCACTACCAGCAGCAAGTACAGCAAGAAGCCTAGACCGATAATCAGGTAATCTAAAACACCTAGCCACTCTGGGAGGTTAGCAATCAGGGTGTCTAACCAATTAGACAGACTAACCATCAGGTTTTGAACAGCTTGCCAACCAAAGAAGAGTAACCCCATATAGAGGCAAATGCCAAGCACAAAATTCAGCAGAATCGGCATAATCATATAGCGCCACAGGTGAGGCGTGCGCTTGAAAACCGCCAGTACTCGAAAGGGATAAGTTGCCCCTGCCAGCAATCCAAATCCACCAAGTGCTTGTCGCATATTAGTTGTTTATGCTCTACTTTTCCTAGACAAAACTAGACAGTATCAACCATCAAAAATCAAAATCCCCGAAGTCACCTAGGTCTACATCAACGAAGTCATCGCCATCAAAAAAGTCACCTTCATCGATGAAATCATCCATATCCATGAAATCGTCTTCATCCAAGTCTAAGAAGTCATCATCACTCAAGTCCTCGCTGTCGAAATCATAGTCACCGCTATAGAAGTCATCTGCAATCTCATCCCCTATATCCGTATCGCCTATATCTATATCCCCTATATCTGAATCCCCTATATCTGAATCACCTATATCTGTATCACCTATATCTGTATCGCCTATATCTATATCCCCTATATCTGTATCACCTATATCTATATCCCCTATATCCGTATCGCCGATAAACGTATCACCAATATTCACAAAATCGCCCGGATAAACGCCGCCATACCACCAGGAGGGTCGAAAAATGTCAGAAATAACAGCACCTCCGAGCAAACCCAAACCGAAATTCAATCCGCTGTTATCCCTGCGATAACGACGCTGACTTCTATTGACATAGCGATAATCTCTTCTAGCCCTTGTAGTCTCTCTGGTTCTACTTCTCGTACGTGTTGAAGTACGAGTCCTTCCTCTTGAAGAGCCGGATCTTCTCAAGTCAGGATTAGAAACGCAGTGGATTCTCTGATTAGATACATTAGTGGGAGAACCAAACTTAAAGGTTCTAGTGTTCCTCTGATAACAATCGTACCTGTGCCTGTTACCAGGATAGGCCAAAGCTGCAGGTATCAACAGGTTGCTAACGGCAACCAAGGTAATACTGGCAGTAGCGATGAACTTAGTATGCATTTTCTTAACCTCCGTCTATAGTTCCCATTGACAAGCAACTTGCGATCGAGAGTGCCAATTAGGATTTATACATTCCTATTTTATCTATCAAGATGCTACTGTTCACGCATGAACTGCAAAGCGGCAGTTGATGGGATAAACACAACCTGTTTTATCTCAGGCTCGTTACTCTTTTCCATCAGCTCCACAATATTTTCCAGGGTACTTACCTGAATCTTAGCCGTTGATGCCAATTCGGGGTTTTGTTGACCCATGTCTTTCAGAAGGTCCTCAAGGTCTTCCTTGCTGAAGAACAAAGGAATAACGACATCTTCGACCCCTTGTTCTTGATCGTCAAGGATTTCTATGGTGATTAAGGAATCATTGGGTCCCTCAGTGGCATAAAACAGGGGCACTCCGTTGAATTGCTTTACATCCTGACCGCGGGAGTTGAGCAATTGAATTGCAGCCTGGATTTCATCGGCTTCAGGCTGAAAACTAATCGCAATATTATCTTTGTTTTCTTCCTCGATAGATAAAACTATTTCGTAGGCCTTATCAAGGGTAATGGTTCTAATTTGAGCATTCTGGCTCTTCTCAGGATCTTGACTCTGCAATTCCCTCAGGACAGCCTGAGCAGCTTGGGGACTGAAGAAAAAGACGCCGAGTTCGCGTTTTGTATCGCCGTCGTTGACCAATACTGTAATCGCCTCCTGGCCACTGGCATCGGTCAGGATAAACACTGGAATGGATTCGAGCTTTTCTTCAATCTCCTCCATCGGCAGAGCTTGAACCTGCGCTGTGGGTAACCATGAGAACTGTTTGTCGGGGAAGGCGACCGGCCCTAAGAAGGAGATCCCCACTAAACCTATTAAAAGTGTGCTATGTATCAGGAATCTGATCATTTTTCTCTTCTTGCTTAAATTTTACTGTCACTATTTCTTTAAAACTTTTATCCTGACTGAGTTTCAACGATTGGGTCGTCTCTTGGCCAGAACAATCCGAAAATCCCAATCTCATCAGGCAGCAGTCGGTGCCGAACGACTGGCTCTCCCGTACTTAAATATTTTATGATTATAGCAGGTTAGTAGTTAGATTTCCGGTTGGCGATCGCTTCGGGGCTCTGACCCCGCTCTCTACCACCAAAATGATCGCCTTCTTTCCCGATCGCCTTCTTTCCCGATCGCCTTCTTTCCCGATCACCTTACTTCTCGATCGCCTTACTTCTCGATCGCCTTACTTCTCGATCACCTTCTTTCCCGATCGCCACCAGTGGTTATTGAGCAGATACTCAAATAGCTAAAAGCTTTGTACAGACTGTTGTTTGCCTCATTTATTAAGCAACCCAATTTTAAAATGAGCGAACGGTGAGTTAGGAAAGTGAGACAATGCCGTTTATTCAAAGCTTTTACCTGAAAATCTATTGCACTAAATTAGCTGAAACAGTCCAGTAGGGTGCGCCCTTCGACAGCGTAACGCACAAAACCAAGTAATAATGGTGCTTCACGGCGTAAAATCAAAATATTCCGTTATGTTGAGCAAAATTGGGTCAAACGCATCCAAATAAAAGGGATTTACCTGTGAGAATTCCTTGTTCAATATCGTAAATAGCTAAACCGAAACTTACAAAGCAGAATCAAAAATTTGTTGTGCTGTCAGGTTGAGTTGGGGGAATAAAGGCGATGCAATAAAATTATTTCCCCTAAATACAGTCATTTGATAATCTCCGTCAACTAATTCGCAAATTGTAATGGTTTGTTGTTTAGGATTACCAGTAAACCTTTTGCCACCGAGCGCGGCATAGTCCACAATCCAATACTCAGGAATCCCCATTTCTTCGTAGTCCCTGAACTTGTCGTAGTAGTCGTCCCGCCAGTTGGTGCTAACAACTTCAACGGCTATTGGGATAGATGCAGCTTGAATAACAGTCGATTGCTTGCTCCACAGAGGTTCATTAACGAGATTGTCATGATTTAATAGCAAAATGTCGGGAGAATAGGTTGAGTTATTGCTCTGAATTTTGACAAAGGCAGTTTTGGGAATGCGAAACGGAAGTCCCATTTGCAAGAACTGGAAGGTTATCTGTGCCGCCAAAAATCCAACAACATTTTCGTGGTCGCCAGTTGGGGGTGGCATTTCTACAATGACTCCTTTATGTAGTTCGTATCGCACCCCGTTTGAGGGGTACCACTCGATAAATTGTTCAAAGGTTACTAACTGGGGTAAGGTTTGGGTCATAGTTACCACCTCCACATATATTTGACTTTACCATCGCTGCCCCTAGATTGTGCCGCAAAATAAGAGATTGGCAGTGGGATAATGTGAAGGGCGATCACTTGCTAAATTATTAAGGGTTGATTGAGTGCGATAGCCTCTCTTGTAGTGCGATCGCGGATGGGAAGAATAGAGAAGTGCGATCGCCTTTAAGTGTCTTTCTCATCCTTTTTCAGTGCGATCGGTAGACTACACCTGGCGATCGCAGAAACTAGGAAGTGCGATCGCTTGTGCCAGTTGCGTAAGTTCTGTAAGAGAAAGGGCGATCGCCTGATCCTGGCTTGGCAGAGGGATAATCTGTAGGGCGATCGCTTGCTAAATCATTAAGGGTTGATTGAGTGCGATCGCACATAGGATAAGCAATTGTAGGGAGCGATCGCTGATGGGAAGAATAGACGGGAATGTGACGCGATCGCCCTTGGCACCAATCCAACTTATAATGGTGCAATAAGCGCAAAACTCAAAATATTCCGTTATATTGACCAAAATTATGCCTAATGCCCCCTACGCAAATGCGATCGCTTGTGCCAGTTGCAAATGCGAGAAATTAGGGAAGCGAGACAACAGTGCGATCGCCGATCTTGTGGGGTGGGCAAATGGGCATGATTTCTGATGAAATAGTCAAACTATCAGTCAATCAGATCCGCTTGTCTGATTACGATAGCGATCGCGGTAGGGTCAAGCCTATTAGTGGATTTACAAAATCATTTTCTCCAATGCCACTTGCAGATCTTGGGTTAGATCAGCAACAGCTTTTCTAGCTGCTTTACGGTTTGTCTGATAAGCTTGCCAGCGTTCAGTTACCGAAATCGGATCGCCCACAGTCATCTGCACCCATCGCTTACCTAACCGAGGTCGGCGTGGTAATTTCCTCCCCTTAATCCGGGCGATCAGATCGAACAGAAGTAAAGCCGTTTCGGCAAATCGTTCCACAGTGGGTTTTTCCAGAACATAGGTTCCCGTTACCGCCACAAAACTTTCCACCAAGCGCATATGCCCCATGCGCAGAGCTGCTTCTTCGGCAACCCAGTCTGCCAAACCTCGTTCTAAAGGGGATAAGGAGTCCAACTCTTGCAAATCTTCCCGATAAATGTAATTCCAGCCAGCTTCCTCTAGGCGACGGCAACGCTCAATTACCGTTCCCTTCCCCTGTAGGTCAAAATATTCCTCAGCTACCTGTAGGGCGGCATTCAGTAAAGCCTGGAGTCGGCAAGCAAGCACTTGGTTAGGACTGGCGAATTCATCAGTCAAAGGTGGGGTCGGTTCTGATAGATTTTTATGGTAAAACCGGGTATAAAACTGCTCCATGCAGGAGAGGATATGTTCACCGAGGTGAAAGAGGCGCTGATAGTAAACCTTTTCCCGATCATTGACCACAGACTTACCTATCCGCTGCACTGGCAAACCGCTATCGGCTTCTAATTGACTCAAAAGCTTGTCCAGACTGGCCCAGGGAGGCTCGACATAGTGATATTTAATACCAATGGGAACAATAAAAACTGTCTCGGAACGTTGGGCTTTTACCAAGTCTTCTACACACCAAAATCCCAACTGAGCCACGCCAGGTTCTAAGGGACTGACAATTTCACTATGACCATTGGTTCCGCCTTCAGGAGCGACAGTCATAGGAAATTTGCCATTAACAAACAGCTCCCGTGCAGTTCTTAAAGCGATTCTATCTAATGGCTTACCCCGATGAATGGGAATGCCCCCTCCCCTGGAAAATAGCCAACCAAGCCATGCTCCTGCCCATATGGTCATCCCCCGGTCATAAATAAAATGAGTATTAATTGGATATTGCAGTGGGATGCCTTGTTGACGGGCGACTCGTGGCACAGCGCCCGAAAGCAGGTACAGCATACAGAGTGGGTCGTCAACCTCAGGGTGGCGAAAGGCCATTAAAAAGCGGATTTTGCCCGCCTGGAATTGGCGATAAAGATCGACTAAAATCTCGACATTCGCCGTTTCAAGGCGCACAATCCCAGCGGTTAACCACGGTCGAGTCCGAAACCGCAGTAAGATGGGCAGTGACCAATGGACAATCTGGAGGACAAGGGGGTTAAAAGCCTGGGGAATAAAATCCAGCCGTGGTTGCGCGCGGTGCATAAGATAGGGAAAATTCAGGTTCGGCGATCGCACACTGCTTACTGTGCATAGGATGTAAACCAATAGTCAAATATGAACAATGGCTTATTTTCCAGGTGTTATCCTGACTGGCTGAACAACAGCAGCCTCTATCTTATAGTAGGGGCACGGCGTATAGAAGATTCTAGTAGATCCATCAAAGATCCCGCAAGGGTACTGCGACCATAGCGGTAGCTTTGTCTTAGGGGAATTGCGGGCAACCAATAATTACTTCGACGGAGTTTCTTGATGTTTGGACTTTGGACAAAAAAGGGCTTGGTTCATTTTGGGGTAATACTTGAGCCACTAGACTCACCGTGAGCAGTCAACAGGTGACGTGAGCAATCAACGGGTGGCGATCGCGGGAGTTGAAACCAACTTTGTGATCTACTGAGATTGGGACTCCGGCTTCCTCTCCCTCTCCGTCGAGATAAATCCCCCGGTCGGCCCTTGGGTCAGTCTCAGCCTCGGAGGAGACGACATCAAGTGGTCAAAAAAGAAGCCAAGAGGAGCCGAAAGGCAGCGATCGCTGCCCGCAATTTAAATGTATATCAGCTTATATTGCGCTTCCTCAATCAACAATCAATAATGAACAAAGTATTGTAATTACTACCACACCGATTAAATTCAAGCCCAATCCTTCACGCATCATGCGGCTGATTGGAAATTTTCCGGTACCGTAGACGATCGCGTTGGGTGCCGTAGCTACTGGTAACATAAAGGCACAACTGGCGCTAAGGGCCGCCGGAACCATCAATAAAGTTGGCTCTAAATTTGCTCCTAAAGCTGCTGTTCCTAAGATGGGCATGAGGAGAGTAGTAGTAGCAGTATTACTCGTAACTTCAGTGAGGAAGGTGACAAAAAAGCAAATTCCGGTGATCGTTAACACCATTGGTAAAGTTGACAGTCCCGATAGCAGTTGCCCCAAGGACTCACTTAGTCCTGAAGCAGAGAAAGCGTTGGCAATTGCAATACCTCCACCAAAAAGAATCAGCAACCCCCAGGGAATTTTCTCAGCAGTTTTCCAGTTCAATAGCTTACCGCCCTTGCCGTTAGGCACAATAAACATAACCACAACCATAAATAAAGCAATGGTACTGTCCCCTACCCCTGGAGTGCCAAACAAACCAGTCCAGCCACCGAAGGGTTGAGTGCGCGTCACCCACGCCACGGCAGTCATGGCAAAAACAATCAGCACCCTTTTTTCTTCCCTGCGCCAAGAACCAATTTGAGGCAGTTCCAGTAGGGATTGATCACACAGATTCCTTGTCAGCCACAGCCACATCAGAGGCAACATTACTAGCACCACCGGTATACCCAGTTTCATCCATTCTAGGAAGCTGAAGGTTTGGTTGGTAAGGGTTTCATATTGGGCCATGAAGATAACGTTCGGCGGCGTACCTACAGGAGTGCCGATCCCCCCCACACTCGCCCCATAAGCAACTCCCAGTAGTAAAGGTACAGCTACCCGTCGGTTTTTACACTGTTCCAAAACCGCCATCGCCACAGGCATTAGCATTAAGGTCGTTGCCGTATTAGAGATCCACATACTCAACAAGGCTGAGGCCAGCATAAACCCTAGCACTAGAGTTCTACCTCCTGAACCACCGACGAGGCGAATCATGCCTATTGCCAGTCGCCGATGGACTCCACTTTTCTCTATTGCCGTGGAAAGGACGAACCCAGCAAGCAAAAGGAGAATGAGGTGGTGTCCGTAGGCTGTTGCCACTTCTTTGTCGCTGAGTACGCCGACAATTGGGAAGACAGCAAAGGGAATCAGGGAAGTAGCAGGAATGGGGATTGGTTCAAAACTCCACCAGACGGCGCACAGAGTCGTCACGGCCACCGTCCAACACTGCTCCCAAGATAGACTAATCAGCCGTACAATAATCAGTAGGATAGCAGCGAGGAGAGGACCACCAATTAAGGCTAGCCTCTTATAGTTCCATTTGATAATTATTTTCATTTTTTAGGGTATCCTGGTTTAAGACGGAACACTTTCAGTTGGGTTAGGTGTTAGTTAGGTAGGGGAGATTTCAAACCCTCTGCTTAGATGAGATTGTAAACTGCAATTTTCTGCAGAACTGCTGCAGTTTGGGCATGGCATTTTTTGAACTATTTGCATTTTTATCTGCTTCTTGCTTACTGCTAGAACTTTTCAAAGTCCTGCCCATCGTCTCAATCAGAAGCTCTATCATTCCCATAGGTTAAATAATTCGAGAGCTTACTCTTCCTGGCAGAATCTCGGAGCCTTGATATAGGAAACGATAGAGTCAGACCTATGAAAATTTGTCCCAGTTTCATGGGCATATCCTATGAACAGAGACATTGGCTTGTGCTAGAGATTGGTCAGGAGATTGCGCTGTAACTACGAGCTATGTTGTAAAACTTTACAAACACTCCTTAAAGCCTAGGTAGGGAAACTCTCAAAGGGGAATGTTCAAAGGGGAGCACTACCTTGAAATACCTATTGGGGCTAAATTTGTTGGGAATCGAGATGAAATAGTCACTCTAAATCGGTTGCCCAATAGCCTCACAAGATTCCAGTTCATCAATGGCTGAAAGAATAGCTTTAAGTATTTGCTAGACAATACAGAGGAGAAGTCCAATATGAAATGAGTCGTGAAGACTGTAAAGTTTTGTGACAAGATTCGTAGACATCGCATCGTCCCCTGACAAATCTATAGCGAACTAAAAACTGACTGTTTACTGAATAGACTTATCCAGGTCTTGAACAGATCTAATGATTCTCACGATAGGAGAGAGCAAGTGAATCAAGCTATACAAATTACAACATCGAAGGGTAGCAAAGAAGCTTTACGACCTTTTAACTGGATGTATAAGTCAATCTACTGGTTAATGGGGGATAGCTTTGCCCGGAGTCTGTTTGGAACATTGCGTTGGGCTAATACAATGGACTGCCGCTTAATCTTTCGGATTCAACGTGCCTATGGACAACCTGGTGTTACGCTACGTGCAGTCATTGCTGAACTGAACATGGCGATTGCCCATGAATCGCTGTTGTCAATGAAGGAGACATTACTACGCCTGGAACAAACAGCTATCACTCAAGACGCTTACACCCAGGGGATCCAAGAGCTTTATGAGACCAAAGTCCAAGAGCTACGGGTTTGCGAACAGGAGCTGATTGAAATCTCTGACACATCCGAAGATTTTTACGTTTTGCAAGTGCGCCAGATGCAGTTGCAGCAACTTGTGCCTCACCTGAAACGGCAACTTGAGCAGGCTGATCGCTTTGTCCAAGCTGCACATCACAAGCTCAGACAGGAGCAATGCAAACTTAAAGAACATGAAGCCGACATGCAGAATATGCAGGATCTGGCAAAAGTTGATCAAACCCTAGCTTCAATGGCGAAGACGAATCGCGCCCTTCGCACCGATTCTGCCAGACTGCGATTTGAAGCTGCCAAAGGAGCTTTCCAACGCCAGATGCAGAAATCTTTGCCTTCCACCATGACAGAAGACCTGCTGCCTGATTTCAACCTTGAAGCCGTGTGTTTAGATGCACATCACGTGAGTAAAACTGCAGAGCCAGCTTGAGCTAGTCCTATGTTGGCTCTGGATTTGAGAGTTTGGATGAGAGAAATTGAATGATGAAACGTTTTCTCTACTGGTTTTTAGGCGATCGTGCAGGATGGATTGTGATTGCGATCTGGACCTGGCTCTGGTGTGTTCCAGATGGTTCGGATTGCCAGTCCAATGTTGAGACAACACATAGATCGCTGCAAGTCATGCAGCGATCTGTGCAGAAGTTAGCTGAACTTGTTTCGATGCAGGGAGTGACCTACGAAAAGGCTCGCGATCGCTATCTGGAAAAACAGCAGATTATCAAACAGTTACAAGATCAAGCAGGCTTTGCAATCCGACAGGGGAATGAATCTGCCGCACGGCTTGTAATGGCCAGGAGTATAGAACTCGAGAAGGTTTTGCCCATGCTCAGGCAACAGGTCGATCGTGCCGAGGCTCTTCTACAAACCTCTAAAAGCTGTTTAGAGAAGGAGCAATTGAGCCTTGAAGCTTATCGAATCCGCATTCAGAGTTTGCGCGACCTATCAGAAATCAATCAAACCCTGACCACCGTTGCCCAGTTGGATTGGCCTTCAAGCCATGAGCAAGCTGATGCGGAACTAGAAACAATGGGGCAGACCCTCGAAGAGGAATATAATACCTTGAGTTCAGAGGCGATGCTAACTGAATCCTGGACTGATCAATTGAATAATAAATGGGAGGCAATGAGTCTCAATGACGCAATATCCGAGCGTTTGCAACAGCTCAAGCAATCCGTCATGCTTCCGAAATCTATTACCCCCTCAGGCGGAGAGATCGAAGAACAATCGCAAGCCTATAAATCAGCTTGATCAAGCCTTACGTCTGCTCATTATTGAAACCTGCGCTCAGTCGGCAGGTTCTGTAGAGCGACAGAGAGGATTAGCCCGTCTGATTATCATGATTCAGCAATCGCGGAAACTCTGGTGGGAACGATCTCCTCATTATGAGGATGCATTGCAACAAACCTGGCTCTATTTCTGTCGGAACCTGTGTGAGTCAGTGACAACCACAGCCTACAATCCCGATCTCGGCAGTGTGATTACTTGGCTCAATAGTTACTTGAAGTTTCGGCTCCGTGACCTCAACATTGAGAAGGCTATAGATGACACAACACGAATTCAAACCTCCGACGAAGAATTTGACCTGATTGCTCAAATTCCAGCACCTGCAGAGGTTCCACCACTACTTCAGGACTTAAGAGCCTGGGCTGAAGCTGATCGTCAGGGTAAATTACGGAAAACTCACTTGCGAGATCGACTTGATATTAATGCACAGGCATTAATTTTATATCGTTTACCTCCTGAAACGGCCTGGACTGCGCTATCTAAGAGGTTTGGCGTTCCAGTTTCAACCCTGAGCACCTTTTATCAACGGAAATGTTTACCCTTCCTACGCTCCTTTTGTGACGCGGAAGGCTACGGCTTGTAAGGATTATTCATTACAGTTTTTAATCTCATTTAATCGTTTCACCATCAGTTGACCTACCATGCAATCTCCATCCAAATCTCTAACCATCCCTATCGGGTATGAAGCCCGAAAAACAGCAAAAACCTTTGCCCAACAGCAAGTTTCAAAGCATAAGGCTCGACAAGTGTATCTGAATACCCTCGCCGTTTATGCTGTCCATGACTATTTGAATTTTATGGGGATAGAATCGAGCCTGGAAACTAGTGATAGCTGGAATCAGGCCATTCGTTTGAATTCTGATACAGCAGACTTATATATACCCAACCTCAAAGGTCGTATTGAATGTCTTCCAATTCTAACCAACGAAAAAGTTTGTCATGTCCCACCTGAAGTGTGGGATGATCGTCTGGCTTATCTGGTGGCTCTAATTGCGAAAACAGGTCGGGAAGTGAGATTGCTGGGCTTTAGTTCCAGTGTTATGGACGGGGTTTTACTGTTAGATCAATTACAACCTCTTGAAGAGTTATTTAAACATTTACAACCTGTAGCCCAACAAGACAATCACAAACTCTCTCCTAATCTTCCAGTCACTCACTTAAGGCAGTGGCTAGTCAATATTTTTACAGAGGGCTGGCAAGATGCTCAAGCCCTCCTCAGCCCGATTCAATCCAACTATGCTGTTCGTTCCAGAGCACTACCTGAAGCTCAAATTTGTGAATCAGTTACATCCAACTTAATAGTGCAGCGGGGTAAGTTGATTAATTTAGGAATTAGTCTAGAGGATCCTTCGAGCTCAAGGCAGACTAAAGACATACAGGTTGCTTTAGTCGTTGAAGTTAAAGAGGAAAACCTTCAACGCTATTATGTTCGCCTTCAAGTTCACCCATTTGATACATATGCTGTTTTACCTCCAGATTTAAAGCTACAAATTATTGAAGAATCAGGAGAATTATTTGCTGATATTTCCTCGCGAGAGGCAGATAACTTTATCCAATATCAGTTTTGGGCACAGCCTGATGAAAGTTTTACGGTTAATCTGATTTGGCAATCTACAGGAATCCGGGAAAATTTCAGGATATAAATACAATTCGATTCTTAGTTTTAAGGGGTTAATAATGTGGGGAGTTGCTCAAGATATTTTACTTAAACTTAAGAGGATATAGTGATGGGTAAGCGAATTGTTCTTAAATTTGTTGGAGGAACTGCAGAACATGGGTTTTCTGTTCTTTTACAGATTTTTGCTGACCGTGAGTTGTTGTTAGAGCAACAAGGTGAACTTCCTAATGCAACGAGTGTCCTCCAAGCCTACACAGCATGGCAAACAGCCTACCGGGACTGCTGTCCAAAAGGACGCTTAGAGAAACCCAAGGCTCAAACCACTCATATTTCAATCGATGGAGTCTATCGAGTTGCTTACGAATTCCAATTCCAATTCAATGCTTGGTTACAATCCCAAAGCTTTCACAGAATCCGTGAGAAGATTATTGCCAATTTAAGACATGATGAAGAGTCTTATCTGCTGGTTCAAACTAACGATCAATGCTTGCAAAAACTGCCCTGGCAATTGTGGGATTTGTTGGAAAAACAGTATCGAAATACAGAAATAGCTTTGAGTTTGATCAATTGGCCAGAATCAGGAAAAAATACAATTGAAAAAATAGTGAAAATTCTGGCAATCTTTGGTAATAGTCAAGGGATTGATACAGAGCGGGATCAAACTTTACTTCAAGGGATTCCCAATGTAGAAATTAAAGTTTTGACCTGTCCAAAACGTCAAGAAATAAATGATAAGCTCTGGAAAGAGAATTTTGATATTTTATTCTTTGCAGGTCATAGCAGTAGCGATTTCAGTAATAAAACTGGACAAATTTATATTAATGAAACAGAAAGCTTTCAGTTAGAACAACTGAGCTATGGCCTGAGAAAAGCGATTGACCGCGGTTTGAAGTTAGCAATCTTTAACTCCTGCGATGGAATTGGACTGGCTCATGCAATTAGCAGCTTGCATATTCCAACAGTTATCGTGATGCGAGAGCTCATTCCCGATCTAGTCGCTCAACAGTTTCTGAAATATTTTCTTGAAGAGTTCACCAACTACAAACCTTTCTATCCTTCAGTTCGTAAAGCTAGAGAACGGCTTCAAGGACTTGAAGATCGCTTTCCCTGTGCAACCTGGCTACCTACGGTATTTCAAAATCCTGCCCAAGAACCTATCAGTTTGTGTCTGAATAATAAGAGACCCAGAAAGGAACTCCATGATTCATCTCCTTCTCCCTCTCCAGTTGTCATTATCATTGAGAAAATCATGAAAGCACCACCTATTGTTTACCTCGCACTGCTTGTCGCACTTGGTGTATCGCCATCAATATGGAACTTAGTATCATCAGATCCACCTGACACTTCAAGCATTTCAAACGGCGCAACTTCTACACCTCCATCGCAAACTCCTACATCACCGCTATCAAGTCCTAAGATCAGTTGGGGAGATTCAATTCTCATCGGCAGCAGCAATACCAAGAAAAAGTGTAGTGTCGCTTATGCCGCTCAGGAATATTCTGAGGCGATCGCTTGCTTTGAACAAGCACTCAAGGAAAACCGCAACGATCCAGAAGCATTGATTTACCTCAACAATGCCAAAGCCGATCAATCAGGCCGCACGATCGATATCGCTACCAGCATACCAATCAGCGGGAACTTGCAAGTTGCAGAAGGAATTCTGCGTGGTGTGGCCCAGGCTCAACATGAGATTGATCAGCGAGGGGGGATTAATGGAGCACTGCTCAAGGTAACGATCGCGAATGATGCAAATGAACCTGGATGGGCAAAACAAATAGCCTCTGAACTCATTAACAAACCGCTGATTCTTGCTGTTATTGGCCATAACTCTAGTTCAGCTTCGATTGCTGCAGCTCCAATTTATCAGCAGGCCAAAACAGTCATGATTTCGCCCACTAGCACTGCGGTAGAGTATACCAACCTAGGAGACTATATCTTCCGCACTGTACTCTCCGCTCGTGCCGATGCTCAGGTGTTGGCAGAATATGGAGTAGAAGTCTTGAGAAATAAGAAATTTGCGATTTGTTCAGATTCCACCTCTCCGTTCAGTCAGTCTCTTGGTCAAGAGTTCAAAAGTTTTGTTGAAAGTGCGGGTCAAAGCATCAGCAATGTTCCCTGTGATATGTCCTCTTCAGCATTTAATCCTGGTGTATTTGTTGCCGCTGCAACAGCTGATAATGTTGATGCCGTCCTAATGGCTTCCTCCGTTAAAATGGTCCCCCGAGCAATTAGTGTCCTGAATGCCAGTCAAGGACGCTTTAACTTATTAGGGGGTAGGAGTATGTATAACTCAAAGATTGTGGAAAAAGCTCAACAAAATGCTAATGGAATGGTAGTTACAGTCCCTTGGCATCCCCAAGCTACCCCCAACACAGAGTTTCCAGTGAAGGCAGAGCAACTATGGGGAGGTCCGGTCAACTGGCGATCAGTAGCAGCCTATGATGCTGTCTTGGTGATTGCAGCTGCCTTAGAGAAACAGGACGGTCATCCTAGTCGTGAACAAATTCACACCGCTCTGTCAGATCCCAGTTTTGCCATTAATGGGGCAAGCGGTAGAGTGCGGTTTACACCAGAGGGAGATAGGGAATCAGACTCAGCGATTGGGGTTTTGGTTCAGGTTCAGCCAGATCCAGGCAGCAATTGGGGGTACAGTTTTGTGTCATTGCCCTAATGCTAGAGTCTCTCACGGCTTACATAGATATCTTGCTGAGCTATCGGATAAGGATCGACATAGTTTGCTTTACGCTGCTTGCTCCCAGGCTTACTAAGTATTTTTACTTGTTATTCTTGAAAATTTAGCGCTGCCGTAGGCACTGCGTACTCGTACTCGTACTCGTACTCGAAGAGCGGCGTAGCCTAGAGCGGCGTAGCCTAGAGCGGCATAGCCTAGAGCGGCGTAGCCTAGCAGACCGCCCGAAGTGTGAGCTTTATGCTACAGCATGAAGTGCGGAATGTGGGTTATAGATGAGGTGCACAAGAAAGTAGCTGCTTATCTTGTAGCTCGCTACCGGATTATTTTTCTGCGGACGAACCCTGTCAATCCCTTGTATATCTGGGTTTTGGCAACGGAGAGGGAGGGATTCGAACCCTCGTTAGAGTTGCCCCTAAACAGCATTTCCAGTGCTGCGCCTTCAACCACTCGGCCACCTCTCCAGGTGTTGTCTCGATTAACAATTATACATTCTATTACTCTTTTTTTCTGTTTTCAGTTATTCTTTTTTTGTACCCTATGGGGAAAGCTTGCCCCAAGATCGAGTGACGACCTTCAACTAGCGTTTGTCTGGCGATAGTCTAACGACACTGCTACGCAGTATACTAGTGGTCTGTCCAGGCAGATATGACAAGTTCAAATAGTCTCAATCCCTTATATAGAAGGAAAGTCAACCCCTCAAAGCTAGCTGGACAGACCACTAGACAGACTCCAACTTAAACGCAATAACCAAATGCGGGATATCATATTTAAGTAAAAAATATCGTAAGCATTGCGGAGTGGGACTTTCAGTCCTCGGAGCAATAACCGCGCTTGTTTCCCCCGTTTTCAAACGGGGGAGATGTCAATAACCTAATAAGGATCCATGACAAGTTCTTACAAGATTCGGATTCACAATCGCCAAACCGGTACTGAATACACCGTACAAGTGCCTGAAGACAAGTATATTTTGCACAGTGTGGAAAACGCCGGCTGTGAGCTACCTTTTTCTTGCCGTAATGGCGCTTGTACAACCTGTGCTGTGCGCGTTCTTTCCGGTGAAGTTTACCAGCCAGAGGCAATGGGGCTCTCACCTAAATTGAAGAAACAAGGTTATGCTCTGCTGTGTGTGAGTTATCCTCGTTCAGACTTGGAAGTTGAGACTCAAGATGAGGATGAAGTCTACGAACTCCAGTTTGGGCGCTATTTTGCTAAAGGGAAAGTTCGGTTTGGATTGCCCTTAGATGAAGATTAGAGAAGGGGTATCCTTGAGAAAAATCCAAAATCCAAAATCGAATGACCTCGATCTGGAAAGTTTTGATTTTGATCTGCTGTTTGCTATGGCTAGTGGGTTGCCAGTCTCCCAACACCCCAGTAGGATTAACAGCCAAGGTGCAGCGGGTTGTCAGTGGACAAACCCTGGAAGTGCTGAGCCCCTCTGAGCAGTCAGCCTTGATTGAACAAGTTCGACTGATTGGGATTGCCGCACCGGATTTGCAGCAGCATCCCTGGGGTGTAGCAGCGAAAAAAAAGCTAGAGGAATTGCTCAGTGAAATAAAAGGGCAACAGTTGGTATTACAATCGGTGTTGTTAGAATCGGAGGTTGAAGAAAAAGACCGCTTTGGTCGCCGATTGGCCTATGTATGGCATGATGGCACTTTGGTCAATGAACAGTTAGTGGCAGAAGGTTATGTCTTAGCTGACTTGCGATCGCCTAACGGTAAATATACCCAACGTCTCATCCGTGCCCAGGAATATGCCAGATTAATGGGTTACGGCATTTGGAACCCAAAACAACCGATGCGCTTAACCCCAAAGGAATTTCGCTCAAAAAATCGTAAATAATGCGCCAACATTCCCCTGAACAACTGCAAATTTTTCTGGATATTGCCACCGAAGCGGTGATGTCTGCTGGTGTAGTCTTGCAAGATCACTGGTGTCAATTAGAAACAATTGAAGAAAAAGGCCGTCCCGGAGACTTAGTAACAGAAGCGGATAAAAAGGCGGAAGTAGAAATTCTCAAAGTTCTGCGTCGTTATGTCCCCGACCATCAGATTTTAGCAGAAGAATCCGGTCAGCTAGGAGACACAGAGAATGAATATCTCTGGACAATTGACCCCCTTGATGGTACAACCAATTACGCTCATGGATATCCCATTGCTGCGGTTTCTGTGGGCTTACTGATTGGGGGCATACCTCAAATCGGTGCAGTATATAATCCATTTCGCAATGAGTTGTTTCGTGCCGCCAAAGGTTTGGGAGCAACTCTCAATCGTCGTCCAATAAGAGTTTCCCAGACTGCCGAATTGGGTAAAAGCCTGCTAGTAACTGGTTTTGCCTACGACCGACGAGAGACAACTGATAATAACTACGCCGAATTTTGTCATCTGACGCACCTCACCCAGGGAGTCCGCCGCAGTGGTTCTGCTGCCTTGGATTTAACCGATGTCGCCTGTGGACGACTCGATGGTTACTGGGAAAGAGGAATCCATCCCTGGGACATTGCTGCGGGAATAGTGTTAGTAGAGGAAGCTGGGGGTAAAGTCACCGCTTATGATGGCAGTCCCTTAGCAATTGATTCCGGTCGCATTCTGGCAACCAATGGTCAAATTCACACTAGTCTGAGCAAGGCTCTTATGGAAACCCGATTGACTGACAAAACTCTTGAAACTCCTATCTAGTCAGATTTCTAGTAAAATAGCCATTTTCAAGGTGATACTGAATCCGGGTTCAAAAGTTAACCCGGATTAGGTATCATTAATCACCAGTTACGGTCGTGCCCATTCCTCTCCCACTAACCTTTGGTATAGTGGGAGAGGAATGGGCGTGACCAGTTGAAGCTCAAACTGTTACTTTGGCAGTATTTCTGGGAACTCTATAAATGTAAACCCTTATTTATTTGTTTTGAGCTAGATCGGAGATTAGCAAGCATAGCAAAATCTACGAGATACTAGAAGAAAGGCTTTCGGCACTACAGATGGGATGGCATCCTATGGTTTTTCAAATCAAACACGGATTTTTTAAGTTTAATTT
The DNA here is from genome assembly GCA_051439465.1 of Xenococcaceae cyanobacterium. Taxonomy (GTDB): domain Bacteria; phylum Cyanobacteriota; class Cyanobacteriia; order Cyanobacteriales; family JBFRWF01; genus JBFRWF01. Next base: position 2,319 of record JBFRWF010000334.1, on the reverse strand, counting down.
TACCGATCATCATGCTGTTTTAGGAATTCCTGTTGATGCAGATGCTAAGCAGGTTCGCAAACGGTATATCAAGATTGCTCAGAGGCTGCATCCTGACACTTGCAAAGCTAAAAATGATGTCGAGAAACAGCAGGCTAATCAGATTTTGTCCAAGCTAGTCAATCCGGCATACGAACAGCTATATAAAGACAAATCCCGTGTAGAATATCAATTAGTGTTGTCCCAGATGGGTAAGCGTCTGGTCTCCGAAGGAGGAAAAATTACCCTCGCCAGTGAAGCTGCAAAAAAATTATACCGAGCTGGTGCCGATTTGGACGTTGTTTATCACAAGTTACTGCAAGCCTTGGCTGCGGATCAATACAAATCCCTGGAGCAAGTTTTGAATAAAGTTGCTCAAATCAGTGAGCTGAATCTGGTCTACTTGATACGCAAACAGAGTCAAGAGATTAAGAGAAAGAGAAAGCCACCAGAAACAACGACAGAAATGAAAGGGCCAACAGTAGCTTCTTATGTCCGCCGCGCACAAGAGTATTTTGACAAAAACAATTTTGCCAAAACTATATTAGAGTTGCGGCATGCACTCGAGCTTGACCGCAATAACAGCACTTGCAACGGCTTGATGGGATTAGCTTATCTGAAGCAAAATAACCTCGGAATGGCGAGAGTTTACATCAACAAAGCCTGCAAATCGAATCCCAAAGACCCCATAGCAATTCAGGGTAAGCAGGAGCTAGACAAGGTAGCTCCAAAAGCCGAAAACAAGACGAGGCATGATAGTCGTAGGTCTAAGGATAAGTCATCTAAGCAATCGGAATCGAGAAAAGGTGGTTTTTTGGGGAGTCTGTTTGGGAGTAAAAAAAAGTAAGGATATAACAATCAGGGATTCCCTGAATGCCTGTCAATGTCTTAACCTTTGATAGTAAACTTGCAAAAAAAATAACAAACGAAAAAATAACAAACAATGATCCATCAACCACCAGCCGGTGCAAGGGATTTGCTCCCCCTAGAAGTTGCCCAAAAATGCTGGATTAATGACCGTTTGCAGCAGGTATTTCAGCGGTGGGGGTATCAGCGAATAGTGACTTCTACTCTGGAACGGCTGGATACTCTGATGGCAGGTGGAGCCGTAGAGCGTTCAACGGTGATTCAGCTACAAGATGGTTCGGAAGGAACCCTAGGACTACGTCCAGAACTAACAGCTTCGATCGCACGGGCAGCAGTAACCCGAATGGCGGGGAATAACTACCCACAACGTCTTTGTTACCGTGCAAATGTGTTTCGCAATCCACCAGTAGGACATCATGGTCGTCAGTTAGAGTTTTACCAGGCTGGCGTTGAGCTGCTTTTTGCTGGAGGAATATTGGCAGATGCGGAAATTCTCTTGTTGCTGGCAGATTGTCTGGATAAGCTGGGTTTACAGGAGTGGCACTTGATTTTAGGGGAGGCGGGATTAACGCGATCGCTCCTCTCCCCCTTCCCAAAATCATTACAACAGCAGGTACGCTATTGCATTGCTCATCTTGACCGCGTCACCTTGGAAAATCTGCTTCTCTCCCCAGAACTGCGGGAACGGGCGTTGTTGCTGTTTGATCTGCGGGGACAGCCAGCAGATGTGCTACAAAAAGTTGCCAGTCTCGATTTAGACGAGTCGGGACAACAGATTGTCAACAACCTGAAATCTTTGGTTGAACTACTCAAAGATAGCAGCTCTAATCCTCTGCCAATGATTTTGGATCTGAGCTTGCTGCAAACTTTTGACTATTACACTGGGATTTTCTTCGATGTGGTCAGTTCTAGAGATAGTCAATCGCGCATTTTGGGGCAAGGAGGACGCTATGACCAGTTATTGGAACTTTATCATCCCCAAGGAAAAGCCTCGCCAGGAATTGGTTTTGCTCTTAACATAGAAGACTTGCACTCTTGTCTGGTGTCCACATCGGAGCTACCTCATTCCCCGCCAGCGAGTGATTGGCTAGTGGTTCCCCAGACACCCCAGGCATCCGCAGCTGCCATTGTTTATGCCCAAAAACTGAGAAACTCTGAGCATTTGGTGCGAGTAGAAATTGATTTAGGGGGACGTTCCCCCGACCAGATCCGGGAGTATGCCCGTAGCTGCCGCATCCAGCGCCTTGCCTGGGTGAAAGCAGATGGTACACCTGTGATTGAGACGCTATAACTGGGGACTGGTGATTCTCACAAGGGTAGGTTTTTAACAAAAGGGTGAGTCAGAACGATCACAGAAACGAAAAAATAAGCTTTTTCTCCCCCTGCTTCCCCTGCTCCCCCTGCTCCCCCTGCTCGTCTCAACCCGAAATCTAA